>JAFLDD010000001.1:0-310302 GCA_017302575.1 Alphaproteobacteria bacterium | reverse complement strand
TCACGCAAAGCGGCGGGCTGGATGATTGCACTGGTTGTCATGCCGATTACGATGTTACAGCTCTTTGGCTTGTGGAAGCCTGTAACCACCGCGCTCAAGGAAATTGATTTCGCGATTGGGGATTTCAAATTTACCGCATTCACCATCCTTCAATCACTATTGGCTATCATCATCTTGTTCTGGATTGCTGGTTTCATCGTCAGTGCCGTTGATAATCGCCTGAAGCGCATTCGTGGCATTCATGTCAGCAACAAAGCGCTGATGAGCAAGTTATTCCAGATTTTTGTCTATTTCGTGGTGTTCATCATCATCATGCAAATTTTGGGCATTAGCCTTACCGCACTCAGCGTATTCGGCGGCGCACTCGGTGTCGGTCTCGGATTTGGTTTGCAAAAAATCGCCAGCAATTTCATTAGTGGTATTATCCTGCTTTTTGAAAAATCGTCCCAAGTGGGCGACGTTATCGAGCTCGCGGACGGCACCGTAGGCACCATTTTACAAACCAGCGCGCGCTATACCCTGCTCGAAACGGTAGATGGTCGTGAAGTGCTGATACCGAATGAAGACTTCATCACGCAGCGCATGGTGAATTGGACCTACAGCAACAAACGCGCACGTGCTGAAATTAAAATCTCCGTTGATTATAAGACAGATTTGGAATTGGCTAAGAACCTAGTGCTTGCGGCTGCCCGCGCCCATCCCAAATGCCTAAGCGACCCTGCGCCCGCATGCTTCTGTACAGACTTTGGTGATAGCGGCATCCTCATGGTACTTTATTTCTGGATCGACGATATTAGCGATGGCAGGCTTGGGCCGCGCAGTGACATCATCATGGCTATTCACAAAGCGTTTAAAGAGAATGACATCATCATCCCCTTTCCACATCAAGTGCACATTGATGGAGGTAAAGGCTAATGTCGATTGTAACCCCACATCAGCGCAAAGACCCCGACTTTCATGATGGCGACCCCGAGATCGTATTTGCCTATGCATTGAACGGTAAAGGTGGCGTCACCGAACTATCGCAAGAGGACGCTCGAAACGGCAACCTCACTGAAAGCTATTGGATCCATTTGCACGGCGACCACCCCAACACATGGGAGTGGATGGAAAAGCATAGCGCCATTGACCCGCAAGCCATGGAAGCATTGATGGCAGCCGAAACCCGCCCACGCATGACAGAGTATGACGAGGGCGCGGTGGTCATTCTGCGCGGCGTAAACCTAAACGCCAACGAAGAACCAGAGGACATGGTGTCCGTTCGCGTTTATGTCGATAAGCGCCGTATCATCAGCGTGCGTAAACGTAAATTGAAAGCCGTTCACGAGGTGCGCGTGGCGTATGAGCGTGGACAAGGCCCCAAAAATACAGGCGAGTTCATCGCTCAACTGGCGGACGGTTTATGTACCCACATGGAACCAACACTGAATTTGCTGAACGACCAGATTGATTGCGCGGAAGAATTGGTTCTCACCAAGCCAGATGCGCGGCTGCGCAATGAAATCGTCGATATTCGCAAGCAGGCGATTATTTTTCATCGCTACCTCGCTCCACAACGTGACGCGCTGGCCCGCATGAAGTTATCAGAGCAAAAATGGCTGCACATTGCGGATAAGCGGCTGCTGCAAGAATGTTATGACCGCATGACGCGTTACGTCGAGGATTTGGACGCCGTACGTGACCGTGCCCAAATCGTACACGATGAGCTTGTTTTCTCGCTCAATGATAAACTCAATAAGAACACATTTTTGCTTTCAACTATCTCCGCCATTTTCCTCCCACTCACCTTCTTTACGGGGTTGTTGGGCATGAACGTTAAGGGCATTCCGATTGCCGATAATCCCATGGCCTTCTGGTACTTCGTTGCATTCATTTGCATCTGCACTGGCATACAAATCATCTTCTTTAAAATCTCGCGGTGGTGGTGATGAAACAACTGCATATTGGTGATTTCCAATTTTACCCAGGCGAACGTAAGCAAATTTTGCTAACCGCCGCTAAGCTGTATGACTTCACCGACATGAAAATCCCTGTCGCTGTCGTTCGCGGCAACGAGGACGGGCCAACGCTTTTCATATCTGCCGCCATTCATGGTGACGAAATTAATGGCGTCGATATCGTACGCCGCCTGCTGCGCCACAAAGCACTCAAGCAGCTACGCGGTACGCTCATTACTATTCCGATCGTCAACGTATTTGGCTTCAACGACAAGTCGCGTTACCTGCCCGACCGCCGCGATCTAAACCGCTCATTCCCTGGTGAAGAGCATGGTTCGCTGGCATCACAGATCGCCTATATCTTCCGCACCGAGATTGTCGAAAAATGTACGCACGGCATTGATTTACATACGGGTGCGATTCATCGTCGCAACTTGCCACAAATTCGCGCCGACCTTACCAACCCGCAAAATTTGATTCTTGCAAAAGCTTTCGGCACACCAGTCATGCTTAATGCCAGCCCACGCGACGGCTCACTTCGCGAGATGGTGCGCGAAAAGCAAATCCCCATGCTGCTCTATGAAGCAGGGACTGCTCTACGCTTTGATGCAAAGGCAGCTAAAACAGGTGTTGAAGGTATTCTGAACGTCATGCGCACCATTGGTATGTTGCCCGAAGCACCACTGTCACAACCCCAAGAAGTATTCATTGCCAAATCGAGCCATTGGGTGCGTGCACCCATCAGTGGTATTTTCCTAGCGCGCAAAAAGTTAGGTGAGCATGTAAAGCGCGGCGATGTGCTGGGCATCATCACCAACCCATTTGGCGATCATGAGCATCTCATTACTTCGCCGTATGAAGGCATCATCATCGGTAATTCGTTGCTTCCGCTAGCAAACGAGGGCGATGCACTCTTCCACATTGCTGTGTTTGAGCAAGACGCCAGTGAAGTGCACGAGGAACTTTACCCCTACATTGATCCAGAACTGCAATAGTTGCCGCGCGGCAAATTGCTTTACCGTTTCTGGCTGGTTTAGGTGTGAATTTGAGAAGAGCCCATCTATTGAGTCTAAGCCATTGTATTATATAATTTTGACTCATTACGAGTAGGCATTATTTGCCTATATTGAGAATAAATTACCCATTATAGGCATTTTTTGCCTATATAATCACTAAATCCAACCTTTCCCAAGCGCTTGAAACATAAGCAAATCCGCTTTTGGCACGGTCTATGCATATTCTTTAGGCATAAAGCACGCAGGAAGCGCGCTAACCAAAGGGAGAGCAACAATGACCAAGCAACAGAGAGAAGTACATGCAACGATTCAGTCGATGGCGGAGGAACAAGTACTGTTCCTGAAAAACCGTTACAAGATGGATCCAGACGAAATCATCTCACTCTATACGGGTGAGCGCCAAAACAACGCGACTTACGGTGATGCGATTCGTTCTATCATGCTTTTCAACTTACAGAACGCACGTAAGCACGGCTTCATCGCGTCGTAATCGAATTTTTCTCTCGCACGCTCGGCAAGCGCCACGAGAGATACGAGTTTCTAGTACACCATCCTCAACTGGGGGCCCGTTAAACGGCCCCCTTTCTTTTGTAAAACAAATCCGTTAGTAAGCGCCTAAAGGGAGATCTTATGGCCAAACATTTAAATGCTAGTCGCGTTCGCGATTCACGCCTTGTTGTCATCATCGCTTTAGCAATCATATTATTCACAAAACCCTATATCGCCGACGAAAGCGAGGCGCACGAGCTATTGGAATATATTGGCTATTTTATGGTGGCCATCTGCGTTATTGGACGCGTCTATTGTACTGCATTTTTGGGCGGGCATAAGAATGCGTCACTCATCACCTACGGCCCCTTCTCGGTCTGCCGCAATCCGCTTTATGCTTTTTCATTCTTGGGGGCGACAGGCATCGCCTTCATCAGCAATCATCCTATTCTGATTGTTACCATCCCTACGGTCATTTTGATCGTATATATTTCTCTCATTAAGCGCGAAGAAGCCTTCCTAAAGCAAGAGTTCGGGACAGCATTTGATGCTTACTGTGCACGCGTACCGCGCTTAATACCCAAACTCTCTCTCTATGAAGTGCCGGAAACCATCCCTATGAATCCACGCTTCTTGCTACGCGCCATTCAAGACGGAATCTGGTGGTTCGCAGCCTTCCCGCTCATTGAATTCATTGAATATCTGCATGAAACAGGCAGGCTTTTGGCGGTTTTTTAAAGAATAATTAACCTCCTTTTGTCATTCTACTATGGCAAAGGAGCGCCCCGTGACCTTCGATTGGAGAAACCACATCACCATCAGCGATGAGTCAGAATGGCTTTCTGCTGGCTATTCTGCTGCTGAATATAGACAAGTCATAGGCCAACTAAACTCACTCTCAAGACGCGCAGACTTCCGAGAGTTGGTAGTAGATGCCGCAACAGCAAGCGGCGGAAGATTTACCCTTCTGCCTTCCGATTCTAGCGATAGAGTTTCCAGTGCTGATCAAACAACAAACCGCATTTATATTGGCCGAGAAAGCTTTGATCATAGAAGTCACTATTACAGCGCAGAAACTGGTCGCTTCGAGCCATTAACCTTAGAAAATATTATTGTGCACGAAATAGGCCATTTAACAGCCTTTAACAGATCGCTAACAACTGGAGAAGCAAGAGAAGCAAACGCTATGTCAATTACCAACAGCGTTTTACCTCAAGCGCCAGAGGGATTTCATCATGACACGGGAATGGAATTCGATAGTGTCGGCATGATATTGCCAGAAAATTATGATTTGGATGGAGTAGGCACTTTGCTATTGATTCCGCTTTTGAATTACATAGTCGCCCATGATACCAACCCTGGCGGAGACCTAAGAGACCCTACGGATATTAGTCGAAATTTTGAAATTGGGGCCATAGTGAACGATGGCAGTACATTAACAGGCGGCGCGATTGATTCGAATGACCTTATCAATGCGCTAACAACATTACCACCAGAGCTTTATGAAGCCCTTAGAGAACATAGGGTTGTCCATTATACATCAGAATCAGGTGCGCGAGGAACCATCGACTTACGCTCGCGCAACCTAGCTACGCTGAATAGAGAAATTATCGAACTCGGTACAGTTATTGATAGCGAAGAAGACGAATCATGGCACGTAGCACCAAGAGGCCCAATCATCGCGCGCTCAAACAGTGATGAGATAGAACGCTAAAGAATCGTTGGATTTGGCGCGTCACCATAAACCTTTTTAGGATCGAACATCTTCTTGTCCTCGCGGAATTCGAGCGTGTGCGCTTTATCACCCAATGGCACTGCACGATAGAAGCAGCTACGGTAACCCACGTGGCAGCTCGCATCGCCGGGGATATCCACCGCGATCCACACCGCGTCTTGGTCGTCATCGATACGCATTTCGGTAATCTTCTGCACGAGGCCAGACGTTGCGCCCTTATGCCATAGCACTTTGCGGGAACGGCTGTAATAATGCGCCTCGCCTGTTTCAATCGTTTTGCGCAGTGCTTCTTCATTCATATAGCCGAGCATCAATACCTCGCCCGTCTTGGCGCTGGTGGTAACGCAGGCAATCAAACCATTCTCATCAAATTTAGGAGCAAGCTCATTGCCCTCTTCGACTTGTTCAATCGTTACGCGTTTCTCAAACATAATTTCCTCTAGAATGGGCTGAATTCTTTTGCTTTTTCGTATGTAGTCTTTTCTGGTTCTGGCAAAATGCGCATCGGCATACGCTCATTATAAACACAGACGATATCAGGACCACGACGCAAGGTGAAGCGCGGCGCCACTTGCTCAACGACAATGTAATTACCGCGCGTACGGAAGTTGATAAGTGCCTCATTACCCGTTGGATCCACCAAGAAGAAGGCAGGCACTTCCGTATTCATGTCGCGGAACTCAAAATACGTAAATTCGCCGTCATCAAAAATACGAATGGGCGAAATATATTCGGAACCACGCAGCGTGTAGTTGAAATTGAATTTCTCTGGTTGGCGCTCAATATCTGGCATTGGTTCGAACTGTGTGAAATCGACTGCCCCCTGATCATTCTGCGGATAAATGAATCGCAGCACAAAGGTCAAATTCTCATCACGAATTGAATCCGTCTCCGCCGCGTGCAACTCAAATAGGTACGAACGCTTATCCGTAATCACCGTCATGTTAGTGAGGGCGTTTTGCTCGATCGGCTTCAGGAACAGGCGATTGCCAGATGGATTCAACATCCACGCCAGCGAGTCACCCACCGAAACAGTCAGCACTTTCTCGTCCTGCTCAAACTCAATCGCAGACTGATATCCGTAATGGCCAATGAATTGGTAAACCTCGTTCGGGCTGTAGCGGACCGTACGGATACGACTATCCGTTGCAAGCGGACGCGGCTCTTGCGCAGCCTGCACCACTGAAGGTGCTGCCAGAAGCGTAACTAACACTAGGTTAGCGATTGCGAACAACTGAGTACGAAACAACATTGAATGCAGGATCCACAATTTTAAGTCGTGATTTGCCGGTCGATGGATTGACCACCTCCGTCAGTGAAACTTTGGTATAATAGAAGCTAAGGGTTGCTGTCCATGCTGTTCGCGATCCACCCGTCACATTTTTGAAATCGGTGACAAATTGTACGGTCGCAATAGGCGGCTGGACTTTGTTATTGATGCTTACACCCGTTATCTCCACCGTACGCTCACCGACCGCCCCTAAGCGCACAGCGTAACTATCGGGATTTTCGGGGCCTTGCGTTTCAAGAAAATACTGCAACGTCGCCGGATCGCTATGCGCTTCTACAAATGCGAGGTTCTTTGCATAATCTGCTGCCCGATAACGCTCACGCATATAGACATAACTCGCGGCATAAAATTGTTTCAGCGATACGTTGGTCGATTTTCCTTGTGCTCGCAGAGGAGAAATAGATGTTTTGGTTTCGTCCATACGCTGGTTAGTGATGATGATGCGATCACGAGCCACAATCGGCAACAAGTCCATAAAACCAAGTGCACCAAATAGCAGCACTAGCGCAGCGAACCCAGACATTAGCAGGAACACACCGCGCTCAGCAATTGGGGATATATAGAGCGCAGAGTACCATTCACGCGCATCGCGATAATACTCGCCGCTAGCTATTTTCTGCGCGACATCTTGCTGCTCTGCTGGTTCCACACGACTCCTTATGCAATCAAGCCCATCCGACTATGCTATGAACCAATTGTCAATTCACGCCTATTTATCCACAAACATCCTGTTTTTAAGCATTTTTATTGCAGTTTTGATATTTTAGGCGCATCGTAACACCCCTAATTTATTGCATGCATTTAGCGAAAAGTTGTGTTAAATTGTTAAGATTATAGCTCTAAAATTTCGCTAATAAAAGTAAACAAGAGCCTGAGGTGATGGTGCCAGTAACGCCTAGAAACAGCTCTCTGAACCGCCAATATATTGGTTTGCGCCTTGCTGCGCTCGCAGCAGTTTCGCTATTATACAGCTCAGTTGCAACCGCGCAGTCCACAGCAGGAACAAGTCCTGACCCTTCATCGTCGTCCTCTTCATCGTCGTCGTCCTCTTCATCATCATCTTCTTCCTCATCGGGAGGAAACAATGGTCTGCCTCAAATTAGGATCCCCACAATCAGGGATCCTGGGGTCTCTGGGCAAGTCAGAGATGTACTCTCTACTGTCCAAGGATTGCCTCAAACAATTCGAGCGGGCGGTGAAAGAATCAATGTACGCTCTATTGCTAATAACGCAGTTAGGGGAGCAATACGTGACTCTGTTGGTTCACTGAACAACCCCACTGTGAGTGGCGGATCAGGCGGTGGATTAGGCGGCTTATTAGGTGGCGCAGGCGGCTTGTTGGGTGGCAGTAGTAGTGGTGGCGGTGGTAGTGGTGGCGGTAGTGAACCTCCAGGCGCAGCAGGCCCAACTGCAAATCACCTGTGTCAGAATGTCAAAACCTGCGATGGCGCAGTAACAGGCTCCAGCTACGACGGCGACGGTTGTGATGTGCGCTACCGTAACGTCGATCTAAAATACGAAGCAGGCGCATGCGAAAAGAAAATCGCCGAAGATGGCGGGCGATGCAGTGGCGCGTCCTGCGACGAAATGAATTTACGCTCCATCGAGGGCAGACCAGCATTTGAGGATGAGCCACTACCACATATTACGACCCCACGCGCATCCTTTATGACGAACTATTCGCCCTTTCTTTTCTACAATCATGGGCTCAAGAATTTGGATGATAATCAGAAGCTAATACTGGGCGACCTGTATCGCGGGGCAAATAATAGTACCTACACAAACTACAGCCTCATCAAACCACAAACCGATACCCCACCCGCAAGGGGCGTTGATGCCAGTAACCAGAGGTTCGCCGCTTGCGTAGATCAAATTCGTGTGCCGCAGGAACCTGACGAAGGCACTTCCCCCGAAGAATGGGCACGCATCATGCGCCTGAAGGTAGATAATTGCGCAAACCAATTCATTCTTAATGGCGCATTGATAGTCAACTATAAGCAAGACCAAGGCCGCCTAGCCTATACGGGTGAAAACCCAAATAATCGCGCTGAGAAGCACAGCATCCATTCATTATGCCAACCACTTAAAATCAAAACCTCGTTCGAGGATAATGATTACCATGCTAGCGAATACATTTTGGGTGCGTGGAAGAAGCTGCTTTATGACCCCAATTTCCGGATAAACTCTAGGGCACGCGGCGAGCCACGCTTACCACAAGGTGTAACATTAGAAAATGCCGTTGCACCCCCTGCTCAGATTCCCGATGTTCGACTCAGCATGCTGGCCAATACGCCTTATGAGGAGATTATCGACCCCTCACACCCCTTCTCGCCACGCTGGGACTATGAAACCAATGACCGCGCAAAATTTGCAGCATCACCTAGCCCTGTATTCTGCGCTGGAGATAAAGAAGATAAAATTATCCCCGTCGATATCTTGCGCTTCCGTGACGAAGCTACGAATTTTACTGAGAACATGCAAAAGCGCATTGATTTCAATAAAAACTGCTTAGCGAACTCTGGCTTACAAAAAGACCCGTGCTGCGTGCCTGTTATCTTACCGCCACCTGCCGTTTCACTCTGTATTCCCATGCCATGCTCAATATGCTACGCGGCACTCACAGCAGAAATGCCAGCTTGCGGCACGAACTATAAAACCACGCTTGATCGCCACCCGTTGATCCCGCCAATGATTCCGCTCAATCCAGCTAGAGCGGCCATGCAGATGATTCAAAATCTCCAATCAAGCATGCAAAACCTCGACCTCAACAATCTTCCAGATAGCCTACAAGATTTGGATCCTGAGCAACTAAAAGGTGTCATCGACGCAAACAGAGACCTCATCTCTACGTTTGCACCTGACTTCCCAATCGACCAAATGACGGGCCTGCTTGAAGCGGGTGCAAACCTCAGCAGCAGGCTGCCAAACCTCATGCAAGGCGGTATGAACCTTGATCTAAACGCAGCGTTCATGAATGCACAAGGCAGCATCATGGAGGCCATGAAAGACTTTAATCCCGAGCAAATTGGCCAATTCATGCAAGGCCAGATTGGTATGTTACAGAACTTCACTGCTGGTGATCTGAACCGCTATGCTAGCGCCCTTAACATCCCAACAGGATTACTATCACAACTTCCCTCAGACTTAACCGTTGCTGGTGCGGGCAATATGCTTCGTGAAGGCGCCAACATGATGGGTAGTTTCAACCCCTCAGCCGCAGGACAAAACATTTCAAGCGCTCTCGCCAATGCGCGCAGTTCCATTGCCAACTTCCCTGATAGCCAACTTTTTAACAGTATCAGTGGCAGCGCCAGCATGAATATTCCAGGCATCGGCAATATCTCTGGTAGCACAACAGTGGGTGAAGTTCGCCAATTCTTAGCTGCGCAAAGCGCTGCATCCCCTGATGCTACGGTAGGTGCCATAACTAGCCAACTTGGAAGGGCTCAGGATTCTCTCGCAGGCTTGGCAGATAGCACGTTGGTGAATAACCTAAGCATCGGCGCACGCGCCAACATACCGGGTATCGGCAGTATTGGCGGCAACACCACGGTCGGTGAACTTCGCCAGCTACTCAGCGCACAGCAAAATGGCTTGGGACAAATCAACCCTCAAGAATTGATGCGTGATATCGGCCCCGCCGTTCAGCAACAATTCGTCAACATCGCACAAAATATACCTGGCGTTGCCCAAGCAGCCGAGGCTGCGAGATTCTTGCAAAGCCAAGCAGCAAACCTTGGCCAAATTTCACAGCAGTTTGGCAATATCAATATGCAAACCTTGTCTGCTAACTTGAGCACGCAGTGGGGTTCGATTAGCGCCTCGGTGCGCAACTTTAATCCTCAGCAAATCGGCACGATGATGCAAGGATTCGGCAATAGCATACAAGGTATGGCGGGTCGCGGCATGGCATCGATTCAACAAGCGATGCAAGGTAATTACCAAAACCTCATGTCTGCCGCAGGATCAATTGGTGGAGCAGCCGCAACGGCGGGCCAAGTTGCCGCAGCGCTAGGCATTCAGTCCGAGGCGTTGAACCAAGCAATACAAATTGGCGGCACGGTCCAAAGCGCTGCTAATGCGATTAGCACAGTGAATAGTGCAATGAATGCAGCGAGCGGCGCCGCATCCGCCGCCGGAACCATGACATTACCAGAAGCAATGATGTGGTTGTGGCCACCACGCGCCATTGCGGCGTGCGATCCGATGGAGCCTAGAATCAATACCTCCACAGTCGCTTCTATGTGCGAAAAATTGCGTGCGCCAGTAACCCCACTCAACAAGCTCAAATTACGTTACTATGACCCTGCACATCAGGAAGAAAGCGAGCTTCCTTCTGGCGTGCCAGAGGGTCTGACCTTCGCTGAATATTTTGGTGGCAACATGCCTTATATGCGACTGCATGATACTGGCCGCCCTATTCAGACTTCGACAGACACCAAACAAGACCCGATGGACGATAAGGGACAGTATGCAGCTATCGTTGGTGTTGGTCGCGAAGCGATTGCGGGTGATGCTGAGTTTAAAGACCAGCGCTGCCTACTTGGTGGTTGGGGCGAACCAGCGTCGTTTGGCGGCACTGGTATCAGTCGATTACCCGACCCTGTCACCAGTTGGACAGAGCTGAAGCTTTACCAAATGCGCTCCATTCGCGACAAACAGGTGTATTGCATTGGCCGTCATGAAAAACTCTTCAAGCCGACGGGTACTGAAGAAATTCTGCTCTATTTAGCAGGTGGCCAGAACGATACTTTCGTAGGAGCAACAGCTTCACCACTAACATGGCGCGGCTATATATATGACCTTGAAGAAAGCCGTCGTTTCCCGAATTTCCCAGATCAAGAACCAGAGCGCATTGCAGGGCTTGATGAAGCGCAAGTGAAAGACATTGTGATTCTACCAGTGAATGGCGGCGAAGATGATGACGGTCTGCGCGGTTTGCCTCGCCTTGGTATTGTCGAAGAAGTAAACACCAATGACGATAACTGGTACATCAAAGTTAAAATGGCGGACGATGGCGACGCACCCGATACCTGCGGTACGACTGATGCATCAGGTAACCCGCCCGTATCACGCTATTTCTACAAACCTGGCCATCACGATGCTCTGGACGAATCGCTCTATGAAGAAATCGGTTCAGACATGGATTGCGCCGATCAAAACCTTAAACGCTGCGTCATGGCGGACTGGGACGATATAGAACTTTATCGTGCACGTGACCATCTGCGCATCAGTTCGGGAAGCTAGGGGCACATATGAAACTAACTGGCCGTATATTCGTGATGTCGCTGATTGCGCTATTACCCGTCACTTCCTATGCATTTGATTGTGGTTCTATCGGCTCCATGAATCGTGCGCAGCGCACGAGACTAATGCAAGAGCAACCAGAACAAGTGGAGCGCTGTCGTCTATTTTCTGATCCTGCGCCTGAGCTTCTTCCAAGAGGCCGTCGCATGCCAGACGCGCCAGGCACCAGTGGTAACCTCATTCAAGGTCGTCGTGCACCCGAAGAAACACCAGATACGACTGGTGCAGCACCTTCTGTAAGTAATGGTGCATGGCAACGTTCTTTAAGTTTACCACCATGGCAAGGCTTTCCCTGCCAGCTTCCTGGCGGAATTAGCGTGTGTGGTGGCGGCAGTGGCGGTGGGAGCGGTGGTGCTTCCGGCGGCGGCGCATCGGGTGGTGGTGCGTCAAGTGGCGGTGCTGTAGGTGGCGCTGGTTGCCCCGTACGTGACGATACTACAGGTGTATTTGGTCAAAAAATTCCTGTCCAAGGCACTAGCACACAAGCACTCACATGCGGCGGAACGGTATCACTTGGCACGACACAATACAGCATCGTACCAGGTGCGAATCGCGTAGCGATTATTGACGCTGGTCAATATAGCATGAATCTTTACGCACTGCGCGATGTAGCCGTACCAAATGAAAACGGCACTACCAGCACGGTGCGCCGCTTCGAGCTTGAAGCCACCCAACCACTCCCTACCCAATTATGTATGCCTGCTGGTGCTGCAGGCGCAATGCAGAAATCAGTCGATTTGCGCGCACCTATGGCACAAATCTTTGCCTACACGAGCAGCACACCGCGCCTCGTCGTTAGACTAACACCTGACTCGAACAATCCAGCGTTTGATCCCTTTGCGCCTATACCAACTGCACCCCCCGAGAAATTCTTAATCGTGCCATTGGTCAATGGCATGCCTCAAGATCTCGTGACGAATTGCGCGAAAGAGACCGATCATTACATCGCTAACCCGCCCGCTACTGCGGATATCGATATCTTTCCAGTTGCCATTCAGAACTGTGACGTGAACACGCTCTATCCGAGACATGCAAGCTGCCCTAACAAGATGCTCGCCGTGGTGACAGACGATCCACAACTCGTGCATGAGCCAGCAGTGACGGCAACCTTTATGCCAATCAGTGACAAACCATACAGCATGGCCTTCACTACCAAAGACAGTATGCTGATGATGCAAAATCAGTCTGTCATACGCATTGGTGCGTCGGGCTTGAAATTTACACTGCCAAATGGCGGCGTATTGCCACTCAAAGACGGAACCTTCCTGCGTATGGGTAATGGCGCAGAAATCAACGGCACCAGTCGCAGCGTATTGCTCAAAGGTGGTGGCAAAATTGAAGATGCCGCAGGTACTGAAAAATCAGCATTCAATGCCAATACAACCGTTACGCCGAATGCAGACTTACCGTACTATATTCGCGTCGAGAAACGCGTGACGCTACCTGAAGGCCTGATGGTTCCAACCAAAGCGAATGGTTCGATCCGTTTACCCGTTGATCAATAATCAGCGCGTTTGAAGGTAAGCTTCTGCTGCGTCACGTCCTGCAATGTCACCAACATTCAGCCATGTTCCATCGAACGCGACAGCCTTAATGCGCTGATGCCAACCATCTGCACCTTCACAACGTTTCCATAGCATGTTGAGCGAGAACGGGCCTTGAGGGCAATCCACAAATACACGCGGATGAATAATTTCGACACCTGTAAAAATATAAGGCGCATCTTCACCCGCTTGCGGACGACGAATCTGCCCTGCCGCGTTCATGATAAAATCACCATTACCACTCCAGCCAATCGCCGTTGCTTTAGGCTGCAACAGCATGACGTAATCAGTCGTATCATCCCAAACATCGAGCATGTGCTGAATTGGGTGAGTCAATCCGTTGCGATAAATATTATCACTATTCATCACAAGGAATGGCGCATCACCCATAATGGGCAAGGCCTTCAGAATCCCGCCTCCCGTCTCAAGTGGCACTGGCTCTTCGCGCGAAATGTGAATCTCAGGGCTGCTGCGCCTGTCTAAATACCGCTCGATCTGCTCCGCCAAATAGGAAGTATTCACCACAACATGGCGAATGCCACCTTGCTCTAACCAATCTAAACACCAATCAATCAACGGTTTTCCTGCCACGGGTATAAGTGGCTTAGGCATGGTGAGTGACAATGGGCGCATACGCGTACCCAAGCCTGCGGCAAGAATCATCGCGTGATTTATTTTCATGCCCACCCACCAATCTCTGGATTGGCCTTAAATGCACCGCGCCATTCGGACGCGACATAAGTATCAACAAATTGACGAATGGGTGTAAGTGTTGGGTGGGAAATATCATGCATGAAATGCCCCCACACGCGCGGCAAATAATCAAGATAATGCGGCTTGCCATCTCGCACGCAAAGCCGCGTGAAAATACCGATAATCTTAGCATTACGCTGCGCACCCAGCACTGCATAGCGCGTTGCAAACGCTGTTTTATCAACGCCAGACTGCGTAACAAAATGATCATAACAAACACGCACTGTATCGGGCGAAACATCGCGCCGCGCGTCTTCGAGCAGCGAGACTAAATCGTAGGCGGCATCCCCCAGCAGCGCATCCTGATAGTCAAGCATCCCCACACGAGCATGCGACTGTCGCTCAGGTAGCCACAATAAATTATCCGCATGGTAATCACGATGCACCACCACCGATTGCTCAAGACCCGAATTCACAATGATAGGCAGCCACAATGACAGCCACTCTTCGCGCAACGCCTTAGCGCGCTCCAATCCATGAATTTGCGGCAGAAACCATTCAGCAAATAAGCCCAATTCGCGCAAATACACGGCCACATCATAAGGCGGTAAGGCAGGGTGCGGAGTACGCTGAATGGTAAGGAGCGCATCAATCGCACCACGATATAGTTCGTGTTCTTGCGATGGGTTGGTTTTGAGAAGCTTGGTAAAAATACCATCCCCCAAATCTTCGAGTAGCAGAAATCCCTCATTCTCATCGGCGGCTAGAATTTCAGGAACCGACGCACCAGAAGCTTGCAAAAGCTTGGTAACATGCATGAACGGTGAGACATTTTCCCATGGTGGCGGCGCATCCATCAACACCATAACGTGGCCCGCATGGGTAACACGCTCATAACGACGAAACGAAGCATCCCCCGCCAGCATCGCGCGGGTGGCGCCCTCATAACCATGCTCGATTAAAAACCGATCTATTTCTTCGCTACGATCCGGACGTCTCATGCAAGCTGCTCCATGTGCCAGAAGCATCGCCTGTTGCTGTGACAGTCGCAAGTCTCCCCTCACCTTGGCCTGTCAGTTTCAGCGTGATGGTGACATGCTGCGGCGGCAAGGCATCACCCAAACGCTCAGGCCACTCGATTAGGCTGATCCCATGCTCAAACGCCTCATCCATCCCCAATTCTGCAAGCTCCGAAGGGTGCTCAACACGATATAAATCATAGTGCCAAAGCTCACACTCACCATCCGCCAGCATAACGGGGTAGGTCTGCAATAACGTGAAGGTTGGGCTGGTGACCTCCACCGGCTGCTGCGACAATGCGCGAATAATTCCCTGCGCAAGCGTGGTTTTTCCAGCGCCCAAATCCCCTTTTAGCAGCAACACATCGGTGCGTTTAAGCTTCTTGGCAATCCGCACTGCGAATTGTTGCGTTGCTTGCAGACTATCAAGCGCAGTTGGCACTAGTCGCGCTCCTCAATCCACGCCATTTGAATGGCTTCCAAAATTTTTTCGTTGCAGCCATTAGGGTCGTCCTTGAAGTTTGGCAACGCAGTGACCCACGCACGCAGATCCGTAAAGCGCAGGTTAATGTTATCGGCGTCGGGGTGCGCTTCTTCCAGCTCGATTGCAATTTCGTTTACATCTGTCCAACGCATGATTATATTCCTTCCCACTGAATTAACACGTTATTAACAGTTTCGCGATAAAGATGAAACGGTTTCGATAAACAAGGAAGAACTTATGCCCGTTAGTAAACAAATGCCCATCCTCATCGTTGATGACTATAAAACCATGCTACGCATCGTCCGTGGCTTGCTGAACCAGATCGGCTTTAGCAATATCGATGAAGCAACCGATGGCACCATGGCTCACACCATGATTCAGCAAAAGCAATATGGCCTAATCATCTCGGATTGGAACATGGAGCCTATGTCGGGCTATGAATTACTCAAAAAAGTCCGCACCGATAAAAAAACCAAAGCACTCCCCTTCATCATGGTCACTGCCGAAAGCAAGACTGAGAACGTAATCGCGGCGAAGCAAGCGGGCGTTAGCAACTATATCGTGAAGCCATTCAACGCAGAAACACTCAAAGGAAAGATGGAAGCGGTTTTTGGCCCATTCTAATACACAATAATAATACCAATAAATATTGCAGGAGAGGTTATGCCAGACACCATTAAGGCAGAAGTTGTTGAGAAGGAATTACGCAAACTTGCGGAGTTCATCGTCGCTGCGCGCCGTGAACTACTTTCCATCAATGCCGAAAAAGGCGAAAACAAAGAAAAGAATCTCGCCCTTGCTTCCATGGAATTGAGCGAAGTTGTGCGCCATACCGAAGAGGCTACCAACAAAATCATGGACGAAACCGACGCCATTCAAAAGCTTTGCGCGGTTTTTACCGAGCAGGACGTTGCCAAGGCAATATCAACTCACGCCTTCACCATTCTTGAAACCTGCAGCTTCCAAGACATTACTGGCCAACGCATCAAGAAAGTGATGCGCACACTCGAAGAAATCGAGATTCGTGTTGGTAAAATGGTGGCGCTATTTGGCGGTGATTTGCCAGAAGGCATGTATATTGAATCCATCAAAACTGGCCGCGAGCGCCCAGATGAACATTTGATGGAAGGCCCGCAAATGGCTGGAAAAGCCAAGTCCCAAGCTGAAGTGGATAAGCTGTTTAACGAGTCGTAGGCGTACCAACCCCTCACTAAAAACCGACGCTTCATACCCAAAAAAGCTAGTATTTATTGCTCTGCGTAGCGCCGAAGCTGCGCGAGCCGCGAAGCGGCGGAGGGAGTCACGAGGGAACGAAGCGTTCCCTCGCACTTAAAACTAGCTGCGGATAAGTCGGAATTCCGCTTGCAACCTGTTGGTTTTACACGATGATTGAGCATGGAAAATTCCATGCAAAACCGACGTACAGTTGTCTTTGTTTTTTGCGTTGCCATGTTGCTCACACCATGGGTGAGCGCGGCTGCTACGCTTACAACTGCGCAAACCACTCCTGAATATAGCCGCGTACTGTTCACTGGCTCCTCTCCTCAAACCATGCGCGTGGAGAGCCGAGGCAACGCCGTTATTCTAAATCTGGGCGAAGCAACGGGTGATGTGAGCGTGCTTCAAAGCAAACTCAAACCGCATGTGGTGAGTGTCGAGCGCTCGGCTGACGGCAAAGTAGTAACGCTCAACCTTGATAAATCCTACCGCGTGCGCCAATTTGTAAGCGGCAATAGCGTTGGTTTGGATATTATCACATCAACCCCAGCACCAATCTCGCCCTTCACCACCAAAGTTGCGACTGCGCCACCCACCGCCTCCTCCATTCTTTCGACTAAAGAACCTGCGGCCGCGCCGCAACCACAGGCCATTGAAACCCAACCTGTTGCGCCTGAACCAGTGAAACCAAAAGCTGCAGAAGCTGCACCCGTTTTACCTGAACCAGCACCTGCACCCAAGCCGCAGCCCGCCAAACCCGTTTTGAGCACGAAGCAAATTGAAGCTCCTAAGGTTGGAACGTTCACTACGAAAGAAGCGCCAGCTAAACCTAAACCAATAAATGAGCCCGCAAAACCTGTTGCTCGACCCATTGCACCACCCAAACCTGCGATGAGCGATGACGAGATCCAAAAAGCCTTTGTCGCAGACAGCCAACAAACCGATAAGAAACCACAAGCCACCGCCCCAGAGCCAATACCCGAAGTGATTGCACCTACGACGCAGTCATTCGTGCCTGAAGACATCATTGTTGGTGTGCGTAATGAGAAGGATGGGTTTGCAATCGATTTCCCATGGAGCGAGCGCGTTGCCACAGCCGTTTTCCAACGTAGCCGCGACATTTGGATTGTATTCAACAAGGAGTCACGCATCGACACCGCGCGCCTGCGCACAGTCCTTCCAACAAGCATCACGAACATCACGCGCTATAAAATGCCAGGCAACACCGTTATTAAGCTCGAAACGAATGGTAGCATTTTTCCTGCGGTGGAAAGCAAAAAAGGCACGTATCATTGGAGCGTGCATTTATTGCCAAGCGCAAGCCCTGCCCTAAAAGATGCGGCTATGGCCAGCAATGCCGACGCGCCAAAGCCACATTTGCTGTTCCAGGTATTTGATGTCGCCAATCCATTTAGTTTCTATGACCCATCGATTGGTGATCGCTGGTTGGTGGCACCACTTTACGAACCAGGCGTTGGCGTATCTAACCCACGTCGCTTCCCAGCATTTGATATTGTGCCATCCTCGCAAGGTATCGCGATCCTAACCCAGCGCCCTGAAATTGAATTCGAAAAAACTCGCTTAGGACTTAAGTTGGGAAGTGAAAAAGGCCTCAACATCTCGCGCGAACTTCCGTATGTCGCGGGCACGTCGCCGGTCAAAGGGTCATCAAGCACCACGAATGTGCTTCTGCCTTATGATCGTTGGTACGTTGAGCCTGGCAAGTTCCTTGATGCACGACGCAATATCATGGAACGCCTCCGAGACGCACCACGTGACATGCGTCCAGCCATTTTAACGGAGCTTGCCACCCTCTATCTAGGCCAAGGATTTGGCTTAGAAGCCGCAAGCATACTTGACGTTGTTGAGCGCCTATCTCCCACTTATTACGTGGATAAGAAACTCGCCGTTGTCAGGGCAGCAGCACATTTCATGGCAGGCCATATGGAGGATGCTGCCAAAGCCATCAAGTCCCCCGAGTTGGTGGGCGTTAAAGAAGCCGAATTGTGGAAAGACGCTATCGGACTGTTCATCCCCATGGAAGTTCGTGTCAGTGGTGCAGAAGTGACCGCGATTGAACCAACCATGGACCCCAACGCACCACTCACCCAGTCGGAGCAGGAAAAACTCGCCAACGAACAACTGAAGCAAATCGCGCTGAATGCAGCCATTGCCGCCAAGGGTTTTGATTATGTCGGCTACAATAACGATTACATTCGATACTATCCACCATCGACTCGCCAACGCTTGGGTATCATTGCTGCCAATGCCTATCTTGAACGCAGCAAGTATGGCAATGCCGTTAAAATATTTGATATCTTGAATAAAGAAGGGCTGCTTGAGCCTATCCAAACCGAGGCGGAATATGTACTGGGCGTCATCGCCGCCGAGCGCGATAAAATAGACGAAGCCCGCGCCACATGGGAACGTCTTGCAGATCAGGAGAAGAATCCGAAGATTCGCTTCAAAGCAGCTTATGATCTCATCAAACTCGATTTTGCCGAGGGTAAAATCGATCTTCCAGAAACCATTGAAAAAATAGAATCGCTGCGCATAACCTGGCGTGGTGATGCGCAAGAGCGCGACTTGCTCGAATATCTGGGCCAACTCTACGTCGATAATAAACAATACGACATGGCGCTGCGGATTTGGCGCGAGTTGACCAACTACTTCCCGACCGATCCAGAGGTGGTGGATATTACCACTCGCACTGCCGAACTATTCGAGCGCTTGTTCTATGACGGTCTGGCGGATGAACTGCCACCACTCAAATCCTTGGCGCTGTTTTATGAATTCCGCGAGCTAACGCCTATTGGTGAGAAGGGAAATGCCATTATTCAAAAGCTGGCTGACCGCTTGGCGGCCGTTGACCTGATTGATCGCGCCGCGCAATTGCTGGAGCACCAAATTAAATTCCGACTCGATGGAGAGGAACGCGCCCGTGTCGGCGCGCGCTTAGCCCTGCTCTACCTCATCGACCGTGAACCTCAAAAAGCGCTCGATACGTTGGAAATTACACATTACGGTGACATGCCAGATAATCTACGCTTCCAACGGCTTCGTTTATCTGCGCAGGCGCTCGCATCACTCGATAGGCTGGAAGAAGCGCTCGCTATCATGCACGCAGACCGCACCAAAGAAGGTGAGACGCTGCGTCTGGAGATTTTATGGAAGATGAAAGATTGGGCAAATGTCATCAACCAAGCAGAAGATATGATGGCCGCGCGCAAAGATTTAACAGCACCACTCAACGATACCGAGACAGATATTCTATTGAAGCTTGCCCTTGCCTATAGCTTCGAGAAAGACTTAACCCAGCTCAATTACCTGCGCGATTATTATACAACCCTCATGGAAGAAAGCCCTTACAAGGATATCTTCAGCTACATCACCAACAACACAGCCCCAATCGACCCAGAGGACTTTGCACTAGTGACACAGCAAATCAGCCGTACTGAGAGTTTCATGAAGCAGTTCCGTGATAAAATCGCTAAGGGGCAACTAAGTGAAGCGGTTAAATAAGGCGAATGGTTACGCTGCGTAGGCCGAAGGCCGAGCCACGAGCGCAGCGACGTGAGGGGGGTATGGGCGGCGGTACGCCCCCATCAGCGCCATAGGCGCCACTTAATTCTTACGCTCTTCGATCCGCACATCGACGCGGCTATATTCCGCATCAATCACGCTATCATCTTTTGCCGCGCCATAGCTTGGACGTGGATTAACAATTTCCTTACGCACCAAATACGACCAAATACGCAAGCCCACATATCCCGCCAGCAATACGCTGAACAGCACGATAGCAAATATGGCTGAAAGCCAGAACGCCCCAACTAATATCAATACAAAGAGGGCAAACCCCAGCAAATTGAACAATGCATTAAACACTATAACCCACCAAACGAGCGCACCAAGCTGCCCGCCACCATGTACCAACCATCCACCAGCACGAAGAAAATGAGCTTGAATGGCAAAGAAATTACCACAGGCGGCAACATCATCATGCCCATCGCCATGAGGATGGAAGCCACCAAAAGGTCGATGATCAGGAATGGAATAAAGATCAAAAATCCGATTTCAAATGCGCGGCGCAACTCACTGATCATGAATGCTGGAATCAGCACTTCATACGGGGTCATTTCAGGTTTCTCGACCTTGGTTTTGCTGATCGACATGAATAGATTGAGGTCTTTTTCCCGCGCATGGAATAACATGAATTTATGGAATGGCTCGGCGGCTTTCTTCATCGCCTCTTCTTCGCTGATGCGCTCTTCAACAAGCGGCAAGATACCTTCTTCATAGGAAGTTTTGAATGTCGGCGCCATGATGAAGAAAGTTAAGAACATGGAAAGCGCAATCAGAACTTGGTTAGGCGGCGTCGTTGCCGTACCTAGCGCGGTGCGCACAAAGGAAAGAACAATAATAATACGGGTAAATGACGTCACCATCAGCAGCAATGATGGCGCAATCGACAGCATGGTGATGAGCGCGACAATCTGAATCATCCGTGCAGTGGCCGAGCCACCACCCTCGCCCATATCCAGCGAGAGCTGCTGCGCAAAGGCGGCTGCTGGCAATGCCAACAACACAGCACCCAATGCCATGATCCAACGTTTATTTATCATCGCTACTCTCACGTGTTTCGATACAGGTGGCAGAATCGCCGCTTAGCAGCAAGACATATTCGCGTGTCTTATGCTTCACCACCACCAGCTTACGTCGCGCATCCAAATAAAGTGTATCGGTGACAGAAAGCGCTCCCGAGATACTGCGTGAACCACTGAGTTTTTTATCCAAGCCCAAGCGCTTTACAATATAGCTGGTCAGCCAAATAAGGCCTAACACAACCGCGAGGGAGAAAACAACTTGCGCAATATAGAGTGCGTCCATTAGCCCCCCTTCGGCTTATAGGCTTTTGCGGCAGCAGCCTGCTTGGCGAGCGTATTAATCTCGGCACGAACATCTAGCTTGGCCGCTTCAATGCGCGCTTGCAAATCATTCATATCCGCCAGTAATTCATTGAGCTTTACACCGTATAGCTTGGCTTCATCGGGCGTTAGTTTCATGACGCGGCCACAGAGATAGTCGATAAAATCATCAAGCCCTTTAAGTTCTAGAAAATCACGGCGATCGATAATCCCGTGCACTTCGTCAATATAAGCAGCGACTTGCTGGAACAACTCGTCAGGCGTTTTGTTATCATCGGGAATGGGCGGTATCGTCATGTCACGCTGCGCTGTTTATAAGATGCATTTGCTTGATACACATAGGTGAGGATTTCTGCAACCGCCGCAAACGCTTCAAGCGGGATGGGCGAATCCACATCCACCAGCGACAGAATTTCTACCAACTCAGCATCCTCACGCACTTTGATATTATTCGCAAACGCTACGGCAAGGATTTGCTCGGCCACTGCACCCTTACCACTTGCGGTAATGCGTGGCGCATCATCGGTCGCGCGGTCATATTCCAGCGCAACCGCTTTGGTTGTCTTCACCGCATCGTTTGGTGCGGCAGCGCCTTCGAGAATATTGATTTCGGATTCGTTATCGCTCACTTTTTCCCCAACTCGTCGAATGCTGACATATCAAACTCCACTTCCGCGAAGTCACCCTCTATGTCCATCCCCGATTGGGCAGCCGCCATGTTCTCGGCCATGATCTTTTCGTAGATCTCTTTGCGAAGCACCGTCGCATCCGGCGGGAAATCAAATCCCAATTTTACTGTCTTGCCACGAACTTCTATTACGGTCAGTTCAATGGAGTTATTGATGATAATCGATTCACCAATCTTTCGAGAAAGATAAAGCATAATGCACCTACTGGTTGCGTTGACCTAACTGGTATTTCTCTTATAGCACCACTCAATTCGCTAGGCTAGCGCAAATAGTTCTTGCAATATAGGTAATAATTTCCTATATTACACTTAACACCAAGAAGAAGCTAGACGTCGGTTGGCATTCCCCTTGCAAAGTATGCACTCAGAGGAGCTAAAAAAATGGACTATAACGACGTGACAATCATGAGTATGGCTAAGAACCATATGCGCTATCAAACGCAGCGCCAAAAAGTACTGTCAGAAAACATCGCGAATATTGATACTCCCGCTTACAAGGCGAAGGACTTGAAGCCCCTCGATTTCGGTAAAATAGCCGAGGCGGAATCCAAGCGCTTAGAAATGCGCGCCACCTCGCCTAAGCACATGGAAGGCGTTCACGCATTTGGTGGCCCCTTCCGCGAGGAAAAACTACGCGAGACCTATGAGACGACACCCACCAAAAACAATGTGGTGCTCGACGAGCAAATGGCCAATGTGAACACTACGCAGGCGCAGTTCCAACTTTCTTCATCGCTCTATCGGAAAATGAACGCCATGTTCCGTAGCGCGATTGGCAACCGATAGGTAATTTATGGATTTAATGGACACCATGGCTATCTCTGCATCGGGCATGAAAGCGCAGTCCGACCGCTTGCGCGTCGTATCCGAAAACATTGCCAACGCAGAATCAGTAGGTACGCGCCCAGGCGAGCAACCCTATCGCCGTAAAACAATTACATTTGAAAATCACCTCGACCGCGAAACAGGCGCACAGTTGGTGGATACAGGCAAAATCGGTTTTGATAACCGCACCAATTTCCAACGCCGCTATGACCCAAGCCACCCCGCCGCCGATGCACAAGGCTATGTCGAATTCCCTAACGTAAACCCCATCGCAGAGATGATGGACATGCGTGAGGCGCGCCGTGGATATGAAGCCAATCTGAACGTGATTGAATCGAGCAAGTCGATGCTTTCACAAACCATGAATTTACTGCGATAGGAGCTAATCAATGAGCATCACCAACGCCAATGTATCCAGCGCCATGAGTGCGTATAATAATGCGCTTAAAGTTGCAGACCGCATCCTAAGCCAAACATCGATTGCGCAACCTGAGCCACAAAAACCTATTGCTGGCCCAAGCTTCAGCGATCTCGTGGGCGGCGCCCTGAAAAATGCCGCAGCAAGCGGCTATAAAAGCGAGGCCACCTCGACCCGCGCACTAGCAGGTAAGGCCGACATTACAGACGTCGTCACCGCCGTATCGAATGCCGAAATCGCGCTGAACACTGTTGTGGCAGTGCGTGACCGCGTCATCAGCGCCTACCAAGACATCATCAAGATGCCGATATAATAGAATTGGTGTCAAAAAATTTTAGAATAAACTACCACTGACAAACAATTTTGGTTAAGCCATGAGCTTATGCAAGAAACCGAAGTCATAGATGTTGCGCGCGAAGCTTTGTGGACGATGATGATCGTCGGCTGGCCGATGATGATTACCGCGCTGATTGTCGGCCTTGCTGTATCGCTCTTTCAAGCACTCACTCAAATTCAGGAAATGACTCTGACCTTCGTACCGAAGGTGATTGCTATGGTCTTCATCATGATGCTCACCCTTCCCTTCATGCTCAACACCCTCAGGGATTTTAACAACAACCTCTACGAACGCATTGCGAACATAGAGTGATATGAGCTTCAACTTACTAGACCACTTCCTGCTTAGCCAAGTTTTCACGTTCATCTTGATTTTTTGCCGTCTTGGTAGCGCTATTATGGTGTTGCCAGCCTTTTCTGAAAACTATGTATCACCGCGCATCAGGCTCATGCTCGGCTTCGCGATGAGCGCGCTACTCACCCCCTTATTACAAAACATGGTTCCCGATGTTCCCAGCACCATGGGCGACATGCTCCTCCTCATCATTGCTGAAATTTTGGTGGGGGTGTTTCTAGGCTTGTTGGTACGGATGTTACTTTCCGCCATGCACGTCACAGGCACTATCATTGCGTCGCAATCCTCACTCGCGCTCGCCAGCGTGTTCGACGTAAGCCAAGGCGGACAATCCGCCATCGTCAGCAATTTCTTGTCGATCACCGCTATCACTTTATTTTTTGCACTTAACATGCACCACATCGTGTTCGCAGGGCTGGTAGATAGTTATCAGGTGTTTCAGGTTGGCAGCTTCCCCATCATCGATGATATGAGCCAAATGATGGTTCGCAAAGCGACGGATGCATTTATGGTCGGCGTACAACTCGCCGCACCACACCTTGTATTCTCACTCATTTTCTATCTAGTGGGCGGCTTGCTCACACGCTTGATGCCCAACTTCCAGATATTCTTCGTACTCGTTCCTCCACAAATTCTGCTTTCCGTGTTACTATTGATCATGCTGCTCTCATCAATGATGATGTTCTACATGACACATGTAGAAGATGAGCTCATGAACCTGACAGGAGGCCTGTAATGGCTGAAGAAAGTCAGGATGAATCCTCTAAAACCGAAGAACCCACGCAACGGAAACTCGACGAAGCCCGCAAGAAAGGTCAAATCCCTGCCTCGCGTGAGGTGAACCACCTCTTCATGCTTCTAGCATTTACTTTTGTGGTGGTTGGGCTTGGCCCCTCATTGTTAGAGCAAGCAGGCAGCATTCTTGCCCCGTTCATTACGCAGCCCGACATGCTAGAGGTAAGCGGCCTAGCATTCGAAGATCAAATGAAAGAGCTGATGACCAATGTCGCCATTCTACTCGTATTGCCGATGTTCCTATTCATTCTCGCTGCGTTTGCGCCCAGCGTTGTGCAGAACAAATTCGTTGTCAGCACCGAACACATCAAACCCAAGTTTGAAAAGATCTCGCCCATGGCAGGCCTTAAGCGGTTGCTTGGCATGCGCGCCATCATCGAATTTATCAAGAACCTGCTTAAAATATCGATAGTGGGCATTGCCTGCGTCTTGGCAATTCTTCCTTTCACTGACCATTTTGCTGTGCTTCTAAATTCTGGCTTAAAAGAAGCTTTGCATTTTGCGCGCATGTTGGTGCTACGCATGCTCATTACCGTAACCTGCATCATCTTCTTGTTGGCGATTGTCGATTTTATCTATCAGCGCTTCATGATGCTCAAACAAATGCGCATGACCAAGCAAGAAGTGAAAGACGAATATAAACAGCAAGAAGGCGACCCGCACGTGAAGGCTAAGGTGAAACAACTTCGCCGCGATCGCGCCCGTAAACGCATGATGGCCAATGTGCCAAAGGCAGATGTTATCATCACCAACCCAACCCACTATGCAATTGCATTGGAATATGACCCAGCCACCATGAAAGCACCCAAGCTAACGGCCAAAGGCGTTGATCTGGTCGCCAAGCGTATTCGTGAAGCTGCTGAAAAACATAAAGTGCCGATTATCCGCAACCCGCCCTTGGCGCGGATTTTATACGACACCACCGATATCGACGAAGAAGTACCCTATGAGCATTATCAAGCGGTCGCGAAAATCATCGGCTACGTCTACAAACTCAAGGGCAAACAACCCAAAAAGCGTGATGATAAATCCGCAAATCCCTTTCAGAACGTGAAGATGAAGAAGAAGTAACTCTAGCCTCTGGAGCGCCTGCGGTTGTTAGAAGGTGCAGGTGGTGCTGGTGGCCTATCATCCGTGCGGCCCCTCAATTCAGGCCCTGGAAGCGAATCAAGATACGCGTCCTCAATTGGCGTTGGGGTAATTGTTCTAGCTGTTTGAATGCCTAAAAAACTTCTACCTATTTCTACAGAATTAGCCCGACTAGTATCTACTTCACCAATCCTTACTTTATCCTGCATATGAAGAAATACTGTCTCCAAGTCCGCATTCGGGATTATATTTCCATCAATGACTAGGCTTCCAGTAAAGCCAGGACCAATCGTCAAAACATCGCGTTCTGCTCCAGACCCTGATTCGAAAATTAATAAATCAACGCCATCACGTGTAACGCTGCGATAGGTAATTTCACCTGCGGTTATATCTGCCATAACGTTCCATAAATTTATGAGCTCTGAGTCATTATCGCTCTGAAATCGTTAATATTTCATTATAAAACCACCAAATTGATACTTTAGGGCAACCCAATAGCTCTAGAATTACCTTAGCGACAGTTTCGCTATGATTTTGATTGCCTTAGAAAATAAGCCCCCTAAACTGCCCTTCATGCGCTTTTCGGACGAAGATTTTAACACACCCAGCCTAATCGAGTTCATGCCGCGCGAGCGCGGAAAACAAATTTGGCGCATTATCATCGCCTTCGCGGTAGTTACCACCATCATCATACTCATCAATTTTTCGCCCAAAACAATGGGTGGCAACGGCATCACCAGCTTAATCACGATTTTGGCGGCTGCATCACTGTGCTTCTATGTAGTGCTACGCAAGCAACAAAGCCTCGACCTTGTCATGATGACGGAATTCCAAAACATGCTGTTTGCGCAAGCAGCCGCGCTTGGCTCAAACTTCTGTATGTTTGTGAAGCGCGACGGCACTATTGAATACGCGAATGAAGGTGTAAAAAACCTGCTACCGCATTATTCGCACGGCGAAGCGCACGCACTGGAAGCACTGCTCAATATGTCCAACGTCAATAAAACGGATATTGATCGCCTCATGGGCGCGATCATCAGTGGTCAGCGCGACCGCCTGATTTTCCCAATCGTAACGAATGACAATAAAGTGCACGAATACATCCTGACCGTGGAACCCCTCACCCGCCCTGCGGGTTATACGGTGGTGCGTGGTCGTGAGTACCGTGATCATCGCGCTGGCTCCGTCGTGATGCCAGAAGTGCTACGCTCCACATCTGCCGAGAAGGTGGACCATCTGCTTACCCATAGCGGTATTCCGCACTACATCGTCAATGAGTATGGAAAATTTGAATATGTAAACCCAGTGTTCGAGCAAGCACTTGGCTACCGCGCAGGCGAAGTGATCGACAGCCGCTTGAGCTTTTATCACGTGATTTACCAGCTTAAAGGCCAGCCTGTTACCGAAGACTTCAAACTCGGCGATATGCTGGAGCACGCAACCTTGCAGCAAAAAAGTGGCGCACTCATACCTGCCGCTATCAAGCAAACCGCTATCCGCGACGAAAATGGCAAAGTCATCGGCGCAACGGGAAGTATTGTACTAGGCAATGGTTGAAATGGTCGCGCAGAGAGGCTTGCAATTCAGCTCCGCCAATCCTACGGGATTGGACATTAACAGCTTCATTGAAAAATCCCCTATCGCGGCAGTACATCTTGACCCGCAAGGCTATATTGTTGAGGCCAACACTGCATTCTTGAAGCTATTCCAGCACACCATTCCACTGAACCGCCCCAGCAAACTACTCGATTTAATCGACAGTGACGACAGGCCAAAATTTACTGAAGCGTTAGAAAAAACCTTCCGCGACCATGCGGAATTGCCGCCATTATCGCTCACCATTCGCTTGAGTAACGGCGCAACGGTTGTTGCCTACACCTATATCAGTCTTATGCAACCTGAGGACAAGCAAAAGCCCGTTCTCTTCTTGCACATGGTCGATCAAACGGAGCAGAAGAACCTCGAATTACGTTTTGCCCACTCGCAAAAGATGCAGGCCGTCGGCCAACTTGCAGGCGGCGTTGCGCACGACTTCAATAACCTACTCACTGCGATGATTGGCTTCTGCGATCTGCTGCTTATGCGCCACCCTGCGGGTGACCCCAGCTTCGCCGATATTATGCAGGTGAAGCAGAACGCCAACCGCGCCGCAAACTTGGTGCGCCAACTTCTTGCCTTCTCACGCCGCCAAACATTGCAGCCCAAAATGCTCGACATGACCGACGTGTTGGCAGAATTGAGCAACCTTATTCGCCGTTTGATCGGTGAGAATATTACTATGAATATGCAGCATGGTCGTGACTTGGGCCTCGTGAAGGCCGACCAAGGGCAGCTTGAGCAAGTCATCATCAACCTTGCCGTTAATGCGCGCGACGCGATGAAGGACGGCGGCAGCCTCTCCATTCGCACTTCGGCTATCACTATCAAAGCGGGTGAGCCGATGGACCGCAAACTCATTCCCCCCACCGATGATGAGGTGATTATCCCAGGCGATTACGTGCTCGTCGAAGTAGAGGATACAGGAACTGGTATCCCGCAAGAGATTATCAAAAACATCTTCGAACCTTTCTTCTCCACCAAGGAAGTAGGTAGTGGCACAGGCCTCGGCCTTGCGACCTGTTATGGTATCATCAAGCAAACAGGCGGCTATATTTACGTGAAAAGCACACCAGGCGCTGGCACGAATTTCCATTTGTTCCTGAAACGCTTCATGCCTGACACGGCGGTCGAGAAACACACCGAAGTCGCTGAAGAAAAAACCACGGGTGACTTAACAGGCAAAGCAACCATTATGCTGGTGGAAGACGAAACACCGGTGCGCATTTTCGCAGCACGCGCCCTACGTAACAAAGGTTATGAAGTGCTCGAAGCAGATAGCGGTGAGAACGCCATCGAGGTGTTCAACGACCACGTAGGCCCCATTGACTTGATCATCTCCGACGTGGTGATGCCTGGCATGAATGGCCCGAAAATGATTCAGCACCTTGAAAACAACCATACGGAGCGTATGAAGGCGATCAAGGTTGTCTTTATATCAGGTTACGCCGAGGACGCCTTTATCGACACATTCGGCCCAGATCGTAGCTTTAATTTCCTCCCCAAACCCTTTACCCTCAAGCAGTTAGCCAGCAAAGTCAAAGAGGTGCTTGATGGTAATGCAGCCTCCGCATAAGATGATATCTATGCGTGGTTTCTCACTTGTTGAGCTCTCAATAGTTCTTGTCATCCTTGGTCTGCTTACGGGTGGTATCTTAGCGGGACGGTCGCTCATCCGCGCAGCTGAGCTCCGCTCAATGCCAACAGAAGTCCACAAATACAATGCGGCTATGATGGCCTTTCGTGATAAGTATTTCGCACTGCCAGGTGATATGCGTAATGCCGTAAGGTTCTGGGGTGCGCAGGCAGGCGGCGCCGCAGATGGCACAGATGCGGCATGCCAAGCTTTGGATTTCTCAAGCCCCGCTACAACCCAAGCGACCTGCAATGGCAACGGTGATGGTATGATCGGATGGCTGGAATCTTGGCGCGCATGGCAACAATTGGCAAATGCAGGACTGATCGAAGGAACCTACACGGGCGTTCCAGGCCTGTTGGCCGACACCACTTGGGGAACGCCCGGACTGAATATACCACGCTCGAAAGTCGACCCGAATGGTGGTTATACCTATACATGGCAGGGCTCGGTAGCGGTTGGTAATCCAAGCCTATTCGCAGGTAATTATGGCAATATGCTGCGTTACGGTGGACAAAATGGTGTGGATCAGGCCGGCTACTTGCTGGCGCAGGAGGCATGGAACATCGACACGAAGATGGATGATGGCAAGCCTTCAACAGGCAATATGCGTGGCCCTAAGAACGCATCACGTCCGAACTGTGTGTCAACCGATGTTGAAACTACTGCGGAATATCAACTTACTACCACGATTAAGCAGTGTAACCTGTTCTTTATTTCTGGTTTCTAGCACCCATCGGACGGCAGCTCCGTCGCAACTGCCTGAGTTTTCACACAATCTTCACATTATCCAATAGCACCATAGGCTAGACTCTACACTGGAGTAGTATCGTATGGCCGAAGACTTCTGGCAGAATCTGGTGAGAGGCGCACAACAGCTTATGGATGAGCTGTCGGGAAAATCGCACGCCATGGCCAGCCAGCGCACTATTCCTGTTCGCGCAATTCTCAGCGATTTTGATGATGTGATTGGCGATAACGAATCCATCATCCATCGTTCCTACGACCAGTTACGCACCGAACTTGCGGGTAAAATCGACTTGCCCGATTACTCGGTAGCCAGAAACTATAAGCACCACCCCAAACAATTTCTCGACCATGAATTGGAAGACTTTAGCCACCGCGAAAAAACCATTGTCTATACGATGGGGCGCCACATTTATGAAAGCATCCCTATGCAATTAGTTGATGGGGCTGCAGAAACCTTGGCTACCTATCACGCCAACAGAAAGCCATGGGCAGTGGTTAGCAATAATCATATGACACATAAGCGTTGGCACGAGACTGGATTAGACAAACTCTACCCGCACGTTCCCGTCTTTGATAACGCCCATAAACCCTCCGAGAAATCACTGGCTAAAGCACTGATAAAATTGGGGCAGCCAGCAGGTTCAGATGTCATCATGGTCGATGAAAATTGGAAAGGCCTCTACGCCGCAGCGAAGCTGGGTCTAACCCCTGTATATATTGGGGAAACACCACATTTGGTACTGCCTATTGTTGAACAAGAATGTAAACTTAACAACATCCCCGTCCCCAATATTCAGATTGTGCGCAACCAAACTGAGCTGCAACAGCTTGTAGTAAATGGTATAAATGTCGCACCTCATGTTGCGCATCAGCACCGCTAAAATAGTAGTGGATAAGCCATTTTCCCGTTGAAGGCCTATCAAGGCAGGTGTAGCTTCTATCCATCATTTAAGGGAGCTATAGACATGTCATCAAAAGAAACAGCAATCAAACCAGCCGAAAAGAAAAAAGCACTCGAAGGTGCGCTCGCGCAAATCGAAAAAGCCTTTGGTAAAGGCTCAATCATGAAATTATCGAACCAAGAACAGAACACCGCAATGGAAGTGATTTCCACCGGTTCGCTGGGTCTTGATATTGCACTCGGCGTGGGCGGTATTCCCAAAGGCCGCATCATTGAAATTTATGGCCCAGAATCATCGGGTAAAACCACCCTCACCCTTCACGCAATTGCCGAATGCCAAAAAGCTGGCGGCACCTGCGCATTCGTGGATGCTGAGCACGCGCTCGACCCATCCTACGCGAAAAAACTCGGCGTGAATGTCGACGAATTGTTGATCTCACAACCAGACTCTGGCGAACAGGCACTTGAAATCGCAGATACGCTCGTGCGTTCCGGCGCAATTGACATGGTGATTATCGACTCTGTGGCAGCACTCGTTCCTAAAGCCGAACTCGAAGGCGAAATGGGTGACGCAACCATGGGCGCGCAAGCACGCCTCATGAGCCAAGCGCTGCGCAAACTCACCGGCACGGTGAACCGCACCAATTGCACGGTGATTTTCATCAACCAGATTCGCCAAAAAATCGGCGTGATGTTCGGCAACCCTGAAACCACCACGGGTGGTAACGCGCTGAAGTTCTACGCCTCCGTGCGTATGGATATTCGCCGCATCGGTGCGCTGAAAGAGAAAGACGAAGTCATCGGCAACCTGACCCGCGTGAAAGTGGTAAAGAACAAAGTGTCGCCACCCTTCAAAGTGGTGGATTTCGATATTCTCTACGGCCACGGCATCTCGAAAGAGGGCGAGCTGATTGATATGGGTGTAAAAGCAGGCGTGATTGAAAAATCAGGTTCGTGGTTTGCATTCAAAGACCAGCGTATCGGCCAAGGCAAAGAGAACACCCGCCAGTACTTCAAGGATAATCCAAAAGCTGCCGCAGAGGTGGAAAAGGCAATTCGCGCTAAATCCGCACAGCTTTCCGCAGCGCTTGAGGGCACCCCTTCGGACGAAGCAGACGAGAAAGAAACCGCCGACGCGGCTTAATTCTAATGATTTCACTAAATATTAACGCCTCCAATGTATATTGGGGGCGTTATGTTGTTTGATCTCACGCAACTAATTTACCGAGCGCAGAATGACGGCGATGATCAGTCGTTCTATTTCGTGCTGAACGATTTATACGACCAGCACCCCGAACGCTTTGGTGATGCTTCAACTCAAGAGCAACTCAAATCAGAAATACAAGAGGCCATCAATACACGCCTTGAGGATTACCCTTTCAGCAATTATCGTTTTGTCAAAGACCTCGTACGCATTTTTCAGGCTCATAACGTGAATCCATTATCAGACACGTCAATCGCCTACATCTCTCCTTATGCTTATATGCAAGATACATTCGGCCCGTTAATCAACATGTGTGCTTCCTATACGGAGACAGGCACATGCGAGCATCTCTACACTCACAATGCCGATCAAGTAACGGGCGGAAAGAAGGTCGATTATGTTATTTCAGGTAACGTCATTAATCATTACCATAATACTACACCACTAGACACGCTCATTGCTTGCGGCATGATGCTCAAAAAGGACGGACGTGCCATTCACCTTATAGACTATGGGCCTGGTGTTATTGATGAGTCTGCTCCTGACGAGAAAGATACGATTGCCCTACAGACTTCTTATGAAAAAGCAGGTCAGCAGCTACTCCATTTCTACCCAGAGAATATGGGTCGTTATGACCGTTTAGGAACCCGCGCAATCGTACTGCGACAAGCACAAGAGCTAGAATTTGCACCTATAGGCTCTATCACTCAAGAGCGTGAAATAGGCAGCACGACCGTCTCTAAGGAAACCAATAGAATAGAGTAAACTACCGTCCTGCGGTGGTGTTATCTCTTGCAATTCCAGTTATTTAACGCCAAATAGTCAGCATGCAATCTGTATCTGACATCCGCAAAGCGTTTCTCGATTATTTCGAAAGCAAAGGGCACAACGTGCTGCCCTCCAGCGCGCTTGTACCGCATAACGACCCGACATTGATGTTCACCAGCGCTGGCATGGTGCCTTTCAAGAATTACTTTAACGGCACAGAGAAACCGCCTGTGCCACGTGTCACCACCAGCCAAAAATGCGTGCGCGCCGGTGGCAAGCATAACGACTTAGAAAACGTAGGCTACACCGCGCGCCACCATACGTTCTTCGAGATGCTCGGTAACTTCAGCTTCGGCGACTACTTCAAAGAGGGCGCCATTACCCACGCGTGGGAACTCGTCACAAAGGTCTATGGCCTGCCGAAAGATAAACTCGGTGTAACCGTTTACCATACGGACGACGAAGCCTTCGAGCTTTGGAAAAAAATTGCAGGCCTGCCTGAAAGCCAGATTCTGCGTGTGCCGACGGACGATAATTTCTGGTCCGCAGGCGATACAGGACCTTGCGGCCCCTGCTCCGAAATTTTCTACGACCACGGCGTAGGCAAGGGAAAATGGGCGCTCGACGCCACAGGTCACGATATGTTCGGCGAACGTTTCGTAGAAATCTGGAACCTCGTCTTCATGCAATATGATGCGCAGGCAGACGGTTCGCGCATCAACCTGCCTAAACCTTCGATCGATACGGGCTCTGGCCTTGAGCGTGTCTCTGCCGTACTGCAAGGCGTGCATGACAATTACGACATTGATTTATTCAAGACCATCATTGCCGCTTCAGTCGACCTCACTGGCAACAATGATACGAACATGCGTGCAAGCCACCGCGTGATTGCTGACCATTTGCGTGCATCTAGCTTCCTGATTGCGGACGGCGTGCTGCCCTCCAACGAAGGGCGTGGCTATGTGCTTCGCCGCATCATGCGCCGCGCAATGCGCCACGCCCACATGCTTGGCTGCAAAGAACCACTCATGCATAAGCTCGTGCCCACACTCGTGAATCTCATGGGCGCTGCCTACCCAGAGCTTGGCCGCGCACAAACGACTATCATCGAAACACTGCGCCTAGAAGAGGAACGCTTCAAACAAACGCTCGAACGCGGCTTGAAGTTGCTGGAAGAAGAGAAAGCGCAAACCAAAGGGAATAGCTTTAGTGGCGAGACCGCCTTCAAACTCTATGACACGTACGGCTTCCCGCTCGATCTGACGCAGGACATTCTGCGTGCCGACAGCATTACGGTGGATACAGCAGGCTTCGACAAAGAAATGGCCGCACAGCGCCAGCGCGCCCGTGAAGCCCACAAAGGCTCGGGCGATGTGGCAACTTCTGCCATCTGGTTCGACATCAAAGATAAAAAAGGCGCTACTGACTTCCTCGGTTACAAAATGACGGAAGCGCAGGCAGAGATTGTCGCACTCATAAAAGACGGCAAAGAAGTTAGCGAACTCAAGAAGGGTGAAAAAGGTTCGTTGATCGTGAACCAAACGCCATTCTATGGTGAATCAGGCGGGCAGATTGGCGATACGGGTACAATAGAAACCAAAGCTGGCAAAGCTATTGTCACCGATACTAGCAAACCCTTGGACGCGTTTCATGTACATGCCGTTGACGTGCAAGATGGTGAATTCAAAGTGGGCGACACAGTCGAACTGAAAGTGGATGTGGCGCGCCGCAACCGCATTCGCGCCAATCACTCGGCGACCCACCTGCTCCATGCCGTATTGCGCAAACAGCTTGGCGAACACATCACCCAAAAAGGTTCGCTCGTGGCAGAGGATAGGCTGCGCTTCGATATCACCAACCCTAAAGCGATTAGCCGCGAAGAGCTTGCCGCAGCAGAGAGCGAGGTAAATCGCCTCGTCTGGCAAGACACCCCAGCTACCACCAAACTCATGACGCCTGATGAGGCGATTAAAGCGGGTGCAATGGCGCTGTTCGGCGAAAAATATGGCGACGAAGTGCGCGTACTCAGCATGGGCGAAAATGATTACTCCGTCGAATTATGCGGCGGCACACACGTATCGCGCACAGGTGAAATCGGCCTATTCAAAATTATGTCGGAAGGCTCGGTTTCCTCTGGCGTGCGCCGTATTGAGGCCACCACAGGCGAAGGTGTTCGCAGCTTTGTGATTGAGCAATTGAACAAACAGAATGAACAACTACAGACTCTACTCAAAGAGAATATGCGACTGGTCGGCGAATTGAAAAAAGCTAGCACCGTGAAAGCAGAAGCACCTGCTATCAGCACCATCGAGAAAGCAGCACTCAAAGACGTCGTCGCCCTTTTCCAAACCGAAAGCGACAAACTGCAACTCACCATCCAAGCGATGACGGAAGAGAACAAGAAGCTCACCAAAGAATTGGCCGAGTCAAAAAAACAAGCAGCCATGAGCGATGGTGGTGGCGAAGTAAGCACTGAGCATGTCGGCAATACGAAACTTACGTTTAAGGTTTTTGGCGAACTGGATGCTAAATCTCTCAGAGACTTAGCAAACAATCTTCAGAAACAACATGAAGACGCTGTGGTGGTCGTTGCCTCACAATTTGAGGGTAAGGCAAACATCATCGTCGCCGTTGGTAAAAACGCCAAAGCTGATGCACCCACACTCGTGCGCGCAGCTTCTGCTGCGGTCGGCGGCCAAGGCGGTGGTGGCAAACCAGACTTCGCGCAAGCGGGTGGCCCTGAAGGTGACAAGCTCGACGCAGCGATCGAAGCGATCAAATCACAACTTGCCGCATGAACTATTGGCTCCTCAAATCCGAACCTTCCGCTTGGTCGTGGGACGAACAGGTGAAAGCTGGCACGAAAGGCACGTTCTGGAGCGGCGTTCGCAACCACCTCGCCAAGAAGCACCTGATGGCGATGAAAAAGGGCGACCTCGCATTCTTCTATCACTCCAATGATGGCAAAGAGATTGTCGGCATCGTCGAAATTATTAAGGAGCATTACCCCGACCCCACCGCCGAGGCAGGCGAGCCTTGGGTGGTGGTGGACGTGAAGGCACGCAAACCTCTCAAACACCCATTCACCCTTGCGCAAGCAAAGGCCGACCCGAAACTCGCCAACATGTCGCTGCTTACCTCTGCGCGCCTGTCCGTCCAGCCCGTCACAAAGACGGAGTGGGAACATATCGTGAAAATGGCTAGCTAGCGCGGCTTAAAAGTGACGTTCATCATTTATTAAGCATTCTGGTGCTATACAGGGCGCGAATTTGTGGCGCAAAAACGCCATATAATTATACTCGCAAGCAATAAAAACATTACAGGGAGTTTCCTATGTCCGCCGTTGTTCAGCTCAACAAAAACACTGCTGCAAAACCCATCACGGTAGCATATGGCGACGGTATCGGCCCTGAAATCATGGAAGCAACGCTGAAAATCCTCGCTGAGGCACGCGTTCCTCTCAAAATCGAAACGATTGAAGTCGGTCAGAAGTTCTATGAAAAAGGCGTGACCACAGGCATTCCACCCGCAGCGTGGGACTCTATCCGCAGCACCAAAACCTTGCTCAAAGCCCCCATCACCACCCCACAAGGTGGCGGCTATAAATCACTCAACGTGACCATGCGCAAATCGCTCGGCCTTTATGCTAACGTGCGCCCATGCGTTGCCTACCCTCCCTATATCAAATCCATGCACCCAAATATGGACATGGTGATTATCCGCGAAAACGAGGAAGATTTGTACGCGGGTATCGAATACCGCCAAACGCATGACGCGTTCCAGTCGGTAAAAATCATTACGCGTTCGGGCTCGGAGCGTATCATGCGCTACGCCTTCGAATACGCGGTGAATAACGGTCGCAAGAAAGTGACCTGTATGTCGAAAGACAACATCATGAAACTCACCGACGGTGCGTTCCATGACGCTTTCACACGCATTGCGGCGGAATATCCGCAAATCGAGAATGAGCATTACATCGTCGATATTGGCTCGGCGCGCATTGCGTCCAAACCACATTTGTTTGACGTGATCGTTACCGAGAACCTCTTTGGTGATATCATCTCCGACATCGCGGCAGAGGTTTCAGGTTCAGTTGGTATTGCTGGTTCATCGAACGTCGGTGCGAACTACGCAATGTTCGAGGCGATTCACGGCTCCGCACCCGATATTGCTGGCAAAAACATCGCCAACCCTTCAGGTCTCCTACAAGGCGCGCTGATGATGCTCTCGCATCTCGGCTTGGCAGAGGATGCAAACAAAATCCAGAACGCGTGGCTCAAGACGATTGAAGATGGTCTGCACACTGCCGACATCTACGGCGAGATGAGCAAAGCCAAACTTGGCACCAAAGAATTCGCTAACGAAGTCGTGGCGCGTTTGGGTGAAACACCAACCAAATTCCGCCCCGCCAATTTCAAAGCGGGCAAGGAAATCAAGATTCACGCTGTCATGGCTCCGCAAAAAGAGAAGCGTGAGCTGGTCGGCGCAGACTTGTTCATGCAATTCACGGGCAAAGATATTAACGAGCTTGGTACGGCGCTCGAGAAACTCTCGAACGACAATCTGCAGCTTCAGTTGATTTCATGTAAGGGCTTAAAGGTCTGGCCAAACATCGTCACCGAGATGGATGTGACCGACCGTTTCCGCGCCCGTTACCTGCCAAAAGAAGGTAAAACCGTGACGCTAGCAGACATCGCCGATATGCTGAAACGCGCCTCGGACCAAGGAATTGACTTCCTCAAAGTCGAAACCCTTTACAAATTCGATGGCAAACCAGGTTACAGCGCCTCACAAGGCGAATAATGCAGCTGGCGGTCACCATGGGCATTATGCTTTCAGTTTTGACTTTGAATACAGCCATCTCCAATTCGGCTCATGATGGTGGATCTGCTCTATCTTGGTTTCCAGGCGGAGCTTCGAATGAAAACAACATAAAGATTATTAAAGACTGCTTAGATAATAACGCAGATAAAAAGAAAGCATGTTCCGATCTCAAATTGGAATCCAACGCAGCAAATTGGGGAGGTAGAGCCGCTCAATTTGCTAATGAATGGTCAATGATTGGGCAGGAGTATCTTGAACAAATCGTCAAAGAAAATCCTGATAAAGCAAAACTAATCCATAAAACTCAGGTTAGTTGGTACACCTACATCAGCAATACATGTGAGCTAGGAAGCCAGCTAGCAACGTATCAGGATGATGACGAAAACGGCAACCATCCGCCATTTTATGATTGGGTAACTAATATAAGCTGTATTTATGACCTTACTATGGATCGAGTTATCTCATTACACACTTGGACTAAGAACCTAAAACACAACTAATCTATTGATATTTATATGATTTTATTTTGTGCGCTGTGCCACGGAAACTTAACGAATTGTTAACCATCCTCATGCAGAATGCCCGCCTATGACGAATTTAGCACCATTGCTTGTAAACAACGGCTACGCAGCCTCTGCTGCGGAGGCGGTGGCTTCTGCAAAGATTGCCGAAACCGCGTCATTGGCACGCGAACGCATTACCGCAATCGTTCATAACTATTACATGCAATATCTGGCCCTTCAACTGTCGCGCTATAAGTTCGATTTGAATCGCCCACGTATTGCGCCAGCAGAACTCATTAAAGCGGAAGCGTTGATTAAAGGCGTATTGGGCAACGAACCGCTCGATAACCCACGACTGGCAAATATCTTGGAATCCGTCATCAGTGACATACTGGCACAACACAATGCCAACCCTATGCTTTGGGAAGAACTCTATAACTACCGCTACCAGACCGACGAAGGCGTGGTCATTCGCGGAGCAGATATCGTAAAAGCGCTGCTACGTTCGAACAGTCTGCATTACGGCACAAAGGCGGATATGTATATCCACCACTATAATGATACCGAATATCGCACGATTTCGATGCACCATGTCATGGCACGTGTGCTCAGCACGCTACGCGTTGCAGTTAAGGGCGTAAATAGCTACGGCATCGCGATTGAGAAAGAGGATGTGGAGCGCCTGCGTAACCTTGCTACACGCCTTACAGCAGTGCGTGACAGCCAGTCGCGCAGCCTGTTTCAACAAAATGGCCACCATCAGGTAAAAGAGAATCTAAAATTGCTCTTCCGCGAATTGCTCAGCCCAAGCACCGACTTATTCAGCGTTTACACACTGAACAGCAAACTCGTTCAGGATAATTTCAACCCTTCGATGTATAACAACGAATGGCGTGGCCTGTTGAATGAAATGCAAGAAGGTCTTGAGTGGATCGCTACACCCTACGCACGGGTGAATCACCACCACGCTGTTCACTAATCACAATATCCGCAACGCTCTAGTAACGCACGCATCGCATCGGGAATCGGCGCGACAACTTCTATGGGCGCATGTTTTGCTGGCAAAGCGATCGCACGCGCATGCAGCATGGTCGTAAAATGCTTTGCGTCATAGGAACCCTCGACGCCATAAAACGGGTCACCCACAAGTGGGCAGCCCAGTGCATACGCCGCATGGACACGAATCTGGTGCGTACGGCCTGTTTGGGGCGAAAACTCAACCCAAGAAATACCATCACCTTTGCCGAGTACACGATATTCGGTAATGGCCTCCTGCCCTGCATCATCAAGGATGATACGCCAGCGCGAGCCCTTACCCGTTTTCAAAATGGAGCGATTGATGATGCCCGCATCCTCCGCAGGCGCGCCAACCACGACCGCCCAGTAGGTTTTATCGATTTTACCTTCCGCAAATTGCTTGCCCAAACGCTTGAGGGCTTCTTTGGTGCGCCCAAGCACCAAACAGCCAGAGGTTTCGCGGTCCAATCGGTGTGCGAGCCACGGCGCATGCTGCAAATCGAATTTTAATTGGTCAAAAAACTGTTCAAGCGCTGTGCCTGCATGTGCACCAATATGCACGGGAATGCCCGACGGTTTATCGATAACAATAACGCCATCGTCTTTGTAAAGAACACGCTTGCTCAACGCACCGCGATTCAATTCCTGAATTAAGTCTTTTTTGGGAGTCACTGGGTAACAACCGTGCCATTGGGCACGTTCTTGGTAACGGTTACACCCGCACCAATGACGCAGGCATGACCAATCGTAATGCCCTGTATGACAATCGCACCCGCGCCAATATGCGTGAGGCTACCAACGGTCACATTGCCACATAAAATAGCCCCTGGCGCAACGTGCGTGTGTTCGCCAATCGTTACATCATGATCAATCGAAGCATTGGTGTTGATGATAGAACCAGCACCAATCACCGCATATGGCTGAAGCGTTGCGCCCGCCATAATCTGCGCACCGTGGTGAATCTTCACCTCAGGCATAATATTCGCATTCGGCGCAATGACTGACTCCATACGCAAACCAAGCGCTTCATAACGTGCCGTAGCAGCCGCGCGAACCTCTAAGCCGCTTCCTTGGCGACTGGCGCGATTACCGACACCATTAATAAGCTGGAACTGACCTTTTTCGATGATAAATTTACCGTCCGTTCCAAGCACGGGCGCATCCATCATACTATTACCAACAATGCTTTCATCCTGCGTGAGGATGCCGTGCACCTGTTCGCCCATCAGGCGCAATACGCCTAAAAGCACACGCGTGTGCCCGCCGCCGCCAATCAGGATATAAGGTAAATCAGCCATTCGTCGAACATAGCGTAGCGGATGCACATTGACAAATAGTCCCTCAAGCCCTACCCCAAACCCATGCAAAAGCTCATAAAACGTGGCTTCGATATCGCGGTAGCGCTCGCATTAGGCGTAGTCTTGTCGCCAGTCCTACTCGCTCTCTATTTTCTGGTGAAGTCGCGCTTGGGCGCACCTGTATTCTTCACCCAAACACGAATTGGTATGGGCGAGAAGCCTTTCACCCTGATCAAATTCCGCACGATGCGTGACGGCGCGGGTAGCGACGCAGAACGTTTAACACCGTTTGGTAAAATGCTCCGCGCGACCAGCCTCGACGAATTGCCAGAACTTTGGAATATCCTGACAGGCGATATGAGCATTGTGGGCCCGCGCCCGCTTTTGCCCGAATACTTGCCCTACTACACCGAAGAGGAAAAGCAGCGCCATGCGATGCGCCCAGGTATTACGGGACTTGCGCAAGTCTGCGGCCGCAACGCTACCACATGGGAAGACAGATTGCGCTATGACCGCGAATATGTGCGTGACTTTAGCCTGATGAGCGATTTGTGGATTTTATGGCGTACCGTAATAGTTGTGTTAAAACGTGAAGGCATCTCGGCCGATGGCCACGTCACCATGCCGCGATTTGATGATTACCGCAAAGGAACGCAATGACCACAGAACGCATATTTCTCTCTCCCCCACATATGGGTGGCAATGAAGAAGCATATGTCAGCGAAGCCTTCGCGAGTAATTACATCGCGCCCCTTGGCCCTATGGTCGATCGATTCGAGCAAGAATTTTCCAAGATTTCTGGCCTGCCCTATTGTGTTGCCTTAACAAGCGGCACCGCCGCACTGCACCTTGCATTGCGCTGCTATGGCGTAGGCGCGGGCGACAGGGTCTATGCCTCGTCCCTTACCTTTATCGGCTCGGTAACCCCCATTTTATTCCAGAACGCGACTCCACTATTCATAGACGCAGATCCGAACACATGGAACATGGATATCGGCCTGCTTGAAGAGCAACTCAAGAAGGACAAAAAAGCGAATAAACTGCCCAAAGCAGTAATACCTACCGATCTGTACGGCCAAGCCTGCGATGTCGATGCCGTGCGCACACTCTGCGACGAATACGGCGTAAAACTAATTATCGACGCGGCAGAATCTGTTGGCTCTACCTACAAAAATAGACATGCGGGCGATGGGGCGCATGCAGCAGCATTCTCATTCAATGGCAATAAAATCATCACCACAAGTGGTGGTGGTATGCTGGCCAGTACCGATAAAAAACTAATCGACGAGGCTCGCAATCTTTCGCAACAAGCGCGTGAGCCTGCAGCGCATTACGAGCACACCACGTACGGTTACAACTACCGTATGAGCAACATCGTTGCAGCGATTGGCGTTGGCCAACTTGAAGTGCTGCCTGCACGCGTGCAACGCCGCCGCGAGATTTTCGAATATTATGAGCGTCACCTGACACAATCAGGCATTGGTTTCATGCCAGAAGCCGCTACTGGCCAAAGCAACCGTTGGCTCAGCGTCATTACGGTGAATGCTAAGGAATTTGGCGCAGATCGCGAAACGATTCGCACGGAACTTGAGAAACACAATATCGAATCCCGCCCCATGTGGAAGCCAATGCACTTGCAGCCAGTATTCAAAGGCGCAGAAATGGTCGGCGGTAAGGTGAGTGAAGCATTATTCAATGATGGGCTTTGCCTACCTTCAGGCACAGCGATGAGCGACGCGACGCTTCAGAAAATCGTCGATATTATCAAAGTTCTAGCTAAGTAACTTCAACAGCTTTTCTGCCGCATCGCGCTCAGCAGTCTTCTTGCTGGTTGCCGTTGCCTGCTGTGCTGCTTGACCTTGCAAGCGTACCTCAATCGTGAATTGCGGCGCATGCGCTGGCCCTGTTTCACTGACCAACACATATTCTGGCAACGCTAGTCCCTTCGCCTGCGCCCATTCCTGAAGCGCAGTCTTGGGGTCTTTGGGCGGCGCTGCCATCTGCAAGGCACGCTTACCCCAGTATTTCTCGATAAAATGACGTGCAGGCTCTAAACCCTGATCAAGGTAGATTGCGCCAATGAGCGCTTCACACGCATCCTCAAGGTTGGAGGGATTATCGCGCCCACCGTGGTCTTCCTCGCTCTGCGCTAGCACCAGATAATCGCCCAGCTTTAGCTCGCGCGCAATCTCTGCCAAGGTAGCGCCATTCACCAGCGCAACTTCACGCTTGCTTAAATCACCCTCTGCCTCATGCGGGAAGTGATGATAGAGCATCTCAGAAATCACTAAGCCTAATACGGAATCACCCAAGAATTCGAGGCGCTGATTACTAAACGGCGAGCCATCAGGAAAAGCTTGGCCAGTCGAACGATGGGTAAAAGCGCGCTTGAGCAACGTAATATCCGCAAAACGCAGACCCAAATTGCGCTGCAAACCATCTAGTTGCGCATCACTCAACATAGCGCACCCAACGGTCATGGTTTATCCATTTCCAAAATTCCCAGAAGCGCGCATGCGTATTGAATGACACAAAAATCAGATCCGCACGGCCAATTAAGTTTTCGGCAGGTACAAAGCCTGGGCCATCCACTGCGTAACGGCTATCCACCGAATTATCACGATTATCACCCATGAAAAAGTAGTGCCCCTCAGGCACTTCATAGGCAGCCGTATTATCGGAATCGAATCCCGTCGCATCCATATTGCCATAAGGCCGCTCGTCGAGCACCACGTGCTTGACGCCATTAGGTAGTGTTTCGATATAACGACGCACAGACTTCACGGAACCATCTTCCTGCACTTCGTTGTAATCCTCAGTACGCTCAAGCTTCACAGCCTCACCATTAATATGCAGGATGCCGTCAATCACCTGAATCGTATCACCTGGCAAGCCCACCAAACGCTTGATGTAATCAATCCCCGTATTATTGGGCAAACGGAAGACGATCACATCCCCGCGCTTGGGCGTTTCTTCCATGATGCGACCATCAAAATAATTAAACACCGTGCCGAACGGGAAAGAATAGCGGCCATAACCATACGACGTTTTGGAGACAAAAATATAATCACCTATTTGCAGGGTCGATAGCATGGAGCCAGAAGGAATGTGGAACGGCTCAAAGGCTAGTGAGCGGAATACGAGTGCTAACAATACTGCGTAACTGAAAGAACGAATCATCCCGAACGTAGATTCTTTTTTAGGTTCATCATTCATGATTATTGTTTCTTTTTCAAAATCCCATAAAGGTCGTATTCACTCGCATCCGTTACCTCGATGGTTACGAAATCCCCAATACGAATGCCTTTTTCAACAGGTGCAGAGATGTTGCCATCAATCTCAGGAGCATCAGCCTCAGTGCGGCATACAAGCTGTCCATCTTCCACGCCATCCACAATTGCGTTGAATGTACGGCCGACTTTCTTTTGTAGCTTCGCAGCCGAAATTTCCTGCGCCTTTTGCATGAAGCGGTCATAACGTTCCTGCTTCACTTTTTCACTTACGTGATTCTCGTGCGCATTGCTGGTTGCGCCCTTCACGTCTTCGTATTTGAATGCACCAACACGGTCGAGCTGCACTTCATCCATCCATTCGAGTAGGAATTCGAAATCCTTCTCTGTCTCGCCAGGAAAGCCCACAATAAAGGTAGAACGCAAGGTAAGGTCTGGGCATGCAGCACGCCATTTAGCGATTTGATTGGCTGTCTTCTCCTGATTCGCTGGACGACGCATCGATTTCAATACTTCAGGCGACGCGTGCTGGAACGGAATATCCAAATACGGCAGAATTTTGCGCTCTGCCATGAGTGGCATCACATTCGCGACATGCGGATAAGGATACACATAATGCATACGCACCCATACACCAAGCTCGCCCAGCGCTGCCGCCAAATCATAGAAAGAAGTTTTTACCTCACGACCACGCCATGTCGAAGGTGCATATTTGATATCGACACCATAAGCACTGGTGTCTTGCGAAATCACCAGCAGCTCTTTCACACCCGCTTTCACGAGGCGCTCAGCTTCTTCGAGTACGTCACCTACGGGGCGACTAACAAGGTCCCCGCGCAACGCAGGAATAATGCAAAACGAGCAACGGTTATTGCAGCCTTCTGAAATCTTGAGATATGCATAATGGCGCGGGGTTAGGCGAATCCCCTGCTCTGGCACCAAATCCATGTAAGGGTCGTGTAGTGGCGGCAGTGCTTTATGCACCGCGTCCATCACCGCTTCGTAGTGCTGTGGGCCTGTAATGGCCAATACATTGGGGTATTTTTCGCGAATAACCTCAGGCTCCGCACCCAAGCACCCCGTCACTACCACTTTACCATTTTCATTGAGCGCTTCACCAATCGCACCAAGCGATTCATCGCGCGCGGAATCAAGGAACCCGCAGGTATTCACAATCACCAAATCCGAACCCGTATAGTCGGGGGCAATTTCATACCCCTCAGCACGCAGTTTGGTAAGAATACGTTCAGAATCCACCAGCGCTTTCGCGCAGCCCAAGCTAACAAAGCCGACTTTAGGGGCAGCAGGTGTACGTTTACTGGTTGTTGTCATGGCCGCCATTAACCACAGCCACCCCAAACTTGCAAGAAAAGCTCAATGAAAAAGGCGCTTTCCACGAAAGAAAGCGCCTTCTGTAACGTCTATTCTATAGTATCTTTAGCGTGCTTCGTACTGGAGGTTTTGTTTGGCAGTGTTTCCTGTATCCCATTGTTCACAGTTGAACACGCAATCTACATGGCTACCTGGGCCACCATTGCCAAAAAGCGACGCATCGGCCATTTGCTTTTGCTTCGCTGCTTCAGCCGCAGCAAGCTGCTCAGCAGAAGGAGGAGCAGGAATCACTGGAGGCGCAGCAGAGGTCGAAACTTCACCACCATTGGTGCTACCCACCAACGTTGGAACACCTGGCAATACTTGCGGAGTAACTGGCGCAGGTTTACCTGCCAATACGCCTTTATCAGGACGAGCGGGTAAAACTTGTGGACCAGCCGCAGGCTTACCACCGATAGAACCACCGCCATCCATAGCTTGCATGCCAGCCAAACCAGCCACTGCGGGTACTACAGCACCACCACCAAAGCCGCCTTGACGTGAAGCAATCGCGCTGCGTGAATTTACAACTGGCGTACGACTACGAACTACATTGCGTGAGCCTTGGTCCGTGACGCGATTAACAGCACTTTGAACAAGTCCACGACCAGCAGAAGTTGCACGTTGCGATACTTGTTGTCTTACTTGATTACCAATGCTGCGGCCAATGCGGCTACCAATAGCATTGCGGCTTGAACCACCAGTCGCTGAAGCAAGCGGAGAGGTTGGAGCCCCGCCAGCAGGTTTACGTGCGCTCGTAGCACCACGAAGTGCACCAAGTGCACGGCTGCTAACTGAACGCGTTGATTTGATTGCACTGCGCGTGACATTAGATGCACGGCTTAACAAGTTGCGTGAGGGACTCGTTGCCTTAGCAACTTTAGCACCCGGTGATTTAGAAAAACTTTTAGTAATACCACCCAAGTTGAAAGCTTGCGCAGGTTGAGGCATAGAAACCGCTAGAAACGCCAACGCAGTGGCAATCAGAATCAGATGTAAAGCGCGGGGACGATGGAGGGCTAAGGCTTTCATTCAGTGCTCCTAATGGTACAAGTTCTTATTAGGATTCATCTTCGCTTATAAAAGTTAATCTTGTATTAAAGCAGCCCAAGAAAGAAGTAAGAAACAACAGCCACAACCAATTAATTCACGCCAAAACAATAGATTAGTGTTGGTTGATCTCAACATAAGGTCGACCACCGCAATTAAATACACAGTAAACCTTACTACCTTGGAGATTATCGTCAGTGCGCGCAACAGTATCTGCACTTGCAATTTCCTGTTCCCCTTTAACAGCGTTGGGATCAGGCTTGCCTGCCAATTCTCCTTTTTGAGGAATCACAGGAGGCGCAGCGGAGGTCGACACTTCACCACCATTTGTACTACCCACCAAGGTTGGAACATCAGGCAATACTTGCGGGGTAAGTGGTGCAGGTTTACCTGCCAGAACTCCCTTAACGCCAGGCAATTGTGTCGGAGCAACTGGCTTACCACCAATTGAACCTGAAGGGCCAACTGCAACAATCGGCGCAACCCCACCAGCTGTACCTACAGTGGTACCAATAGCACCACCCGCAAGGCCAGCACCCGTACCAATTAACCCACCTGCAGCATGCCCAGCAATTGGCGCAATCGCACCAACAGTAGCAATACCCGCACGCGTCATCACACCTTGGCGATGCGTTTGTTCAAGATTGCGCATCACTCCTAATTTATGCTCGGCACCGTCACTCGCCATTTTGCGTACAGTCTTGGATTTGTGTTCCACCAACTGTTTTTTGAGTTTCAGGCCATCAATATGCACTTTTTGTTTGAACTTGGCTGCGTCCTTATAAACATCAAACTTCTGCTTGGCGATTTTGAGGTGAGCACCGCGCACCGCCGCATGGCCCTTATTACGCGCTGCGTCCAATTTAGTGGCCGTCTTTTGCAATGGCTTTGGCAATGTCTTGATAACGCTTTGAGTCACCTTCTTTTTTAACTTACTTAGCATCGAAGCCTCTGCTTCGTAAGCAGGCATTGTAAATGTAACAGCAAGCGCCGCGATTAAAGCGTAATATTTTTTTGGTGTGTGCATGAGAGGAGCTCCTAAGGGGACAGACTCCCAACTTAGCTAAGAAAGATTAATATTTAATTAAAATGCGCTGTATCCGTATTAACAATCATCAATAGAAGTAAGCAATCCATCTAGGATTCTAAAGCTTATACAAAGGTTAAGGAACCACACCTAAGCCTTGAGGAGAGAGGATGGATTGGCGCGCTAGGCTTGCCTCTCTCGCGCGATGCTATGCGCTCGAGTCGAACGGTGTCCTGTATCCATACAACATCAATCCATAATAAAAGGCCTCAGAAGAGGCCTTTTATTATGGAGGAGAGGATGGGATTCGAACCCACGTTACGATGTTACTCGTAAACCGGTTTAGCAAACCAGCGCCTTCAGCCACTCGGCCACCTCTCCATCACGGTTACGCGCAGGGTTATTGCGAATAAGGGAATTCATGTCGATTGTCAAAGCGTTATGCGTAGGGCACATGCAAAGGCCTTTTCTAGGCCAATTCAGCCTCTAGCTCTAGCCACTTACAAAATTGCTCCGCCAATTGGTCGCGGGAGAACGCCGTACGCGCCAGTTGCCTTGCACGTGGCCCCATTGCCTCAAGCTCGACACGATTATTGGCCGCATACTCGAGTGCATCGGCAAATGATTTGGCATTTTCTGGCGTCACCACAAATCCACATTGGTGCAGCGTGATCATCTCCGAAACCCAACCTGGGTAGTTACAGAGCACAGGCGTTCCAGAAGCAAGGTAGTCGAAAAACTTGTTCGGGCTAGTGCCATAATAAAATGCAGGTATGTTCGACAAAAGCTGCAAGCCAATATCGGCAGATGCCATAAGCCCAGCAAGTTTAGTTTTGGGAACCGATTCAAGAAATATAACGTTATCAAGCTTCTCTCGCTGCGCACGCGCAACAAGACTTGCCTTCCTATTGCCGCTACCCACCAAAACAAGTTTAACATGCGAATGCCCACGGCGTTTAAGCTCTGATGCTGCATCGAGCGCCGCATCGAGGCCATTAGCTTGGCCATGCGCCCCTGCATAAACGGCCATGATATCATCGGCGCGCACTTCTACAGGTCGCCATGCAGAAACAGGTGCGGCAAAAAGCGCCATGTCACAGCCATTGGGAATCATTTTGATGTGAGACGCGCTAATGCCACGCTTTGCGATAGCTTCAACAATACCAGGCGACAGCCCAATCAACCGATTTGCACAACGATAGGTCACCCATTCCAACGCTGAAAAAGCCCACAGCAATAGAGGGTTCTTGATCACGCCCATCGCCTTGGAAAGCTCTGGCCACAACTCACGCACTTCAAAAACAAAGGGCTTACGTCGAAGTAGTTTTGCGAAAATACCAGGGATACCCACCGTAAGCGGCGTGCTGGTCGAGAAGACGACATCATACTGCTCAGCGAGCGCGATGACCGTACTACGCAGCGCGAATAACGTATGCGTCACAAACGCTTTGATGAATGTATCAGGATTCGCAAAACCAAGATTCAACTCAATCACGCGAATGCCATCCACCTTCCCTTCACGCCGGCCACGACGAAAAGAGACGTCCAACCCCGTGCTGGTCGTATGGTGACTGCCACACACCATCGTTACTTGATGACCACGCTCGACCAAACGTCGTGCCGTTTCGTATGAGCGCGTGCTGGCAGAACCTTGCGGCGTTGAGAAGTGCTGATGGAAATAAAGAAGGTGCATACTATCCGATAATAATGTCGCAAATGAGGCTTTGGTGGCTTGCTTCGGGCGTAACCAGAATACGGCATGAAGCCGCCTTAACGTCATAGCATGGCGCGAAGCCTGGGGAAGATATTTTTTGAGTCGAAGCGTCGGGCGTCATCAACGTTACATTCGACGCTAAGTGCCAACGCCCTTCGCGGAACGTGTCGGCGGTCATCGCGCCAGGAAAATTAAAAGCGCTGCCCCATTGCTGACTACCTGAAACTGAATCTTCAATCGTCAAACTGGTAACGCCGAATAAGATCTTCCGCGTCACAATCACGCCATGATGATTGGAAACACTCATCTCCAACTGATTTTCCTTCTGGCTGACCTGTGCATTCGGCCAGTAGCGATAAAGATAGGGCGAACGCTTCGTGACAAAGGGTTTATCGAGCGGCACGGGCGCGTTATGCGCGACACCATCATCATAATCATCAACCGAAGTAGGGTTAAAACTGAATGTGCCAGAATCATGCAGCACATTCACGCCATTCACCCATAAATCCAGATGCAAGAAATCCTGCTGCATGGGACGGAAGCGACTACGAGGATAGTGAAGATAGGCACGATATGCTGGCTTATCGACGATGATAAGGCCAAAGTCATCAAAGCGTGACGATGCTTGTAGCGAAGCAAATAATGGGCTTCGCCCATAGAGATATACATCCTTCACACGCGATTTGAATCGCTCATGCACGGGAATCTGGAATACCGCGCTCATCAAGAGCAGTGATGGCACATAGTCATCAGGCGATGTGAATTGCAGACAATGCAATGAGCCATCATTCAACCCAATATTAGGAACACGGCCTGATACGGGTTCAATCACCGACTCCAGAAACTTGCACATTCGTGTAACAGCGATGCGCATGACACCACCGCGCCATAAACCAATATGCAAAAAGTCATCCAGCAAGCCACAAAGCGAGGCAATATCGCAAAACACACGGTGATAACTAAGTGACGGCATCGCGCATGATCCATCGGGCTGGATAAGCCATTTAATCAGCGTCATCACCTGCTCGCGCTTGGGTGCGCCTTCAACCACTACGCCATATTTACTAAGGAATCGCTCGACGTAGAAAAGAAACAAAATCTCGGTAAAGCTATGATGATTCTGCTGGGCAATCGCATACGGCAAGGTCGCGCGCACGCGTGAATAGGATTGTTGTAACAGTTCCAACAACGCAGACGTAGGGTTAGCGTTGAGCAGCGATGTCGTCAGCATCAAGTGCAGGCCACGTATGGCTACTTCATGCGAACAGCTCCACAATACACCCGCCTGGTAATCATGCTTGGATAGCCAATCATTGGTAAGCGCATGCAACACGTTCAGATGCTGCTTAGGTTCTTCTGAATGCAACGCTGCCAGCGCTACTTGCGTGACCCACTCAAAGCGTGACGAATTCCACGTATGCTTAACATCTTGCCCAACCACGTCATTGATTGCCACCTGTGACCAGTGGAGATTCTGACGCTCTGCATAGACCCCATGAAGCCACGTGACGGGCCGATGCTCCGCCCACGCATTGGCGCGGGAAATAAGCGCTGCATGTGGCGTTGCTGGTTTTAGCGAAACATCCCAAAACGGTGCAACTTGCGATGGCGCGGTAATAGGCAAACGCTTCACAAAATAATTGGTTGTGAGACGGCGGCGATGGCGCAATGTCGTGACAACATTGCCGACCCCGAGGCGACGCATCAGCGCAATACTACCAAGTAGGCTCACTACATAGCCTTTCGTATAGCCATCATGCTAATACCTTGGCGATACGCTCAGCAGCACGCCCATCACCGTACGGGTTAGCGGCCTTAGACATTGCAGCGTAGGCATTTGCATTTTCCAGCAACTCGGTCACTGCTGCGACGATTTTATGCTCATCCGTTCCAACAAGCTTCACCGTGCCTGCCGCCACTGCTTCGGGGCGCTCGGTCACATCACGCATCACCAACACAGGCTTGCCGAGTGACGGCGCTTCTTCCTGAATTCCACCCGAATCCGTAAGAATGATGTAGGCGCGTTTCATCAGCGCCACGAATGGCAGATAATCCTGCGGCGCAATGAGCTTGATAGAAGGATGCCCAGCCAGCAAGCGATTCACTGGTTCTTGAACATTGGGGTTGAGGTGCACGGGGTATACGATCTCAACATCCCCACGCACAGCAAGACGCAGCAGCGCATTGCAGATGCTCTCGAAACCAGCCCCAAAATTCTCGCGGCGATGGCCCGTCACCAAAATCAGTTTCTTGCCAGCATCTAGCTCCAACGGCAGGGTATTGGCTTTCTCTGCTGTCTCCAGCAACGCATCAATCACCGTATTACCTGTGACGTGAATCACCTCATCCGAGATACCTTCACGCAATAAATTCTGGCGCGAAGTTTCCGTGGGTGCAAAATGAATATCGGCAATCGCACCCGCGAGTTTGCGATTCGCCTCTTCTGGCCATGGCGCATATTTGTCACCCGTGCGCAGCCCCGCTTCGATATGGCCAATCGGGACTTTGGCATAATACGCTGCAAGCGCCGTTGCCATGGTCGTCGTCGTGTCACCATGCACCAAGACCATGTCGTAGCGCTGCTTGGCAAATACATCGCGCATTCCCAACAGCACGCGGCTGGTGATGTCGCTCAAATCTTGCTTTGGCTGCATCACGTTCAGGTCAATGTCGGGCACAATATTGAAAAGTTCGAGCACTTGGTCGAGCATCTGGCGATGCTGCGCCGTCACGCACACACTCACCTGCACCGTACCTAGTTTTTTAAGGGCATTGACCACAGGCGCCATCTTGATGGCCTCCGGCCGTGTACCGAATACTGCGAGAATATGCTTCATGGCTTTTTCATTAGCTGTTATACAAGAAAAAACAAGTATTTGGCCGCCATGACACCCGAAATATTCCTCTCCTTCGCCCTGACATGCTTCGCCATCGAGCTTACACCGGGGCCGAATATGACGTATCTGGCCTTGCTGAGCGCCATGAAGGGCCGCAAAGCGGGCTTCTCAGCAATTGTGGGCATTGGCCTCGGCCTGTCGATCATCGGCGTCGCCGCTGCATTAGGCGCGGCCGCCATCATCACGCAATCACCGATTTTGTATAATACCATGCGCTGGGTTGGCGTCGCCTATTTACTCTGGCTGGCCTATGATTGTTGGCGTGGCGAAGACGGCGTGGCAACGTCCGATGAGGGCTATGACCCGCGCTATTTCACCCGCGGCCTCATCACCAACTTGCTCAACCCCAAAGCAGTACTGTTTTACATCACGGTAATCCCCGCCTTCACGCAGCCTGAAGCGGCCATACTGTCGCAAGCACTCACCCTCACCGCCATCTATGTCAGCGTCGCCACGGCCATTCATATTGTAATTGTGCTGCTGGGCGCGCGCATCAAACCCTATTTAGAAAATAAGCGTATCGCGAAACATGCGCGCTATTTTTTCGCAGCCTTATTGGTGGTGATTGCTATTTGGTTTGCGCTGAGTACGCGCTAGCCTTGTTTTGGTAGTCGCAGATGTGTTTATCGGTCTGCGCAGGGTTTTCGACCACAGCGCGAATATCCGTAAACATTGGGTCAGCGAGCAAATCTTTATATTGGTCGGCGCAGGCGCGCACGCCTGCATATTCTTTCGTTTTCATCACCGACTTCGCATAACGCATTTGTGCAGCCAAGGCTTCGTCGCGCGCACCAGCGGCACAAAGCGGTTTCACTTCTTTGCCCAGTGCTGTGCCCCACTCACCAAGGCGCTTGATGCCCGCATCGCCAATTTTTTCCTGCATGCAACTATGCATACCCATCGCCGCCATGATGGTCGTCGTGTTAATCTTCACGCGACCGCCACCGTATTTTTTGGAATCCTCAATCATCTGCTCAATCTGCTGCGCAGATACACTCGCACCATCTTGAGCATGCGCAGCGCTAGTTGCGAGCATGATTGCGGTTATTATCAGGAGTTTTTTCATATCCATTTAATTTACCCCCGCTGTAGCCAATAAAATATGTAGCTTCCTACCAAAGATATACAAAGAGCTGAAAACCAAGATACAAGTACTGGCCAACTTCTAGAGAACCAATTTGGCTGTTTTTCGCTCATTGTAACAGAAGCCATTGGTATATACCTTGTGTGAACCCAAAGTAGAATTTGTAGCAACGCTAATATAGACAGCGCAAAAAATACTCTATCTTTTATCGCAGCAACACTAGGCATGACCACTAGCATGGCAAAGAAGATCAGTTGATTTAGACCAAGTCCAAATTTTTTATAACTTGTAGCTAAAGGGCTTTGATACCTTCTTAGGTAAACAGCAAGACTCTCGGCCTTTCCTATCACCCAAGACTGTTGAACGCCCTGTACCCTAATATCATTTGAACTATGCGCCCTTAATTCAATAACAACGCTTCTATTGATTCCATAAGCATCGGGTTCTTGGATGTTTATTTTTAAATAAGATAAAATACCAAGCCGATTATTTTGTAAGAAATTTTCAGCATAATCTGTAATTTCACTGCCATCATTATTATAGGTAACAATCAATTTTCCTACAGTGAAATCCCGCTTAACATGTTCAAGCAGCTGCCTAACATCTTCTGCGAATAATCTTATAGATCCTAGAGCTATATTTTTTGTATGAATCTGCTCTGGAACATCATTCTTTGTCTCTTGTTTTTGGGTGGTTTCATCGTGCGGGAACAGCGTAAACGCTCCACCGGTGCCCAACGTCGTCTCCCATTTTCCTTGAATATTTCCTTCTGCTGTTAAATCTGCCTCAGCAGTTAATTCACCAGCCGTCACATTCTCTTCGGTCTTAGTTGGAACGCCCTTTAATTTTAGCTTACCATCAAATGTTCCAGTAATGTCGTATAATGCTACGCCAAACTGCGTGTCCATGAATCTTAGAATGCCTTTGATTTCAGGCTCTAGTTCTGTGAACTCAATAAATATATTACCAGTATTAGTTCCAAAAACCCTACCAGCCCATAATTTTGATAACGTGGTCATTTAAAGCCTTTGTAATTTCATTTAGAAAATAGAACGCTTAGCACTAAACTCAAGAGATAAAAAAAGGCCGCTCTTTCGAGCGACCTTTTCATTTCCGTATAATCCTTAAAAGGACTACGCAGCGTCCAGTACTTGGAGGTTACCGGCCGAGGTCTTACCCTTTTCCGATACCAACTCGTAGCTTACGCGCTGATTTTCGCGCAGGTCACGCAGACCAGCAGCTTGAACAGCGGTGATGTGAACGAACACATCTGCACCACCTGTTTCAGGCTCGATGAAACCAAAACCCTTCGTTGGGTTAAACCATTTTACTTTACCAGTTGCCATTATGAACTCCTATCATGGCGTTTCGCTCCCACCACTATGGTGAGCACGTTGAGCGAAGACTCTTTGACAAGGCAGGAGAGCGGCAAGGCCGGCGTCGCGCGACAAGGCAAATCAAATCAAAACTCACGGCCTATATAGCCTAACCCTGTGGATAACGCAACGTAATAAGGCAAACAAAAAGGGCGGCTCATAGGCCGCCCTTTCATTCTTCGTTAATCCGAGATCGGATTAAGCAGCGTCCAGAACTTGGAGGTTACCAGCCGAGGTCTTGCCTTTTTCGGTAACGAGTTCATAGCTAACGCGCTGATTTTCTTTCAAATCACGCAGACCAGCAGCTTGCACAGCCGTGATGTGTACGAATACATCTGCTCCGCCGCCTTCTGGCTGAATGAAACCATAACCCTTGGTTGGGTTGAACCACTTTACTGTACCGTTTGCCATTGAGAAACTCCTATCATGGCGTTACCACCCGCCACCATAGCGGGTGTTGACGAGGAAGACGCATTGACAAGTCGGGAAAGAACGGCGTGGCCTCTTCCAGCATCACTAGTCTAGTCATTCGACACTGCTCTTTTGCTCAAGACCCAAGGGTCAGAGCAAGAGAAGCCACATCTCACTCAAGGTCGCTTTTAGCGCAAAACCGCCTTACCAGCAATAAAAAATGTTGCTTCGACCCTTATTGCAGCGCATAAACAGCCGCTTGCAAGGAGACTCTATGCCGATAGTTCAAGTACATATGCTCGAAGGGCGCGATATTGAAAAGAAACGCATTTTGGTCAAAAAACTGACCGATGTCATTATGGAAGTATGTGGCTCACCGCCTGAACAGGTGCGCGTGATTCTTTCCGACATGGCATTTGAAGATTATGCCGTCGGCGGTGTACTGAAAGCGGACGCCAAGAAATAATGAACAGCTCACCCCTACTCCCTTCTGGTCTGATGGATGTATTGCCTCCGCAAGCAATGCAGGAGTTCGGGTTGATTCATCACCTGCTCAAATCCTTCACGGGCTTTGGCTATGAACCTGTCATCCCACCCGTGATGGAATTCGAAGAGCAACTGCTGAGCGGTCAGGGTGAAGCAACAGGGCACCACGCCTTTCGCGTGATGGATCCACTGGCCAATAAAATGCTCGCCTTCCGCGCCGACATGACTAGCCAGATCACGCGTATCGCTAGCAACAACCTTTCGCGCAGCCCTCGCCCATTGCGCCTTTGCTATGCTGGCTACACGCTGCGCACCACACCCGAGGCATTGCAAACACGTCGCCAGCACACACAAGTGGGCATCGAGCGCTATGGCAGTAAGTCACCCGCAGCACAGGCAGAAATCATCTCCATCGCCGTGCACTCGCTCAAGACCGCAGGCCTTGGCGACATGACCGTTGATATTCATTTCCCATCACTGCTGTCGCCATTACTCAAAGGCGTAAAAGAACGCGATGCCGTTATCGAAGCCGTCAAACATAAAGACACCGCAAAGTTACGCGCACTCGGCGCAACCGATATCGCCGCAGTGATAGATGCTGTGGGCAGTGCAATGCCTGCGCTAGAGATTCTGAAAACCATCAAGAACGCCGATGTTGTCAAAGCAGTGGAAGAAGTGACTGCGCTAACAAACGAATTGCAGGTACGGCACGTACCAGCACACATCACGGTCGATTTGCTGGAGCTGAGTGGTTACGGCTATTATGCAGGCGCTGGCTTTGCGCTATTCCTCAACAACCCTGCACTCGAATTGGGTCGTGGCGGCGCGTATCTGACACCTTCGAACGAAGAAGCCGTGGGCTTCACGCTTTATGCAAATGATTTGCTAGAAATTTTGCCTGCATCGGCAACAAAACCTGTTAAGAAACTCCCTGCCAATACCTCGGCAGAGGAAGCGGCGAAAATTCAGTCACAAGGGTTTGTGACCTTACTCGGAGAATAATATGCGTAGCGTTGTAGTAGTTGGTTCACAATGGGGTGATGAAGGCAAAGGCAAGATTGTCGATTGGCTTTCTGAACGCGCCGACGTGATTGTGCGCTTCCAAGGCGGTCACAATGCTGGCCACACACTCGTGGTCGACGGCGTAACGTACAAACTCTCGCTCCTACCATCAGGCGTGGTGCGCGGCGGCAAAATGAGCATCATCGGCAATGGTGTGGTGATTGACCCTTGGGCACTGTTCCGTGAAATTGAAAAAGTTACCGAACAAGGCGTGAAAGTAACGTCCGACAATTTGAAAATCGCCGAGAACGCATGTTTGATTCTGCCCATTCATTCGAAACTCGACGCCGCAAGCGAAGCCTTGCTGGGCGATGGCAAAATCGGCACTACAGGCCGTGGCATTGGCCCATCGTATGAAGACAAAGTGGGGCGCCGCGCGATTCGTGTCTGTGATCTGAGTGATAAAAAGCTACTCACCGAAAAATTGAATGCCATGTTGGCGCGCCATAACGTGCTACTCAAAGCTGCAGGCGCAGAAGAAGTGAAATTGGAAGAATTGCTAAACCCACTTCTAGAAATCGCACCAAAGATTCTTCCGTTCGTTGCACCCGTGTGGCGCTTGCTTGCGGACTATCGCAAACAAGGTAAACGCATTCTCTATGAAGGTGCGCAAGGTATCATGCTTGATGTGGATTATGGTACTTACCCGTTCGTGACCTCATCAAACACCATGGCGGGCGAAGCGACCATCGGTTCAGGCTCTGGCCCTAACGCCATTGGTTACGTGCTCGGTATCACCAAAGCCTACACCACGCGCGTGGGCTCCGGCCCCTTCCCAACCGAACAGGAAAACGAAATCGGCCAACGCTTGGGCGAGCGTGGTCATGAATTCGGCACGGTTACGGGTCGCAAACGCCGTTGCGGTTGGTTTGATGCAACGATGGTGAAGCAAGCCATCACTATTAGCGGTATCGACGGCATCGCACTCACCAAGCTCGACGTGCTGGACGGCCTTACGACCATCAAAATCGGTATTGGTTATGAAATCGATGGTAAGAAGTATGACTACCTGCCCGCTTCCACTGCACTTCAGGCAAAAGCGACCGCTATTTACGAAGAAATCGACGGGTGGAGCGAGTCCACCGCAGGCGCTAAAAGCTGGGCTGAGCTTCCCGCTCAGGCGATTAAGTATGTGCGTCGTATCGAAGAATTGATTGGCTGCCCTGTCGCCATTCTATCGACCAGTCCGAAGCGCGAAGATACGATTCTGGTACGCGATCCATTCGCCGCAACCTAACGAATCGTTAATAAGCGCCTGATTCCGTTAACCTTTCAAGCATTGTGAAAGTGTAATTCTTTCGCTATAGTGAAAGAAAATAATGGAAGACATGTATGTCACCAGCAGTCGCACAAAAAGAAGAGGACGATCTCCCGCTCATCGAAGAGCGTGTGGAGACGGGTCTTGCAGACCTGCTTAAAGACTATCGTACAAACTATGAACTAGGCGGCAGCGACCAAGACGAATTGGAAGAAGGTCGCTTCACCATTCACGTCAATAACCCTCTTCCATCATTAGATCATGCGCTAGCCAAAGCCTACGCTGTGACAGACAGCACCAACCCCAATCGCAAAATATATGCGATGGTGTTGGACAACACGATGCCCTACCGCACCGATGTTGCTGAAAAATTATTGAATTTCCAGCATCCCCACTTGTCGATGATTCTAGGTAGTGGGACCGTGAGGCTCAGCCACCTGAAGGAATCTCGCCAAGTCATATTATGCGACAAGCCCGCAGGCCAATCGCTCACCGAGATTCTAAAAGCCACGCCGCGCATCCCCGAACGCCGCACAATCGACAATATCGTTAGGCCACTATGTAAAGCCCTCATCGCGCTTCGCGATAAAGGCATCGTTCATGGTAGCATCAACCCTGACACTATCTTTTTGGGAGATGAGATCGTATTAAGCGAGTGCGTATCCGCACCGTCAGGATACTTTCAGAACTACATTTATGAGCCGCTAGAACGCTTAATGTGCGACCCTATCGGCAAAGGTACGGGTGATGAAAAATCCGACGTCTATGCACTCGGCATGCTTGCCTATGATTTGATTTATGGGCTCGACAAGGCCAGACAAATTCCTAAAGAGCAGTTCGTGCGCATGGCGCTCGATGTTGGTATTTACCACGTACTCTCGAACAATATCGATTTCTCCGACGCATTTGCCGATTTCTTCCGTGGCATTCTGAACGACAATATCAGTGAACGCTGGGGTCTAGACCAACTTAATGCGTGGCTCGAAGGTAAACGCTTTAACATGATCGTTCCCCCCGCCCCGCGTGAGTCAGCGCGTCCACTAGGCTTTGCACACATTGATTATTTCAGTCGCAAATCATTGGCGAATGCACTCCACCGCAACTGGAAAGAAGCGCTCAAGGAAGTCAAGAACATCAAAATTGATCGCTGGTGTGAAATGAGTCTGCACCGCCCTGAACTAAGCGAAAAGATCGAACGTATTCTGCGCATCGGCGGTGGCGCCAGTACCGAAAAACATAATACCGACATGATGACGCGCCTACTGGCGATTTTAGATCCGAACGCGCCTATCCGCACCATGAGTTTATCGATAAGACCCGAAGGGTTTGGCCTACAGCTCGCCGAATTCATGCGTCAAGGTAACCCGATGGAAATGAATCAATTGCTTGATGCCATCGAGCAGGACATCCCCAATTATTGGTCCATGCTTTCCGTTAACACCAAGTCCCCAGAACTTTCGCAAGCCATCTTCCGCCTACAGCGCGTGCGTCCTTATGTTAAAATGAAACAGCTTGGTTTCGGATTAGAGCGTGTATTGTATGACCTCAACCCCACGCTGCCATGTCAGTCACCACTCGTGAAGAAATACCATATTACTAATCTGATTGATTTGCTCAAAACACTGGATGCGATGGCTCCACAAATGGCGCCTGATACTAGCTTCGTGGATCGCCACATCGCCGCGTTTGTCGCAAGTAAGCTTGACATGGCGAAGGAAATCAAACTCAACGACTTGAATTCCATGCCCAATCTAGCACGCAATCAAGAGCTGATTATTTTACGCTTGCTGAACAAAGCACAACAAAAACACGACAAACTCTATCTGGTCGGTCTTTCAACATGGGCTGGAATGCGCATTGAGCGCTTAATGGACGAAGTACATAACCGCGTGATTCGCAAGCGCATGAAGATGGAATTGAAGCCGGCCGCAAGCGAAGGAATATTGGGTGATGTGGTATCGATCATCGTCAATCGTGACGCCGTCAGCCGAGACCAAGACGGTTTCGCGATGGCGATTAGCCTGCATGCCATGAATAAAAGCCGCATTGAACGACTACGCAACAAGCAGGTGATAACGAGCTACTCAAAGCATTTTGGCGGTCAAATATCGACAACAATTGCCTATAGTATTTTGTGTATCATTAGTTATTTCGTTCTTTCCGATTTCATGGGGTGGTAATGGCAAAAAAGAAGAAAGACCAAGCCGCTCAGGCAAACATTGAGAAGCGCAGCAAACGGCTCTCTTTTGCGCTGATTATTCTGAGCATATTCCTGATTGCCTTTATGCGCACAGGATTCGTGTTTTTCATTCTGTCGATCCTGCCATCGATCGTCGCTTACTACCTTGATCGTAGTGCGCAGCGCTACACATTCCATACCGTATTTGCGTGCAATCTTGCAGGCACGCTTCCTTTTGTTGGCCAAATTATCAAAAATGGCGCCGCGCAAGCTGAGATTCAAATCGTCATGGGCGATACACTAAACTGGCTAATTATTTATGCCGCAGCAGGCTTTGGCTGGCTCTTGGTGTATGCCGCTCCCGCATTCGCGCAGGGCTTCATCAATGTGTTACACGAAAATCAAATTGCACGCCTGCAGCGCATGCAAGACCGCATCATCAGCGAGTGGGGAAAAGAAGTCGATAACTTCAACGCAAATCCAGAAGATCGGCGCTAATACTTTGATAAGTGTTCAGTCGTAATCCACCCACCACCTAGAACCCTATCGCCCTCATAAATCACGCAGGCCTGACCGGGCGCAATACCCTCGTAGGGCGTATGCAGTTTAATCGTCGCCTTCTGCTCGGAGAAACCGAGAATATCTGCCGTGACAGGTGACTGCATCGAACGCATTTTAACGCGAACATTGCTAATCTCTTTGCGCGCATCCGAAAGCCAGTTCAATTCCTTGATGGTAAATTCAGGGTGCGCCAACGCCTCTTTCGGCCCAACGATGACACGCTTCTTTTCAGCATCCAGCTTCAGTACGTAAAGCGGGTCTTCCGTACCGCCAATGCCGAGGCCTTTGCGCTGCCCAACCGTGTAATGAATAATACCTTGGTGTGCGCCAAGCACTTGGCCATCCAGATGTACAATCTCTCCCGGATCACTCGAACCTGGACGCAACTTCTCAATCACCTTCGCGTAGCCGCCCGTTGGCACAAAGCAGATATCCTGACTATCCGGCTTATCGGCAATCGCGAGTTGGTATTTCTCAGCCAAGGCACGTGTTTCCTTTTTCGTGAGCTTTCCAAGCGGGAATCGCAGAAAGTCTAATTGCTCCTGCGTCGTCGCAAACAGGAAGTAGCTCTGGTCTTTATCGGGGTCAGCACCACGGCGCAGCTCGGCGCGCCCATTCTGTTCAACACGCTGCACGTAATGTCCTGTCGCCATACAATCTGCGCCCAAGTCACGTGCCGTTGCCAGTAAATCCTTGAACTTCACCGACTGGTTACACCGCACGCACGGAATCGGCGTTGCACCACTGAGATAGGTATCAACGAAATCATCCATCACCGATTCTTTGAATTTCGATTCGTAATTCAGCACATAATGCGGAATGCCCAAACTATCGGCTACACGGCGCGCATCGTGAATGTCTTGCCCTGCGCAGCACGCGCCTTTTTTGCCAACCGCCGCACCATAGTCATAAAGCTGCAGCGTGATGCCGATAACCTCATAACCTTCCTCATGCAGCATCGCCGCCACGGTGGACGAGTCAACGCCCCCCGACATGGCCACCACCACGCGCGTATCTTTGGGCTGCTTATTGAAACCTAATGAATTCATGGCGTTTACCTAGCAAATCGCTCAGGATTTGCAAGAAACCTAGCTTCTTTCGGTCTGGCCCTTCAAGCGATTCATGAGTGAGGCATTGATAAACCTATCAATATCGCCATCGAGCACCCCTTGCGTATCGCTGGTTTCCACCTCGGTGCGCAGGTCTTTGACCATTTGATAAGGGTGCAGCACGTAGGAGCGAATCTGGTGACCCCACGCATTATCGGTCTTGCTGGCGTTGAGCGCGTTAGCCGCCGCTTCACGAATTTGTAATTCACGCTCATATAAGCGTGCGCGCAACATATTATAGGCTTCGGCACGATTCGCATGCTGGCTGCGCCCTGCTTGGCACTTCACCACAATACCAGTTGGCACATGGGTAATGCGCACGGCAGATTCGGTCTTATTCACGTGCTGACCACCCGCGCCACCTGAACGCATGGTTTCAATATTCAAATCTTCCTCTTTGATTTCAATTTGAATTGAATCATCAATCACAGGATAGACCCACACGCTGGCAAAACTCGTGTGACGACGGGCATTCGAGTCAAACGGCGAAATGCGTACTAAGCGATGCACACCCGACTCGGTCTTCGACCAGCCATAGGCATTGAGCCCTGTCAGTTTAATCGTCGCCGATTTAATTCCCGCTTCTTCGCCCGCCAATTCATCGACAATCTCAACTTTGAATCCACGGCGCTCACCCCAGCGAATATACATACGGAACAACATAAACGCCCAGTCTTGCGATTCAGTACCACCCGCGCCTGGGTGAATCTCGATAAAGCAATCATTCGCATCCGCCTCACCGCTCAGCAAGCTCTCAAGTTCAAGCTGCGCGATATCGGCAGCGATTTTCTCAAGCTGTTGAATGGACTCCTTCACCAGCGATTGATCGTCTTCCACTTCGGCCAGCGCAATCATTTCCAGCGCGTCGTTCTTGCCTGCTTCCATTCGGTTGAACGTTGAGACCAAATGCTCCGTGCGCGTACGTTCGCGCATAACAGCTTGCGCGTTTTTGGAATCATTCCATAAATTTGGGTCTTCAGCCTTGGTATTTAATTCACCAAGACGTACGAGCAGATTGTCCCAGTCAAAGACACCTCCTCAGCACCGCTTGCGAAGCTTCGATTTTATCTTTTAGTGCTGATACGTCGTTTCTCATTAATACAGTCCGCCTGTGCCTACTTCTGCTTCCGAGTCTGGGTCGAAGCCCTGCTCGATAACAGAGTCTGATGGGTTTTCAACCGGTCTTTGTGGAATCTGATAAGGTGCCATTTCACCTGGGCCTGGCGAATATTCATTGCCGTAGGGGTCAGCGCCTTCGATGACACCTGTTTGCTCAGGTGCGTAAGGGTCATAGATCCCCTCTGTCATCTCGCCACTCGTCATATTCTCTAGACGATCTTTCAATTCTTCTTCGAGTTCGTTCTGTGGCTTGAAAATCGGCCCACCCGTCAGGAACGCTTCGCTAATCACTTGCGAACCATCGGCAGCTTCGCCTTCAAATAGTGGCTGGCCTGTATAACGATTCACTGGGATTTCACGAATCCCCTCAGGCACACGGAAGCTAGAACTTTTCACCAGCTTAGCATCCATCGCTTGCTGCATGAACTTTACAAACCCTTGAATGGCCACACGGCCACCCGTTTCCTTGTCACCCATTGGCTTAGGCGTATCAAAACCGATATACGTACCCACCACCAAATCGGGCGTGAACCCAATAAACCACGTATCGCGCGATTCATTGGTGGTTCCAGTCTTACCTGCCACAGGTATGCCAAGCACCTTAGCGGCCGCACCCGTACCGCGCGACACCGCGCCTTCAAGGATAGACGTCATCTGATACGCCACACGCGGATCAACAACCACTTCACGATCATCTGGAATAATCGGCGCTTCTGTACTCAAATCATTTTCAACATCCACGATACAGGTTGGGCACTGACGTGTATCACGACGGAAAATCGTTGTGCCATTGCGATCATCGATACGCTCCAGCAACCAAGGCTCAACACGACGACCACCATTGGCAATCATTGCATAGGCATTGGTGAGTTGTATCAGTGTGGTTTCTTTTGAGCCTAGGACCATCGAAAAATCAGGCACTACAGCTTCATCAAAAATTCCCATACGCTGCGCCACACGCTTCACACGCTTGATGCCAATCATCTGCGACAAACGCACTGTCATCGTATTGCGTGACTTTTCTAGACCCATGCGGAAGGTGGTTGGCCCCAAAAACTGCCCTTCATAGTTTTTAGGTTTCCACATCGGCAGGCCTGGGCCCTGAGAAATTTCAATCGGCGCATCCAGCACGATCGAGGTTGGGCTAAACCCATTCTCAAGCGCCGTCATATACACAAATGGCTTGAAGGTCGAACCAGGTTGGCGCTTCGCTTGCGTGGCACGGTTAAATTCAGAACCCGCGTAAGAATAGCCACCACTCAGTGCAAGCACTTTGCCAGAGTGCGGGTCTATCACCACCATTGCGCCATTCACAGCAGGAATTTGCAGCAAACGATAGGTGGATGTTTCAGTATTCGCAGGCTCAACCAAAATGACGTCACCCACTTTCACCACTTCGTCGGCGCGGCGAATAGCTGGCCCAATGCGCGTATCGCTGATCATGCGCTGCGCCCATTGCATTTCGCTGAATGGAATCTGTGCGCGTCCGTGATCAAGCACACCAATATCAGCCTTTTGATTCGTAACACTCAGCACCACCGCAAGTGCCTGATTATCATAAAGACTAATTTGTTTTTCCTTCATCACGCGAGCAAGCGCTGGCTCCCACGTACTTGTCTCTTCGGGAATTTGCGCGATCGGCCCACGATAGCCATGACGACGATCATAAAGGAAGAGCGCGTGGCGCAATGCGCGATCAGCAAAATCCTGAAACTCAGGATTCAACGTTGTTTTCACAAACAATCCGCCCTCATAAAGCACATCATATCCATACATCTCGCGCAGTTTACGGCGCACTTCCTCGGCAAAGAAGTCAGCACGCGCCACTTCTTCTTTTTCACGAAGGCTGGTGATGATAGGGGTTTTATTGGCAGCATCTGCCTCGGCTTGCGTGATGAAGCCATCTTCTAACATTCGGCCAATCACATAGCCTCTGCGTTCAAGCGCGCGGTCATAATTCTTTGCAGGGTCGTAACTCGATGGAGCCTTAGGCATTGCCGCAAGCAGCGCTGCTTCTTCAATCGTCAACTCATCAAGCGACTTGTTGAAAAACTCTACCGACGCCGCCGCCACACCATACGCACCTTTGCCAAGGTAAATCTGATTGAGATATAATTCCAAAATTTTATCTTTTGAGTACACGCTCGAGATTCGGTACGCGAGAATGGCTTCTTTGAATTTGCGCTCCAGCGATTTTTCAGAAGTCAGCAAAAAGTTCTTCACGACCTGCTGCGTAATGGTTGAACCCCCAACCATGCTTCGCCCTGAACCGATATTGGTGATATTCTCGCGCATCGCCCGCGCTAGACCCCAAAAATCAATTCCCTGATGCTCGTAGAAATTTTTATCTTCCGCCGCGATAAAGGCTTGCTGCACACGTTTCGGAATGGCCGAGAGCGGCAAGAAGAAACGCTTCTCAATCGCATACTCCGCCATCAGCTTACTATCATTCGCGTAAAGTCGCGTCACAACGGGCGGGTCGTAATTGGCAAGCTTGTCGGCGCTTGGCAAATCACTCATGTAACTTTGAATAATGAAGGCAATCGCCATCACCGCCAGCAAAAACCCTGCACAACCAATAGCGAACAAGGTTGCAAGAATACGAGCAAGCCGTGAAACCTTCAAAACACTACGAATGCGTGATAACATCCCTAAATCCTTCACGAACGCTTATCAGCGAAGTGGTTATCAAGCGCTTTGAGTATTGAGCCTGAGAATAATCCTCGGAATTCTTTTGAGCCCAGCAATTGTTCGTCTTGTGGATTGGAGAGAAACCCAATCTCCACCAGAATCGAAGGTGTATCAGGCGCCTTCAGAACGCGGAAGCCCGCATAGCGATGTGGGTTCGGCAATAAATTGATTTTATCATGCATCGACTCGACCACATGGTCAGCAAGCACGCCTGATTTGGTCATAGTCTCGCGCTGCACGAGGTCAATGAGGATATTGGCAACCTCTTCGTCCACTTTTGGCAAATCCATACCGCCAATAATATCGGATTTATTTTCTTGCTCCGCCAACGCTTCCGCCTCTGCGTCCGATGCTGTTTCCGAAAGTGTATACACCGAAAGTCCGCGCGCATCTTTACGTGGGTTCGAATCAGCATGTAGTGAAATGAAAATATCGGCCTTAGCTTTACGGGCAATATTCACGCGCTCACCCAACATAATGAATCGGTCATCACTGCGCGTTAGCAGCACACGGTAGCGCCCACTACGTAGCAGCACGTCGCGCACTGACTTCGCATAATCAAGCGTGATGTGTTTTTCGTAGCTGCGCTTAATACCAATCGCACCCGGATCTTGGCCGCCATGGCCTGCATCAATCACGATAAGGGGTTTTTTGGCGGCAGGTTTAGGGGTAATCGCTGGCGGTACGGGGGTTTCCTGTGTGGAAATGGGCTTCGGCCATGGAATCGCCCCACCCTTTGGTGCGGGATTACCGGCTTGACCCGCAATATCGAGCACATATTGCCAGCCACCACCCTTCGCATTAGGCACACTATAACTGCCCTTTACGGTCACAGGGTATTTCAAATCAAGTACGATACGCGAGGTCTGGGCATCAAACCGCCCAAAACGAATACCTTGAATAGCCTGCCCTTTATAATCAGTGGGCAATTGTAAGTTAGGGGCGCTAATCGCAGGGAAGTCGACGACCAAACGGTCTGGTTTCGCGAGCAAAAAGAGTTTCTTATGAGCAAGCTGAACGTCCGAATGCAGGATAATACGCTCTTTATCTGCGCCAATTTGCACGTCAACGCCCGACACATCCGCTTGCGCGATGGCGGGTATTAAGAGAAAACCAACAATGAGGGTAAAAAGCTGACGCATAAGAGTCGTGAACCTAGCCTAACCATCATGAACTTCAACTGCTTAATAAAAGAAGTTGCACCACTGGGCACAACTACCTATAGTGGCCTCGGAATTCGGCTGTTGCCTGCGAGCCCATGCAAACATAACGGGTGTACGCGGACGTGACGGCAGGGTTAAGTTAACATCAGGTGCCTAAAGCGAAAGCGGCATCGTGCGGACGGGAAAATATGCAGCAGCCTCAGCATCATGTGCGGGGTTGCGCGAAGGTGGACTAGTCCACGACCAGCATAGCGGCGGGTAATCTATATAAAGCCGCATCTCAAGAACCACGCTCGTAGTGGTTAGCACGACCCTAAGATTGCAAGGCTCCTGTAGATAGGAGAGACACATGGCTACTAAGCGCATGTTTATCGACGCGGTGCACCCAGAAGAGTCACGCGTTGCAATCGTCGATGGGGACAAACTCTACGAATATGATTTCGTTACCTCGTCAAAATCACAAATTAAGGGTAACGTTTACCTCGCGAAGATTACGCGCGTTGAACCCTCCCTTCAGGCTGCCTTCGTAGAATATGGTGGCGGCAAGCAGGGCTTCCTTCCCTTCTCAGAAATTCACCCTGACTATTACCAGCTCCCCGTCGAGGACAAGCAGAAGCTGCTTGAGGAACAAATTGCCGAAGCGGAAGCCGAAGAAGCTGCCGAGGAAGCCGCCTTTGAACGCGAGCAAGCTGCCCGTGAAGGCCGCCGTTATGTAAAAGATGATGATGGCTTCGTTGAAGGCCCGTCGGAAATTAGTTCAGAGCCCGCCAGCGAACTGCTGGACGAAGCGACAGAGTCCGACCGCATTGACCAACCTCTCCAATCCCTCGATGCGCCAGAATTCGCTACCTATAGCGACCCACTACCCGAGGATTCAGACTTCACCCCTGAAGCCAACATCAACGACGTTCCCGCCGAAGCCTTCAGCGATTTACCTGAAGACGCACAGGGCGCTGCCGCAGATGGTGATAGCATCACCGGTGCGGAAGGTGAGCGTAGTGATCGTGGCCGCCGTGGCGGCCGTCGTGAACGCGGTGATCGTGGCGAGAATGATCGTGGTCGTGGCTTCCATCGTCGCTACCGCATTCAAGAAGTGATCAAGCGCAACCAAATCGTATTGGTACAAGTGATTAAAGAAGAGCGCGGCAATAAAGGCTGCTCGCTGACTACGTACATCTCTCTCGCTGGCCGTTATTGCGTATTGATGCCAAACTCGCCAAAGGGCGGCGGCATTTCCCGCAAGATTACCGACCGTGAACAACGCCGCAACCTGAAAGAAATGGCAAGCGACCTGCGCGGCCATAAGGGTATGAGCGTGATTATACGCACCGCAGGTATCGACCGCGAGATTGCCGAAATCCGTCGTGATTATGAATATCTCATCAAGCTCTGGAACCAGATTCGCGAACAGACGCTGAAATCAACCGCCCCTGCCCTCATTTATGAGGAAGGCAACCTCATCAAGCGTTCACTGCGCGACCTGTTCACCAGTGACATCGAAGACATCGTGATCGAAGGCGAAGCGGCGTATAACGACGCTAAAGAATTCATGAACATGCTGATGCCGCAAAGCGAAGGCAAAGTGAAGCTGCACAAGGAACACTTGCCACTCTTCACGCTCATGGGTGTTGAAGAACAGCTAGAGTCGATGTTAGAGCCACAAGTACGCTTGCGCTCGGGTGGTTACCTCATCATCAACCCAACCGAAGCATTGATTTCTATCGACGTAAACTCGGGTCGTTCGACCAGTGAGCGCAATGTCGAAGAAACAGCACTCAAGACCAATCTCGAGGCGGCGCATGAAATTGCCCGCCAATTGCGCCTGCGCGATTTGGCTGGTCTGATTGTCATCGACTTCATTGATATGAATTACGGCAAGAATCGCCGCACCATTGAACGTGCGATGAAGGATGCACTCAAAAAAGACCGCGCGAAAATTCAAATCGCCCGCATCAGCATGTTTGGTCTGATGGAAATGTCACGCCAACGCCTGCGCCCATCACTAGCTGAAGCGATGGGTCAGCCTTGCCCACATTGTAAAGGTTCGGGCTATGTGCACTCGGTAGAGACTGTAGGTATCCAAATCGTTCGCACGCTCGAGAAGGAAGCGGCATCTGGCCAGTTCGTAACTCTGCGCGTGACTGCCTATCAGGAAGCTGCATTACACCTGCTCAACGAAAAACGCGATATGCTTCGCGCCATCGAGGACCGCTACAATGTTCGTGTTGTGATTCTGACCGACGACACGATGTTGAGTGGTGTTTACCGCCTGATCAAAGTGAATGCGGAAGGCAAAGAAGTCGCGCATGATGATGGCAAAGGCAATAAAAAGCCGCGTCGTCGTGGTCGTCGTGGCGGTAAAGGCCGCAGTGATGATGCGGGCCCAGAAGATTCAACTGACGAAGACGTGGTCGAGGCTGAGGCAGCAGAAGGTGAAGAAGCTACTCCGAGCGACAAACCACATCGCCATAGTAAAGCACGTCACGAACGCCCAGCGCGTGAACCACGTGAAAACGCTGAACCACAACCTCCTGCACTTGATGCAGAGGGCAACCCAATTCCCGTAGCTGAAGGCGCTGGTAAACCACGCCGTGAACGCGGTGAACGTGGCGGTCGTCGTGGCCGTCGTGGCGGTCGTGGCCGTAACAACCGTGATCGCAACCGTCCACCACGTGAAGAAGGTGGCGAGCCGCGCGCACCACGTGAGCAACGTGAGGCACGCCCTCCTCGTGAGCCACGCGCTGATGATACGGCAGGCGTTCCACGCCCACCGCATTTACGCGATTTCACGAAGCCAAGCGCACCTCAACCTGCGAACATTATTCCAAACACCGTCGTGCCACTCAATGCACCAACGCAGGAAGAAAAGCCTAAGCGCAAAGGCTGGTGGAGCAAGATGCTCGAAGGCTAAATCATCTACGTGGGAGCCCCCTCGATGATACGCAGAATCATTGCCTATCTTAGCGTTGCAATCGCTGCGTTTACGCCAATGATTGCACATGCAGGTGGCTTGATACGCGACGCTGAAGTCGAATACACACTCCGCGCTTACGCCAATCCTATTTTTCAAAGCGCAGGCATACCGTCCGAAGATATACGCATCCTCATCGTCAATGACCCTGCTGTAAACGCATTCGTTGCTGGTGGTCTCAATATTTTCATCAACACTGGCTTGATACGCGTAACGAGAAATCCTGGCATGTTGATTGGCGTTATCGCCCACGAGACAGGACACATTAGCGGCGCGCACCTATCGCAATTCAGCGCCAAAACGAATCGTGCATTACTTGGTTCCGCGATTAGTGCGGTGCTGGGTGCAGCAGCAATTGCAGGTGGCGCTGGCAGCGCGGGCGCTGGCATTATTACGGGTGGCCAGAACATCGCGATGCGCAATTTCTTCACCGAAGTTCGCATCAATGAGCAATCCGCAGACCATGCGGCACTCAAATTCCTCGATGATAATGAGATATCCTCGGCTGGCGTGCTAGAAATGTTCGAAACGCTGCGCCGTAATGAATCTGGCGCCGTCAGCAAACGTGACCCGTATTTACAGACCCACCCACTTACCTCTGAACGTGTCGCCACAGTGCGCAATCACATCAAGGAATCTACAATCCCCAAGAACCAAGTGCCTTCCCAATTCGTACCTATGCACGCACGCATGGTCGCCAAGCTCGCCGCATTCATGGAATCGCGCGATGTGATACGTAAGCTTTATCCCGAATCACGCAAAGACATTGCCGCACGCTATGCACGCGCCATCGCTGACTTTAGAGCCGCTGAATCGAAGAAAGCCATCGCCGCGATGCGCCAACTCATCAAAGAAAAACCAAATGACCCCTTCTTCCAAGACACGCTTGGCCAAATCCTTTTCGAGACGGGTGATTTGAATGGCGCCACCACCGCGTATCAGCGCGCCTCCGTATTGTTGCCAGACTCAGCATTGATTATGACCGATTATGCAAAAACCCTTATCGCACGCGATGACCCTGCACTACTAGGCCGCGCCATTGCACTGCTTGAGCGTGCCACCGCACTAGACGACAGCAACGATTTCACCTGGCGCCAACTGGCAATTGCATATGGTAAGCGCGGCGATCTTGGCACTTCTTATGCAGCCTTGGCAGAGGAAGCCGCCCTGCAAGGGGATTTTGAAACCGTACTTCAACATGTTAAGCGGGCGCGCAGCCATGTGCAGGGCGAATCAGCCATCGCCTTGCAGATTGATGACCTTGAACGTGATGCGCGTGAACAACTGATTGAACAGAAAAAGAACAGTCTGTTCTAAACATAGTTTTTCACTTGCTTAATTAGAGCACTCGTATTTGATTACCACCATTCACGGAGGATCCCCATGCAAACCAAACAAACTCTTATTACTGCTGTTATCGCTGCTATTATTGGTGCGGGTAGCGCGCACTTCTTGCCACAACAATCTGCTGGCACCAGCGACGAAACCATCAAGGCATATTTGATGGCAAATCCAAGCGTTATCATGGACTCCGTGCAAAAATGGCAAGAGGACCAGCGCAAAGCAAAAACTGCAGACGCAACCGAAGCCCTCAAAGATCCTGAAGTGCAAAAAGCGCTTTATGAAAATCCAAATTCACCCTTCATTGGTTCAAAAGACGCGAAAGCCGTCATAGTTGAGTTCTTCGACTATAACTGCCCTGCTTGCAAAATGGCGTTCAAAGCCATCGACGAACTGGCGAAAAAAGATAAAGACGTGAAAGTTATCTTCAAGGAATTCCCAATCTTTGGCCCTGTATCAGAAACCAACTCGAAAATCGGCCTTGCCGTTCACGCGCTTGCCCCTGAGAAGTATTTCGAATTCCACAGCAAGATGATGGGCTTTGAAGGTCGTGCGGATGAAGCAACCGCCCTCAAGTTCGCAGCCGAAGTGGGCCTCAAAGAAGCAGATGTAAAAGCTGAGATTGCTAAGCCAGAGTATCAAGAAAAAATCGAAACGGTGCGCCAGCTAGGCACCAAAATCGGTGTTCAGGGTACACCTAGCCTCGTGATTGGTAACGAGTTCGTACCACACGCGCTTGATTTCGCAGGGCTTGAAGCAAAAGTAGCGCCACTTAAATAGTTCGCGTCACTTTTACCCACCAATTGGGATAACGGCGTTCTATATCTTTTGCCATACGTTCGGCAGACGCCATGTCGTGCGTGATAGCGAAACAGCTTGAGCCGCTACCGCACATTCGCGAAATCTCAACCTGAGGATAGCCAGCAACCACCAATAGAACCTCAGCTACCTCAGGCACAAGCGAGATAGCCGCACGCTGTAATTGGTTATGAGTTGGACGCAAGTCATCCAAAAAATTTGCTCGCGATATGCTGGGTGATGCAGGTGTATATTCATGCTGATAACGCCCATAGACCTCAGGCGTTGCGAGGTGGATGCGCGGATACACCAACACCATTGGCAATGGCGCGAGAGATTCGTTGAGAAGCGCCACCTCATCACCTACACCACGCGCGATGAGTGGTTTACTCTCCAAACACATGGCAACATCTGCACCAAGTGCTACAGCAATCGTTTGAAGCTGCTCGCGCGAGGGAATCACCGCCCAAAGCTTGCACAGTAATTTGAGTGCCGCCGCCGCATCCGCAGAGCCACCACCAAGACCAGCACCAACAGGGATATTCTTCGTAAGGGTAAGCTTCGCACCTTGCGAAATATGACATGCCGACTGCAATGCCTGCGCAGCACGCAACACCAAATTATCCGCAGTGTTGCCTGAAGCATCGGCAAATTCGCCATGGATAGAAAGCGTCAATGCATCAGCCTGCTCTGCCGTTAGCACATCGCCAAACTCGGTGAACACAACAAGCGACTCAAGCAGGTGATACCCGTCCGCGCGCTTGCCTTGAATATGTAGATAGAGATTAAGTTTCGCAGGTGCGTGAGTAGTTAGCATATTACTCGGCCGCAAAATGTTTGTCCTTAACACCATTGGACGATTGCTGCTGTTTTAAGAACGGCGACAGACCGTCCTTTAACTTCTTCTTGATCAGCTCAGCCGCTTCATTTTCTGGTTTAAAATTCAACGCGCGCTTCCATTGGAACTTGGCTTCCGTTTGGCGGCCGACGCGCCAATATGCGTCTCCCAAATGGTCATTGATCGTCGCATCATCAGGAATAATTTCTGCTGACTTTTCAAGATATTCAACAGCTTTATTAAAGTCCCCAGACAAATAATATGCCCAACCCATACTATCAATAATATGTGCATCATCAGGGCGCATTTCTACAGCCGTTTCAAGATACTCTCGAGCCTTGTTAACGTTTTTATTTAGCGTAAGCCAACTATAGGCAAGGTAGTTCAGAACATCAGGTTGGTTAGGCTCCAACTTCAGTGCATGCAGCAAATCAATTTCTGCCTGCTCCCATTCACCCGCCCGCTCGTAGCAAATACCGCGCGCATAAAGTAGCGGCCAGTCAGTATTCTTGAGCGTGCCGATACGTTCAATCGCCGCACTATAGGCACTTGCTGCCTCTTCAAATTTTTCCTGCTCACGCAGAATGTCACCCTTCGTGATGAGCGCCGACTCGTCCTGCGGGTAATCTTCGGCAATACTGCTTAGCAGCGCGAGTGCGGCTTTTGGCTTACCCATCGCCTCTAGATTCAGTGCTTTGCGAATCTGCCCACGACGAAAGAATACATTACCACGCTCAATGCCATCATAGACTTCAATCGCGCGCTGATAATCGCCAGACTGCTCATATAAACTCGCCAGCATAAGCTGTGCAGGCGGCAGATTTGGGCGTAAAAACAGTGCCGCACGCAAATAGACAAACGTATCCTGCGAAGCTTCTTCACCAAACAAAATGCTGGCCGTGGTGAAGAACATCTCCGCCATACCTTGGCGCACATCACCCACCAAAGGCGCAACGTTCTTGGATTTATCAATCGGCTCAGGAATTAAATTCGAATCAGGATTCGCCTTCGCATACATATCAAATACGTTCTGCGCTTTGCTGAAATCCCCACGTCGTTGATAGAAATTCGACACAGCCTCCACCACGCGATACGGCGTAACCGCAATGTCCGCGCTGGCTTTTTTGTAGGACTTAATCGCCGCCTCTTCTTTACCAAGCACGTCATTCATTAGCGCGACGTGGTAGGTCAGGAATGGCGCAAAGAAGCCTGACTTTTCAATCGCGCCCTTGAGATTCACCTCGCCCTTCACTTGACCCTGCGCGATGTATAACCACGCATCCATTACGGGTTTGATGATACCAAACAATCCACCATCGGGTGCTTTGCTAATCGTCAGCTTGGCGGCTTTGTAATTCTTGCGATCTACCTGCTCCAACATACGCACAATCACGATGAGCGGATCTTTTTCATACAGCGCATCCAGCTCATGGCTGAGGACAATCGCGTCTTGAATGTTTCCTGCCAGCACATGCAGGCGAATACCCTCATGTATCAAATCTTGGTTTTTAGGGTCGTGCTGTAGCGCCTCCATAATATACTTGGAAGCCTCTCCAATATCTTGATGTTTGCGGGCAAATCGGCTGGAAAGGAAGCTCCCCGCCAAGCCTGTTTTGACCTTCGGCGCAGCCAATACTTCGCCAGAACTAGGGACTTCGGCAGGCTTCTTAGCCGTTTTTGGCTCATCTGCATGGGCATAAGACACCATCAGCAAAGCCGCAGCCACACTGGATAAGAGCCGTTTTTTGAGGGAGAAGCTTTGCATAGCGCCTAAAATGTCTTGCGGATTCAGAAAATCACCCTATATTCCGCGCCCAGATTTAGCAATACCTAAGCGTGAGGACGTTATGAGCAGTAAGAACAACCCAGAAATGCGCGGTGAAGTAACCGAATTGCGCAAATATAAAGGCAAAGAAGTAAAGCCTGTGCGTATTATCGACCGTGAAAACGGCATTAACTTCATCGGCGCTGCATTCGACAATGGCCAAATCGTTGTGGATGACAACACCAAGCGTCCTATTCCGTACCAGCAAATCTACGGATAATCGCTTCCGATAAGAGATACGAAAAGGCCGCCAATTTGGCGGCCTTTTTTATTACTTGGCTGGTTCTTCACCACGTGGCGGTGGCATCACCAACGCGCGTGACTCGGGCGGCAAAGCGTCTGCGATATCCATCATCATCATCTGCGCGTTTTCATACGCATATTCGGCGGATTCACTGAGGGTGGCAAACAACATCTCTGACTCTTCGCGTGTATAGTCTTCGCTTCTCATCAACGAATCTAAATCCTCGCGCGCAGCACGCATATCATCAAAGCCCTCGCGCACTAGAGGCTTATAGAATTTGATAATTTCTTTCACTTTCGCACGCTGATCCTCGGGCAGTTGTTTGACCTGTTGCAGGATGCGTTCAAAATGCGGCTTGCGGTCCATTGGTGGCTGCGGCGGCTTGCCAAGCATAAAGCCCAGAGCAAACAGGTTGAAGCCAAGTGACGCAAAGAGCGCGATGTTGATCCATTGCTTGCGTTCCATCTATTCCTCCATCCAACCTTGTGCCATCACAAAGCCACTCATATCAGTTGTGGTAGGTTTTGCATATGGATTGCTTTGGTTCTGCGCGGTCATGACACCCAAAAGCAACATCGCCGCTAACGCCATTCCCTTATAGGCAAACGCTGCATTTGATTGGCCCATCATGCCTGAGAGGATCGCAGCCAGACCACGCTGCTGCGGCAACGCTGTCGCATTCGCGATGATTTTCTGCGCCAGATAGCTGGGCGGCATCACCTCAAACGACGCTAGCATCGCTCTCATCTCTTTATCTTCATGCGACATGACGCACCTCCTTCAACTCACTCAATTTTTCGCGCAGGGTTTTACGTGCCCGCACCAATAATCCTTCCAATGCTTTAATATGCAACCCCATCAGCTTTGCCGCTTCGGGATTCGTGTATTCCTCAAAATAACAGAGCGATACAGCTAGTCGCTGTTGCTCTGGAAGCGCAGACACTGCTTCGCGCACCAAATCAGCCTCCTCCGTGTTGCTTGCCAGCGACTCAGAGCTTTCGCGTTCATCAGCGACCATTGCTAACGCATCGTCGCCATCATGGTATTTGCGCTGGCGTATCCGATCGAGGCACAGGTTCACCACGATCCGATGCAGCCATGTGGCAAAGGCTGCTCGCGACGCATCATAATCACGCGCTTTAACCCACACTTTCGTGAACGCTTCCTGCGCGACATCTTCAGCTTCCGCCGAATTCATGAGCGTGCGATACGCCAGCGCATAGGCGCGTGGAAGGTGCTGCTTCACCAGCGACGCATAAGCCTGCGTATCACCACTGGCAACACGCTGCATGACGTCGGCGTCGGACTGATTGGTAATAACCATCAGCATGAAGCTAGCACCTTCTGCCTAAAAGTCAGCCTAAATGCTACTCAGCCGCCTTATCTGCCTTCTTTACAGCCCACTGGGCTTTCTTCGCTTCCCAATGCGCTTTGCCTTCTTCCTTGGTCACGAAACCATCTTTGTTCGCGTCCATCTCAGTGAATTTCTGATCGGCATGTGCCAAATGCTCCGCCTTGGAAATTTTACCGTCTTTATCGGTGTCAATTTTCTCCATCATTCTACCATGGTGACCACCGGGGCCTTTTGGGCCGCCTTCATGATGCTCTGCCAATGCAGGCGTTGCAAATAATACCGCCGAAAGAATCGCAACCGTCGTAGACTTTTTCATGTGATAACTCCTTGAATATGCGGGGTAACAGCACCCCGTCTGATAGTGATACGAATGGGATCACAAAACCCCTGCGCAAACGGAACCAAATAACTTTTATACAACATTATCAGTCCATTATGGCCTGCTGATTCGACTTGCTGATAAATAATGCTTGATGTTAATTTTAGTTTAACTATTTATCTGCATTATACAGGTATATCCGCTCGTCGCGTGCGGCGAGCCGCAAAGGCACCGAAAGGTGCCTTTGCCATTTCTGGAGCAGGTATGAAAAGAACCTATATTTACGTGGATGGGTTCAATCTCTATTACGGTGCCCTTAAGGATACCGATCACAAATGGCTCGATCTTAAATCGCTGTTTGAAAAGCTCTTAGCTCCAGGCAATGAAATTATCAAAATCAAATATTATAGCGCCCGTGTCTCGGATAAAATAAAAAAAGGCGCATCAGCACGACAGCATGCCTATATCAATGCAATTAAGACTATACCCGAAGTAGAAGTAATATGGGGTAATTTCCTATACACTGAAAAAACACGCCGCATGGTTGAGCCGCCACGCTCTTACGTTAAGGTAGAAATAGCTGAGGAGAAGGGGTCAGATGTAAATCTTGCAAGCCATCTCATTAATGACGGATGGAAAGATTTGTATGATGTTGCCGTAGTAGTATCGAACGATACTGATTTAGTTGAGCCGATAAGAATAGTAAAAGAAGAACTTCACAAAACGGTGGGTATTATTTGTCCCCATAAAAGACTTGCCGAGAATTTAGCATCGATTCCCCCATCATTCATACGTCACATCGATAACAAGATGCTTAGGATGTCCCAATTTTCTAGAGTAATCACCCGCACCAGTATCAAGAAACCAGATTCTTGGTAAAATCACATATTCGGATAATTTGGCCCGCCACCGCCCTCAGGCGTTGTCCATACGATGTTCTGGCTGGGGTCTTTAATGTCGCAAGTCTTACAATGAACACAATTTTGCGCGTTGATTTGTAGGCGCTTTGCCCCTGCTTCCTCGACAATCTCATACACACCTGCGGGGCAATAACGCTGCTCCGGCGCATCAAAAAATTGCAGATTATAGTTAATGGGCACCGTTGCATCTTTCAGCGTGAGATGCGCTGGCTGGTCTTCTTCGTGATTAGTGTTCGATATGAATACCGAAGATAAACGGTCAAAGCTCACCACACCATCGGGCTGCGGATACGCGATTGGTTGGTGGCAATCTTTGTTCTGCAACGCTTCGTGATCAGCGTGATGCTTGAATGTCCAAGGCGCTTTGCCACGGAAGAGATAGGTATCGAGTGCACTGTAAAGCAGCCCCGCCCACAAACCATAACGAAACGCAGGGCGGATATTGCGCACGCCTTTGAGTTCATCCATCACCCAACTATTAGCAATCGCTGCCTCATAGCTCGTGTGGTCGCCGCCATGCACCGCTTCAGCCGCTAACATGCCCGACTTCATCGCCGTGTGCGTACCTTTGATTTTTGGCACGTTCAGAAACCCTGCCGCGCAACCAATCAGCGCGCCACCGGGGAATGTGAGCTTGGGAATCGACTGATAACCACCCTCGTTAATCGCCCGCGCGCCATAGGAAATGCGCTTGCCGCCTTCAAAGAGCGTACGAATTTTCGGGTGCGTTTTGAAACGCTGAAATTCTTTGAACGGGTCGAGATAGGGATTCGCATAATCCAGACCAACGACAAACCCCACCGCCACTTGATTATCTTCGAGATGGTACAAGAACGAACCACCATAAGTCTTCGCATCCATCGGCCAACCGATGCTGTGTTCGACCATGCCTAGCTTGTGCTTCGCAGGTTCAACCTGCCACAGCTCTTTAATGCCAATGCCGTACGTTTGCGGGTTGACATGATCGCGCAATCCATATTCTTTCATAAGCTGCTGCGAAATCGAACCACGACACCCTTCGGCAAACAGCGTCACTTTCGCGCGCAATTCCATCGGCGGTTGGTAGCTATGTTTTTGCTCACCATTTTTACCAATACCGAACGCGCCCGTGCGCACACCCTTCACGACACCGTCTTCGATGATGGCGGATGCTGCCGCAAATCCTGGAAAGATTTGCACACCCAAGCTGGCCGCCTGTTCACCCAACCAACGCACAAAATTCCCAAGTGAAATAATATAGTTACCATGATTGTTCATCTGTGGTGGCGTGGGCAAAGTGATACGCTTTGATGCTGTTAAGAAACTAAAACTGTCCGTGGCCACAGGCGTATGAAGCGGCGCGCCCTTCTCTTTCCAGTCAGGAATAAGTTCATTGAGCGTGCGGGGCTCCAGCACCGCACCTGATAAAATATGCGCCCCGACTTCGGAGCCTTTTTCCAGCACGATGATATTGGCGGATGGGTTAAGTTGCATGAGACGAATCGCGGCAGAAAGACCCGCAGGCCCCGCCCCAACAATCAGCACATCACATTCCATGATTTCAGATTCGGACATTTAGGCAGAGTAACACGCAGCTTAAGGCTTGTCATTCCTGTGAAAGCAGGAATCTGGATTCGAGGTGATTCTAAATTACGATGAAGCTTCATTACCACGGTTGCGCGTGGATTGCTTTAACTCAGCAATTGAAGGGAATTTAACTAATGTATGAAATTTTCTGGCCGTTCGCTTGAGCTATTGCAATAGCATCTTGAATATTTGCTTGCGCCTTATTGAAATCGTTATCAGCATTGACCACTGTGTCAGCCACAGGAGCAGCTGGGCGAGCCACTGCAATGATGCTGTTGTTAAATTCGCACGCTTCTAAATATCCCGCACATGCAATTTCTGATAAATTACCCACGGGTGACCTCCATCTCATGATCAAGAGCATCTAGGAATTCGATTGCTTTACGCTGCGCGTCCATTAGAGGCAGCGACGCAGGTAACATACCTTTCGCTACTTTCACCTGACGCATATTGATACCACAGGATGCAAAATGACCACGATTCGACGCCATGCGCGGATCCGCCAATAATGCCTTAGCATATTCCACATCAGCGAACGCGCGAAACGCCTTCGTGAATTCAATCACCGCCTTTGCCGAAATATCGGAGGGGTAATATTGTTCTTGTGCGGACATAGCTTCCCTGTATTGTTTTTGTCTCACCTACCAAATTAGCTAAAATTCGTTAAAAATTCGTTTACGAAATCCTCTAAAATGCCAACCAATCCTAACTTATCCACCGATATTGAAGCCTATGAAGCCCTACACTGGCTCATGGAGATTGGCGCGAGTGAGGCAGTAGAGGCCGAGCCAACCAAACCGCTTGAGGTAAGCGCCCAGCCGTTGGAAATGGATGTGCAAGAGGATGGTAAAGCCCCAACCTCTAGCGTGAATGCCGAAACCGCCCCCCTTAGTGCGAGCTTGGCGCAAATCATCAGCGAAGCGCGCACCGCCGCAGACGCCGCAACCACGCTTGAAGAACTCTACACTGCCATTCGCAACTTTAATGGCTGCACGTTGAAGAAGACTGCGCAAAACACAGTGATTTTCGAGGGAATCGCCCAAAGCCGCCTCATGTTTATTGGCGAAGCACCTGGCGCAGATGAGGATCGGCAAGGCGTACCATTCTGCGGAGCAAGTGGCCAACTGCTCGACAAAGCCCTCAGCTTCATTGGCCTTAACCGTAAAGAGAATTTTTATATCACCAATACCCTATTCTGGCGCCCACCAGGCAACCGCACCCCAACCACCGAAGAGCTAGAGATCTGCAAACCATTCGTGGAAAAGCACATCGCACTTATCAAGCCGCATACGCTTGTTCTGGTCGGCGGGACCGCCACCAAAGCCGTTCTCAACAATAATGTGGGCATCACCCGCTTACGGGGACAGCTATTCTCATATAAGAATAGTTATATGGATAGCGAAGTGCCTGTACATGTCATCTACCACCCCTCTTATTTGCTGCGCCAACCCTCGGCTAAAAAGCAGGCCTGGGCTGACATTTTACAGCTAAAACAGCATCTAAAAGCGATTGGCCACAAGCTAAGCGCTTGATTTTACGTTAACCCATTGATTATTAGTGGAAACCGATTGTTTTTCTGCGTTTTAGGGTTGCATGGGTGCATTGCAACAGCTATATACCGCCCCCAACTATAAAAAAGTGACTATGAACAAAGGCAGAGCAGTAAAAGAAATGGCGCGTTGGCTTAAAGCTAAAAACCGCCTTGTACTCGTGAGCAGTGTTGCAGTGGTAATAGCGGTTTCGCTAGCACTCACACTTCGCGAACCCGTTGCCGCACCTGCGCCTGAGCCAACACCTGTGGTCTACACTGCAACCGCTCATCCAGACCCACTCACCCCGCATGATGAAGGCCTCTACACGGCCATCTACGAAGCACAGGCCGAAGGTGATTTTGCGCTAGCAGACGAGATGATTGCGCGCCTTGATAGCCAGCTATTGCTCGGCCACGTCCTCGCGCAGCGCTACTTGCATGAAGATTATAAAACCGAAGCCAGTGAACTGAAATATTGGCTGCACGCATTCAGCGACCACCCTCAGCGCGCCCGCATTGCAGCGCTAGCGGCACGCAAAGGTGTGCGTACTGAAGTGGCGCAACGTGAAAAGCCATTAAGTGGCGCAGGCTACATTGACCACCTCGGTGCGAAGTCGATGCCAGCAGGCTGGTACCATGGCTTGAGCCTATGGCGCAGCAAGTCATACGACAAAGCGGCTGTGCAGTTCGAGAAAGTCGCAACCACCAGCAGTTTGAACGAATGGCACAAAGCGGCAGCGTATTTCTGGGCGCATCGTTCGTACGAACGCGCTGAGAATGATCGCGCCGAAGACATGCTAGATTTAGCGGCTGAATATCCAACCACCTTCTACGGTATGCTCGCAAACGCGAAGCTCAACCATTCTGGCAATTGGATGGCAGCAGCACCTTACGTTCCTTCTTCACTGCGTCGTCAACCATCTGTCTTGCGCGCTCAGGCACTAGCAAGCATTGGCCGTGAAAACGAAGCAGAGGAAGAGCTGCGTGCAATCTTCAGTACCCTGCCACGCCACGAGCGCAAAGCAATGGTGACACTCGCTAGCGAGTTCAATTTACCGAACCTGCAAGTACGTTTAAGCAAAATGAAAGAGCTGACGGACGAAGAAGCATTATTTGCTTCCTACCCAATGCCAGCAGCAGTGGCTGAAGTGCAAACCACCGTTGATTCCGCCATGATTTTCGCAATCAGCCGTCAAGAATCTGGCTTCCGTCCGAATGTTGCAAGCCACGCAGGTGCCGTAGGCATGATGCAGGTATTGCCATCGACCGCGAACCACATTGCACGCAGCTTGGGCACTGAACTTGCGTCGAGCGATGTTAGCCGCGCAGGTCTGCAAAATGCCGATATAAACGTGCGCTTGGGCGCGGCCTACATCCAAATGCTGATGCGCGAACCGCACATCAATGGTAGCTGGATTCACGCCATCGCATCGTACAATGCTGGCCCTGGCGCCGTTGCTTCGTGGGCGCGCCTAACCCGCAATGTGGATGATCCATTGCTCTACATCGAATCGATTCCCTACAGCGAAACCCGCAACTATGTTGTGCAGGTGCTGGCACATTATTGGGTCTATCAACATCTGATGGGCGAACAATCCATTACCCTGCAGTCTCTTGCTGCAGGCGCGTGGCCACATTACAAACAGAGCTAATGAGCATTACACCTTCGTTTTTTATCGAAGCAGAATGTAACGTCAGCCCCGTCTGCGGGATTGATGAGGCAGGTCGCGGCCCTTGGGCTGGGCCTGTTGTCGCCTCCGCCGTTATTTTCAAAGCACACGAACTCCCTTCTGGGCTTAATGATAGTAAGAAGCTTACCGCCAATGCCCGCGAAGCACTTTACGAAACCATCATGGCGACCTGCCACGTCGGTGTCGGTGAAGCAAGCGTTGAGGAAATTGACCGCCTGAATATTTGGCGCGCAACTGAACTTGCCATGCAGCGCGCAATGGCCGCCCTACCCGTTACCCCGCTTTATGCACTCATTGACGGCAACCGACTTCCTGCACTTGCCATTCCTGCCACTGCGATTGTGAAAGGAGATTCCAAGAGCGCATCAATCGCCGCCGCTTCCGTGATTGCAAAAGTGACGCGTGACCGCATCATGAATGCCTATGCTGAGCAATACCCAGACTACGGGTTTGATACGAACGCAGGCTATGGCACGGCCAAACACCAACAGGCAATTGCTGAGCATGGCATTTTGCCGATTCACCGCCAAAGCTTCGCGCCCATTCGCGCAGCGCTTGCAAAGCGCGCTGTATGACAACGACCAAACCTACCTATCGCAAGCGCCGCCTCTTCCCACGCACGCTGGATGAAGTGGTCAAAGTCACCACAAAACCCATGCTCGATGCGCAAGGAAATTTCACAATAAAACTCATGCGCGATTGGGGTGAAATTGTCGGTCATGACGCTGCAAAATCGATGCAGCCCAAGAAAGTAATTTTCCCGAAAGCTGATGCAACAGGCGGCGTTCTACATTTGAGTGTTGCACCAGAATTAGCGCCAGAAATCACCTATCGCGCCAACGCAATCATCGAACAAATTGCACGCTACACAGGGTTTAAGGCAATTGATCGTATCATTATACACGCAGAAGATATGACGAGTGACAAGTCACATAAACCACTCTAAATTCCGCCACCACAGGAGAAACATATGGCACAAAAATCAAATCGCTTCGTATGGGGTGTAATCATTGCTGTTATCGCATCGGCCGCAGGTATTGGCTATTACAGCAACAGCCTAGAACTGCGCGAAATTGACGCTGCCAACGTGAATGCCAACGCCGCGCAAGCAGAGCCAGATAAAAAAGAGCAGCCAGAAACACCATTTGATGCAAGCGCCCTCACCGTGCGCTCAGATGATATTGTCATCGGCAAGGCAAACGCTGCGAATACCGTTGTCGAATATGCTTCGCTCTCCTGCCCACACTGCGCGCATTTTCACAAAGAAATGCTGCCAGAAATTAAAAAACAACTGATCGATACGGGTAAAATGAAGCATGTATTGCGCTATTTCCCACTTAATCAGCCTGCATTTCGCGCAGCAATGCTCGTGGAATGTGGCGCTAAGGCTGACCGCCTAAAGCTTATGGAAGAGCTCTATGCCAAACAGGACGAATGGGCATTTACCCCCCAGTTCCTTGATAAACTCAAAGAAATCGGTGCAGCCAACGGGATTGATAGTGCCGCATTTGATAGCTGCATCAGCGACGCAGCACTCGAAACCAAGGTACTTGGCAGCCGCAAAGAAGGCATGGAAAAGCTGCATGTTAAGGGAACTCCTAGCTTTTTCCTGAATGGCGCGCCCATGGTCCTCAAAGACGGCCTAACCACTGAAGCCTTCATTAAGGCCGTGGAAGCACCCAAAGAAACGAAATAATTCACAGCGTTAACATGCGCTTGACAGTTGGTGCGTTCCAAGTAGATTGCGCCCGCCATGAGCAAGCCAGATGACGAGCTTCAGGCGCTGGAAGCCAAGATTTCCGCACTGAAAGAGGCGACCGCAGCACCGCAAGGTGCAGGCATCGCTAAAGCCGAGGGTGACGCCATGCGTATTGTCAGCGACTTTGTTGCCGCGACAATCGTAGGGGTGGGACTTGGTTACGCGTTCGACTGGTGGCAAGACACGCTTCCGTGGGGCACCGTCGTCGGTTTGATGATTGGTTCCGCCGCAGGAGTACGGGTCATGTGGCAACGCGAGGGTAACACCTCACGAAAAAAGAAAACGACTAAAACATAGAGGAAGCATTGAGCGCAGCTGAACATAGCCCCATCGCCCAGTTCGAAGTGAAACCACTTTACGAATTAGCGCCGTTTTATGGTCACGATATCAGCTTCACAAACGCTTCGCTATTCATGGTGCTTACCGTTGTAACGGTTTGGCTGTTTTACACGCTCGCTATGCGCAAGCGCGCGATGGTACCAGGCCGCTTACAAGGTCTTGCGGAAGTTACCTTCCAATTCGTGGACGGAATCGTTGTCGAAAATATTGGCCATGGTAGCCGTAAGTATTTCCCATACATCTTTAGCGTATTCATGTTCGTACTGGCCGCAAACCTGCTCGGCATGATTCCATTTTCATTCACCGTTACCAGCCACATCATCGTGACCTTCGCGCTGGGCGCTCTCGTGTTCCTTAGCGTGTTTCTGGTTGGCATTGTAAAACAAGGGCCCGTGAAATTCTTCGCGCACTTCATTCCAGAAGGTTTGCCAATGTGGATTATTCCCGTGGTATTCTTGATCGAGCTTGTCTCGTTCCTCTCGCGCCCATGCAGCTTGGCAATCCGTCTTGCCGCAAACATGATGGCGGGTCACACTCTTCTCAAAGTAATTGCGGGCTTTATTGTGCCGCTCGGTATTTTCGGCATCGCGCCGATGGTTTTCCTCGTATTGCTGACAAGCTTCGAGGTGTTTATCGCCATTCTTCAAGCGTATATTTTCACGCTGCTATCGTGCATGTATCTCGGTGAAGCCGTGCATGAGGAAGCGCATTGAGGAATAGAATTTAATTTTATCAACTTTGGAGTTTGTTATGGAAATGGAAGCATTAAAATTCATCGGTATGGGCCTTGTTGCACTCGGCATGCTCGGTGCAGCGATCGGTGTAGGCCTCGTATTCGGTGGCGCAACACAAGCAATTGGTCGCAACCCAAGCGCGGCTGGTGAAGTTCGTAAAGTAGCGATTCTCGGTGCAGTATTCGCCGAGTTCATGGGTCTGCTTTCGTTCGTACTCGGCATCATGATCGGTGGCTAAGTTGAACGCACGCACCTTCGCATTGATTGCACCGCTCGTGCTGGTAACCACACCAGCACTGGCGGCGCCTATTCCGCAGCTTGACCCCACATGGTTTGCCTCGCAGCTCTTCTGGCTGACGGTGAGCTTTGCGGTGTTGTTGCTCGTTGTGTTGGTACAAATCAACCCAACGATGCGTAAGGTGCTTGATACGCGTGACGACGCTATCCAAAGCGCATTGAAAGAAGCAGAAATGCTTCGTGCGTCTGCGGAAGCAGCAAAAGGTAGCTTTGCCCATGTTGGTGCTGATACGCGCGCTGAAGCCAGCGCGATGATCGCTCAGACATTGGCAGCAGTGAACGCGCAGCTCACGAGCGAGCAAGCCAAGTTGGACGCGACGCTCGCAACCAAATTGGCCGACGCTGAGCGCGCAACCAAAGCGGCAACGCAAAAAGCCCTCACCGAAGCAGCACTGCCAACGGCAGAGCTGGTGCAAGCCATTGCTGGCGCCATCTTGGGTAAGGACATCACAAGCGGTGACGCACAATCTGCTGTGAAGAAGGTAGCGTAATATGTTCGATTGGATCCACGAGCCAAAAAATTGGGTAGCAGTAAGTTTCGTACTGTTTCTCGTTGTATTCGCACGTTATGTATTGCCGCTTATCCTCAAAGGACTCGACGGTCGTTCTGCCGCGATCCGTGCACAGCTTGAGCAAGCAAAGCAACTTCGTGCCGAGGCTGAAGCCCTCCTTGAGAGCTACAAGCAGCAGCAAAAAGAAATGCTCGCGGAAGCTGAAAAGACATTGGCGAATGCAAAAGTTGAAGTTGAGCGCATGAAACAGCGCGCTGAAGTCGATTTGAAGGCAGCAATTACACGCCGTACCGAACAGGCGAATGAAAAAATCGCACGCATGGAAAAAGAAGCCAACGACACAGTGCGTCAGCACATGGTGGACGTTGCAATCAGCGCTACCCGCTTACTGGTTGGCGATCAGCTCAAAGGCGGCAAAGACGACCCGACCATCAGCCGCGCACTGAGCCAAGTCGAAAAACTCCACTAATTCCTCCGCGATTCGCTATGAGTCGCTGGCGCATGGCGCAACCTAAATCCTACTGAATCCCTAAAACGGAAACTTTATCGTTTCTGCATCTGCTGGAATCGATTATCACTGCATCCATGAGATATGTGTGGATTGCAGTGATGCTATTGCCCCTACCCGCTTCTGCGGGCGCATGGCTGCAAGAGGCTGGACGAACACTGCTAAGCAGGCAAGCAACGTTCTACACCACCGATGAATATTTTAACGAAGGCGGCAATGCCACTGCACAGTCACGTTTTAGTAAAGAAGAGCTCAATCTCTATGGCGAATATGGGTGGAGCGATCACCTCACCCTCGGCACGAATCTCTTTCTCAATCGCGTTTCTCAAAGTGGTGAGAGTAATCTGGGTATCGCCGACTCTGAATTTTTTGCGCGACTATTATTGTGGAAAGGAAAACACTCATTAGTATCACTACAACCACTTATTAAACTTCCCAGCCTATATGAGCAATCAGGCAGTCCGCGCGGCGGCACTAACAGTACCGACACCGAGCTCTCCTTACTGATGGGCCATAGTTTCCGCTTACTTAGCGAAACTGACTACATCGACGCACGCTTTGGTTACCGCGAACGTAGTGGACAGAAGGCACAGTGGCGAACCGATATTGCCTATGGCGTGACACTCACCGACCAATGGCAACTTGTATCGGCGATTCGCTCTATTTATGCGGTCGAGTTAGACACCCAATCATTCAGCAATAGCGGCACTTTGGATTATGATTTAGGCAAAGCGGAAATCACGGCGCTTTACCATATTGACTATTGGCAGGACGTGCAGTTTTCCTATTTCTCACATATCGCTGGTAGGCAAACAGGTGGCGGGCAAGGATTTTCACTTGGCCTCACACAGAGGTTCTGATGCAACGATTGGGCGACATTCTGGGTGCAGAACATGCCAGCGCGGTTGCAAAAGCCGTTGCACTGCAAGCACGCTTCAAAACCCGCCTCGGCCATCTGTTGACGCATTATGGATTACTCCCCCAACGCACTATTACCGAAGCCATCGCACGCCAGTATAACTTGCCGCTTGTGTGGCTGGATAACGCACCACGCGCGTACACATTATTGCGCCGTACCGACATTAGCCATTATCGCACGCGGCACTACATACCCTTCGCACTCGAAGGGAATCACCTGACACTGGCTACTTCTGAACCAAGTGAAGAATTAGTTGCATGGGCAACGCGACACTATGCCAAGCATATTACGCTCGCCGTCACCTCGCCGCGCGATATTCGCCATGCACTTGCCACCTACACTTCCACCAGCGCCACACGCAACGCGATACATACCCTGCGCCGTAAATTCAAAAACCTCAGCGCCGACCGCACCATGACACGCAACCAAATCATCAGCACTGCGCTTGCAGTGGCGTTACTGGGCAGCGCACTCTTCATCTCTACCGCTAACCAGCTTTGGTATGTGCTGATCATTCTCTGCAACGGCTTTTATCTCTCCACGCTTGCCTTCAAACTCTATCTCTATCTCATTTGGGCGGAGCTGCCACGCAGTAGGCACGCAATACTAGTGGAAGACGAAGATTTACCCATCTACTCGATTCTCGTGCCCATGTATCGCGAGAGCGAGACCACGATTCGCAATCTATTGCGCGCGATTAATAGCCTCGACTACCCACAGCATTTGCTCGATGTAAAACTGATTTGCGAAGGTGATGATGCTGAAACTATCGCCACCCTAAAAGCGCTTCACCCTGCGGAATATTGTGAGATGGTAATGGTGCCACCATCACACCCACGCACCAAACCCAAGGCCTGCAATGTCGCACTGCCTAGCGTGCGCGGTGAATTCGTGGTGATTTTCGATGCGGAGGATATGCCCGAACCATCTCAGCTTCGTAAGGCAGTGAATCGCTTCCGTGCATTGCCGCACGAAGTCGCCTGCCTGCAAGCACCACTCAATTACTATAATCGCGACGAGAATATGCTCACGCGCCTTTTCGCGATTGAATATAGCGCACTATTCAAACTCATGTTGCCCGCACTTCAGCACATTGGCATTCCAATTCCGTTGGGCGGCACGAGCAATCATCTGCGCACGGAAATACTTCGCGAAGTCGGCGCATGGGATGCATTTAATGTCACCGAAGATGCAGACTTGGGCATTCGCCTTGCCTATTTCGGCTATCGCACGCAAATGCTCGATTCCATGACCTTGGAGGAATCCCCCATCACACTCAACGCATGGTTCAAGCAGCGCGCACGTTGGATTAAAGGCTACCTACAAACATGGCTGGTTTACACGCGCGACCTTCGCAACTTACGCAAACGCCTTGGCCACACTGCTTACTATGGATTTCATTTTTTCATCGGCGCGCCTGCCCTCACCTTTTTGCTCGCGCCAGTCTTTTGGGTGATTTTCGTGATTTCCTTTTTAGGTATTTTCAGCACCCACTTGCCCGACACACTTATGGGTATGTGCATCGTGTCGCTCATCGGGGGCATTGCAAGCCACTGGCTTTATGCGCGCACGGTGATTCGTTATGAAGGCTGGGAGGGTATTGGCATACGCCATGCTGGTGTTGCCTATCCATTTTACTGGTTGCTGCACTCTGCGGCCAGCATTAAGGCATTGAAAGACCTTGTTTTTAGACCCCATCACTGGGAGAAAACCCGCCACGGAGTGAGTACGTTATTAAAAACCACACAAGAGGCTATTGACAGGGCGCGAGCGAGCCATTAGACATGCGCCTCCCGCAAGGGCTAAAGGAGAGATGTATGAAAGTAATGAGCTCACTGAAATCCGCAAAGAAGCGCGATAAAAACTGCCGCGTTGTACGCCGCAAGGGCCGTCTTTACGTCATCAATAAAAAGAACCCACGCATGAAGGCGCGTCAGGGCTAATCAGCCTATCTCACGAATAAATGTATTTCGTCGTATTCGCCGCCACGAACAGGCTGTGCGCGTGTGCTAATGCGGCTTGAGGGCACGCCCATCTCGGTCATGCTTTTCAGAATCGCCTGCGTATTATGGCGCGCGGTGGCTTGCCATTGCGCATCCAGCTTCTCTTGGCCCGTCGTTGGCACGTAGGACACCAAATCAAACATCACCGTTGGCTTCACGCCTACAGCGCGTGAAACGGCTGTGTAGAGCTGCTGTTCGAAGTAAATACGCGGCTGATTAAAGCGAATCACCACCAATGGCTTGCTCTGCGCCTGAGCGTGTGCGGCGACCATCAGAGTGAAGGCCAGCGCCATAGCAACGAAAAAACGTGATTTTGTAAGGACCATAGAGTGGTTTTCGTAGCACGGAGGAAGCTGAGATGCCAAGTAAATTCCTGCTTGAGTTTTGCAATCGACTTGGTTAGGTTGCCGCTCCCCAACGGGACTGCGCACCCGTAGCTCAACTGGATAGAGCACCTGACTACGGATCAGGAGGTTTCAGATTCGAATTCTGACGGGTGCGCCATTATTTCCAAGGCTTTCAGTAAATACATCCAGAAATCCAATCTCAAAAAGTCACCTATAAGTCACCAAACGAACAGCGTTTGATAATAACGCAATACTTAACTACATTCACGCGATGCAAAACATAGCAACAGCAATTAGCGAAAAGGATTATTTAGCAGGATCGCCGCTTGCAAATGCATTATTTGATTATGGTGATAGCGAATTAATTGCGAATTATAGAAATATACTCAATGATTTTTCACCAAATACAAAAAACAAAACCGAAGGTTTCTGGGGCGCATTAGAGGGAATTAGCAACTCACTGCAAAAATATCAAACCGCTAAATATCAGCACGATAAAATTATTACGGAATTAAAAAACCAATTATTACATCGCGTAAAAACAGGTGAATTAATAGTTTACGGATATAAACATCCGCAACATATTGAAGATGCACCCGTAAAAATACCCGTAAATATGTTTATTGCGGGTGAAATAAATTGGGAAAAATCCGAATTAAAATTCAAAAATAATGAATTTACGGGAATTAGAATTTTAGTAAGGTCGCAAAACATTACAAAAAACAGCGAAATAATTACAAAAATAATTCCCGAAAAATGTAGTTTCGCTAAATTGGATTCCGAATTACATATCGACGAAAAACATGCATCTGAATATCTCGGCATTTCCTATCGCACCTTACAAGGCTACCGCACCAAAGGCGGCGGCCCAAAATTCGTAAAAATCGGCAAAAAGACCATTCGCTATAAAGTCAGCGATTTAATCGCGTGGAGTGATGACAATAAGAAGATGAACACTTCAAAATAATTACTGAATACTATTATCTTGAGCCGATTGCTCTCGAATACGCGTTATAGCGGCCTGCAAATCACCCAATGTAAGCGCTGCATTGCCGTCGTCTGATAATGTCTCCAGAGTCCTATTACCCAAAATCGATGGATTATCGCGCAAATATTGCAGAACAATTTCAATATCCGCCGCCTCCAGTTGGTTATCTGCAAGAATTGCAGGAACAGTACGGGCTTCAGTGTCAACATAAGTAACGTTACTAAGCACAGATGAAATAGACTGAATATCAGCAACTAGAGCTGTGGCTTGCACTGAATCAAGGCCCCTGAGCAACTCGTTTTCCTCTAGTTGCGATTGTTGTAACTGCAACGCGTTCTGTTGCGTAACATATGCCTCGGCAATGATTGCATAACCTGCTTCTGAAATAAAGCCTGCACGTCTCGCTTCTTCATAACGATCACCCAGCAATTCCTGCAATGCTCCACGCGTACGGCGGCCAATAATACCGTCCTGCTCCGCTTCAGGAATGCCCGCCATAATCTGTACATGGCGGCCAAGAGTACGCTCTACACTACGCTGTAGCATAGTACCCGCTTCTGGTGTGCCTAGTCCAATTGCTTGGATTTCATCCCACTGGTTACTAGTCAATTGTTCTAGCGCCTCGCTAGTTCTTTGGCCATAAACACCGTCGATTGGCAATTCGCGATTGGCCACTGAAGCCATGCGCTGTAGTTGCATTACAAATTCTCGATTGCCAAGTAACTCAGCATTTCTATGATCACGCGTAGCATCGGCAATCAATTGTTGCCCCTGCTCACTCGCTGGACCTACACGTAAAAACTGTTGCCAACGCTGCTGATCACGCTCAGAAGGCCTATCGCCCAAAATTGCAATACGGAAGGCATTAACAGTCTGCGCATCAACTGTAGTACCCACATTCTCACGACCTATCTGACGGTTAATCTGTAGTGCATAAGCAGGATTAACACGCCAACCTTCAGGCACATTACCACCCAAAGCACTTCGTGCATCGGGGGCAATACTCGCGAACATGGCAGACTCACCAGTAACATCACGAATATTAGTAACATCTACTCCACTCGAGCTCAACAAACTCACGAATTCTTGACCTGTTGGCAATGTTAAACGTGGCGCGTATTCTGGATTAAAAAACTCCATATTACGCAGTTCGCGTATAGGCTGTGGTGGGTCATTTTTAACAATAGTTACTTGCTCGGGGTTGTTTTGCACAAACTCTTCCATCATTTGACGGATTTCTGGGTAAAGCGAGTCATGAATTTGCGACATATTGATAACATAATTGTTACCAACTTGGCGATACGTTGCACCCGTCCCTTCATCAAATATGCCAATTCTCATCATTCTAAAAAGACGTTGGGTCAGAGCGGTCGATTGCCGTGTACCGACTGGAATGACATAAACGTTCTCTTGGTTGGCAGATAGGCGCTCAATTTCTTCTTCACTAAGTCCAGCTTGTCTTTGCAAGTTAGAGTCAGTCAATGCGCGTATAATTGTTGCGCGATTGACTCCCGCACCCATTTGAAAACGATATTGATATTCAAAAACACGGTCGAAGAATTGGCGACCATGCTCTGTTGCCAAAGCATCTTCACTGATATTGGGGCGGCGCTCGTTCGCGCGTTGTTGTAATGCACGACCTTCTAAATCAATAGAGCGCTGAACAGCTGCACTGCCGTAACGGTCATTTAAACGCCCACGATACGCTTCCATCTCTGCAGAGGTTGGAATCGTAAAAGCGTCTGGCAACCCTGAAATGGGAATATTTACAACAGTAGAAGCAATATCTTCACGAGGCGCACGCTCGGTAAGTCTTCGAATTTCTTCTAACGTAAAGCCGCGAGTAATAAGGCGTTGCGTGATAGGCTGCATAACACCCGTGCGCGAAGAGATATCAACATCCGCCATGAATTCCGACCATGTTGCATGCGTAGCAAGGGCCATATTTCTTTGTATTTCTTCTTCGCTAGGTATTCGTGCACGTCGAAGACCTTGATCACGTGAAAGCCTCAAACGTACCTGTTCATGTAGCGCCTCACCACTAAGTCCACGTGTAGCAGTACGTAGCGCAGAGATACGATTAATAGCAGCAAGCGCTTCATCGTGACGCATACCTACAAACCAACGCTGTACATCATCACCGAATGCATCAGCGCTCAATACTGCACCACCAAGACCAGCACCAATACCACCAATAGCGGCTCCCCATGGACCAAATACAGCGCCACCTGCAATACCACCTGCAATACCACCTACCGCACCACCCGCTGCTGCTGCGCCACGTGAACCACTACCTGATTCATAAGCTGCACCCATTTCAAAAGCACTTGCTGCCAGCACTAGCGGAATGGCAGCACTGCCAGCAACACGTAAGACACCTGTACTTGGAATACCTGCACGACCAGCACGTATCCATGCCGCCGCTTCTGCTGCCCCTGCAATACCACCTGTTGCATTGGCAGCCATCGAAGCAGTACCATACGCAAGCTGCTCACCGCCTGCTTCTCTATCAAGCTGGTAAGTAGTCGCATATTGCAATGGTACGAATGCTAAACCAAATGCTGCGCCACCTACGGATGCACCACGAGCTCCTACAGGAATGAAGCCCGAAGGAGCTCGCACAGAATGCTCCAGAACCGATAACAAAGTTCCCCTATTTAATTCAGTTACGGGAATGGCAACGCGATCACCACTGAGAGAAAAGCTGTCTGGATTTACACCAGATCTCGCAAGACTGCTTAGAATTTGACCACGATCAATTGCATTCATGCCTCTAGGGAATGTAACCTCAAATACTTCAGCACCACCTGCATTGTTAAGTGCTAACTGAGTACCGCGCAAAATCTCAGTAAGTGCAGCAGGTGAAACGATTTGAGCATCAGGAGCGATTCTTGGCGGAACAGAACTATCTACCACGCCACCAAGGGGACGACCATCTGTAGGAAAAAGATCTGTGGGTGCAGGACGATGAGCAGCATCTGCCCATGCTTCGCCAACATCAAATGGTATGCGCTGCTCCATATCAACGAATGTTCCGATAGATTCGATAGGTGCGGTTAGTCCCATACGAGCACGCACCTCGCCCAGTTCCATAGGGTTCACCGTATCTATACTATTCCAGTCAATAGCGCTGCCATCACGCTGTCTAAAGTTCTCAACTGCGTAATCATATGCTACAGCACGAGATACGCCGCCTTCGTTTACGACCACGAAGCGTGTTTCATAGAACTGCCGTTGTACACCGCCATCTGTACCTCGATATTCCGCAGGTACACGTACTACATGGAAAGTAATCTTCGCATTCTTACGCCATACATTGCCTTCCACAGGCTCGTGGTTCTTTGGTGTGTTCGTGCCAGGCTCATACATACTCTCGTAGTTCGAACTATAGAGGTCAGGCACAAGACCTTCTCGCGTAAAGTAATTGTGTGCGTCACGCAGCGCACCATCGAACTGCTCGATATTAGCTGTAATCACACCTTCTGCATTAGGCTGACCTAAACGTGCGACCAACATATCATGGAGCTCCTGCACCTGTGAAGTTTCATCCGCAGGTACAATCAAAACGCCATCTGTAAACGGGTAGGTTTGGATATTGTAGTTCGTACCTTCAATCGTGCTCACAACATCATACCCACCGTCTGCACGCTCAGTAAAGTTGACACCCGCACTGTCCTTTGGGTTAATGAAGGTTACAGATTCAAGCGCACCAGTGTTGGGATTACGATTAACACTGGCAATACCCAGCAGCGACGGACGACCATGCGCATCCCTGATCAACCCCGGATTACCGTTGTAGCCAACTACATCCGTTAGATTGATGCGTAGCAACGTACGGCGTGACAGATTTACCGCAGGCACAGGATCAGCAGTCAAGTCATTCGCAATTACCGTGACATTAGAGTGCATGAACGTTCCGATGGATTCGACAGGTGCGGTAAGACCCATACGGGAACGCACATCGGCTAATTCAAGTGGATTCACCGTATCAACAACGTTCCAATCAATTGGGCTGCCATCGCGTTGGGTAAAGTTCTCAACTGCGTAATCATAAGCAACCGCACGTGAAACACCGCCTTCATTCACAACGACAAAGCGGGATTCATAGAACTGGCGTTGAACTCCGCCATCCGTGCCCTGATATTCCGCAGGTACGCGCACTACATGGAACGTAATATTGGCATTTTTGCGCCAAATGCTACCTTCAATCGCCTCATGACGTTTGAAAATGGCTGCTTCCGTATCATACAAATCTGCCATAGTCGAACTATAGAGATCCGCTATAAGACCTTCGCTAGTGAAGTAAGTATGCGCATCGCGTATTGCGCCATCGAACTGTTGAATATTGGCGGTAATAACACCATCCGCATTTGGTTGACCTGTTTGCGCAAAGATCAAATCTTGCAATGCTCGCACTTGGTAAAGTTCGTCTGCAGGAACAATCAATATACCGTCATTAACAGGATAGGTTTGAATATTGTAGTTTGTGCCCACAACGGTATTGACGATGTCATAACCGCCCTCTGGACGCGGGGTAAAACTAACACCTGCACTATCTTTCGGATTAATGAAGGTTACAGATTCAAGCGCACCAGTGTTCGGATTACGATTAACACTGGCGATACCCAACAACGACGGACGACCATGCGCATCTACAATCAAATCAGGATTACCATTAAAGCCCGCAGAGTCAGTTAAATTAATACGCAGTAAGGCACGGCGCGAACGGTTGACCGCAGAAATCGAATTATCTGGCAAATCACTAGCGAGAACCGTAATATTGCCAGTATTTATTGCATCCGCAGCGCTGGACGGCATCGGTACCCTAGCATCAGAATTTAACGCCAATGCTTCTACTGTCTGACCTGCATTTGCAGCAACACGTGCAATCAGCACACCATCAGCTTCAAGGCTTACATGCGAAGCAACCATCGGATGGCGCGCAAGATTCAGCCCCTCATGTGCATAACGCATTTCTGGTAAAAGCTGTGCGGAATCTTCAGGTGTGCCATACCACATCCCTTGAATTTCTGCATTGGCTAGTGGTCCATCTGATTGAAACTGAGCAAATAATCTATGGGCCAGCGTGCGCGCATTATGTTCAACACCATTCACCGTAACTGCAACATCTCGCACTTGCGCCGCATAGTTATGCGTATCAACCGTACCATCCATGACGGCAAAACGCTCTTCGATTTCTAATACACTAAGTACGGCATCAAGCTCAGCTTGTTGCTGTGGATTACGCACAAAATGCCCGAACTCTTCAGCCATCTCGCGACGTAAAGTGATTAGAGGGGTTTCATTACCCTCGCCGCCACCGCCAACCAGACTCAAACCATCGCCCGTGGCAGCATTACGACGCAGAACCACTAAGCGCGATGCTCCATCAGCAGGATGGCTAGGGATCTCAAATGTAGTCGTCGCACCCATTCTTAGTTGAGTTGAGTCTGATTCTGTCAATATAGGATTGATGACACTAGGAAGTACACTGTCTAGATAGTCTAAACCTCGCGGATGTTGCGCTAGTATTTCTTGTAAATGTTTATAACGAAGACGATTAAGTTCGATCGGATCTTGAATATTCTCAAACAATGTTCCAGAATGAGGAATGCCTTCACGACCAAGCAACTCAGCTTCACTGCCACCGAATCGAAATTCAGGATCACCACTTCCAAGATAAATAATTCTCTGGCCATCGACAACTAAACTTACTTCGTGAAAGCCTGATATTTCTCTGCCAAACGCTGTAGTAGTATCGCCATATTTATTGCGCGTAGCTGTTGCCGAGTTTTCACGAATTAATTGTCTCGCATGCTCCACATCTTCAGGAAGCATGGCAAAATAAGTGCCCCCTCTAAATTCTGCAGCAGCGCTCACAACATCTGCTTGTGGTACACTTAAATCTAGGATTTGGTTACGAAATTCAATAGCACTAGTTAGCGTCCGTGAAGAAGAAGGATCACCCACAAAGAACTCGACGCTTGCAACGCCAGCTTCACGAGCAATCGTTCGTCCCATGTATCTAGCAATACTTGCGCGATCTCTTCCAGTAAGAGAATCAGATTCATTTACAGTATAAAACACCGCATACTGTCGGCCGCCACGCTCAATAATCTGATGCGTCATTGGTAGCCCGTGATTGGAGAAGTAACCGTCAATTACAGATTGCACACGCGATGCATCTGCTGCATCAGTTAAGAAAAATTCAGGACGAGAAGGTAACGGCATAATTTCTGCAGCTGTTGGCGATGATTGGCTCAACACCAAAACATCGCGAGCAAATGCAGAGTTATCAATAGCTGCAAGCGATGGGGGTGATTCTACTACACTCGCTACACCCGCTCTAAAATCCACGTTAGCTTGAGATTGCTCACCACCCATCAGACGAACAATTGGATTAATCTCAACACCTGAAGCAATCCGTGCACGCTCAATGGCGGCACCTGCATCCGTCGCAGACACAAGGTTATTGCCACCCCCGATGGCATTGCTTCGAAGTGTTGGCATGTAGAGATTCGTTATACCTGCGGCTTGCGCCGCTCGGAAGGAAGCTTGCGAAGCACTCTCCACCGCAATACGCGCACGCTCCGCCAAAGCAGCTTGTAATTCAGCTGTAGTAGCTGCAGATACTTCCTGCGCTGGCATGAACGTACTAGCAAAAACAATATTGCGGCCATCTACGCGAACAGCTCGCGCCTCACCTAATGGGATTCGTACTTCGATAGAACGGCCATCTGGCATCTCACGAGTACCTACAACGGGTAAATTGCGATAGGCTTCCTCAATAGCATTCGCCAACGATCTCTGTTCCGATGTCAGGTCATAATTCTGACCAGAGACCATGCGAGAAATGTTATTACCAGTTACACCTTCGTAGGTTTGTATTACCACGCCATGCGTAGGGTCCACTGGCATATCGCTTATGATAATTGGTCCATCTTCAAAACGCAGACCAGCAGCGTTATTGGCGGCAGCAGGTGCCGCCGAATTTCTTCCGAAGAAATCCCTAAACCATCCTATGATTCCTGAGCCCTGTGGTGGCATTGCCTAGCCTGATTATTGTTCTATCTCAGGACATTGTGGCTTAAATTAGTTAGAATTTTATTAATATCCGCATTTTTATGCGCGTGCCAAAAAAAAATACAAGCAATTGATTTATAATGATTTTTCCTCTTTTGCCTCGAGCAATTCAATCACGTACTTAGCCCACAAATCTAGGGCTTCACGTTTTTCTTCGAAATAATCGTGGCGATTATAAACCGCAGCAACGCCACTAATAATTCCCGTTTTATGATTTAAAACACTCTCAATCACATGCGGTGCGATTTTTAATCTCGCCATGCCGCTTGCAACTGTGCGACGTAAGTCATGAATCGTCCACGGCTGCATTTCAGGAGGGCGTTTCGCACGCGCTTTATTAATGCGCGCATCAAGCTCAGCCTTATCGCGCGAGAAATTCTCAAACGGGCGAAAACCTGTACTGCTAAATACATAATCGCCAAGATTGATTATTGAATTAAGCACCTCCAACGCTGCATCCGACAACGGCACTTCTTGGCGGCGGTTGGATTTCGTGAATTCTTGCGGAATCGTCCAAATCTTTTCTTTTTTGTCGAAATCACTCCACCGCATCGTCGAAACTTCACCACGACGCTGACCCGTAATTAGTAGAAACTTGATAATCGAGCTAAATGGATAATGCATTTCGTCCACGGCGCCCCAAACTTCGACAATTTCACTATCACTAAGAACACGATCACGGCTTTTTGCACGCGCAGGGCGTTTAATCGCGATAGCAGGCGAATACTCGATTAACCCACGCTCCACACACCACCCGAAATAGCGCTTTAGCGCTGCAAGGGTGCGATTCGCCATAATCCCTGCCCCGCGCTCCATAACATCGTCGAGAATTGTTACCAAATCTTGTCGCTTAACCTCGTCTATTGGCGTTTTACCGATAACAGGTAAAATATCTTTTTGAAAAATACGGTGCGTTTCTTTCCAGTGCTTATTGAAACGTTTCGCATATTTTTCGAGAAACTCGCGATAAACTTTTTCAACAGTGTTTACATTTTTCTTTTTTACGGCCTTACGTGCAAGTAGCGGGTCTTTACCGTCTGCCACCTCCCCTAGCCGCTTACGCGCAATATCCTTAGCTTGGTCAAGTGTAATTTTTCCATATTGACCGATCGTAAGCAGGCGCTTTTTACCATGCTGCCTATAAGACAAAATAAATGCCTTCTTGCCGCTTGGATAAATACGCACGCCGAAGCCAGACATTTCCGCATCCCAGCGAATATCTTTTTTCTCAGACGTTTCAAATGCGAATCCGTCGATTGTCTTTTTTGTCAATTTTATATGCATACTCATCGCTGGTCAGAGAGTTAAAAAGTCACCAATAAGTCACCACGAGAGAACGTAAATGAGCGTATCAAAATTAACAATTAAATTAATAAAATAACATAATTTTACTATTTTTCAGTATTTTAATAAGCACGCGCGCGCACGTGGGAGAACTAGGCTAAACTGACTACGGATCAGGAGGTTTCAGATTCGAATTCTGACGGGTGCGCCATTTAATAAAAAGCCACCCTTGCGGTGGCTTTTTTGTTGAATCGCATGCGTCATCTGAATGTCGAATCTTATTCGACCATACGCTTAACGAGCAAAGCGAGTTTAGCATTGGCGCGCAGGCAACGCCGAGCACATTTTGACGGGTGCGCCATTATTCCTTAATGATTTCATAGTGTATCTTAAGCACTTCGATACTTTCGATACCCACTGGTGTGCGCAACTCCACCATATCACCTATCGTTGATTTCATCAGCGCGCGTGCGACGGGCGATAGCCAACTAATATGCCCGATCTCCGCCTTCGCTTCGTCAACCCCGACAATTTTCACTCTCACCTCGCGCTCGTCTTCGCGCATATAGGTTACTGTCGCGCCGAAAAATACATGCTCTAAATGCTGCTGCCCTTCGGGGTCCACCACCTCCGCACTCTCGATGCGCTTGGTGAGGTAACGCACGCGCTTATCAATCTCACGCAGGCGCTTTTTGCCATAAATATAATCACCATTCTCCGAGCGATCACCATTACCAGCCGCCCATGAAACAATCTCAACTATCTTCGGGCGCTCTTTGTAGAGCAACTCACGCAGCTCTGCCTGCATCGCTGCGAAGCCTGCGGGTGTCATATAATTTTTGGTGCCTCTGGGTAATGCGTCTGCATCGTCCGCATCATCATGCGGTTCGTCGCCATCACCCTCTTTCGTGAATGCTTTGCTCATCAAGAGCTACGTTTACCGATAATCCCCGTCGAGAGCAATACGCCACCCGCAACTAGTGCAATTCCCAGCGCATCGGTCAGTGTGGGGTCTTGTCCCAGAATTGGGATAGCCGTAAGCGTTGCAATCACGGGAATCATGGGAATGAAGGCGCTCGACGCGCTCACACCCAATAGCTCGACGCCACGATTATACGACATCAGTGCAAAGACACTATTGATGATGCCCTGATACACCGCCTGAAACAATGCTGCGTCCCAATTATGAACACTGACATTGATGGGCAAGAACAGAAAATAAATTGGCAGATAAAGCAGCGCGGAATAGACGCAGACTGCTGCCGCAACATGAATGGGGTCAAGCTTCCACGCGCGCATAAAAAGCGCATAAGCCGCCCACATGGAGCCACCAATCAGAAACAGTAAATGCCCCAACGCGATATTGCCCGCCGTAACATCGCTATGCAGAATATCAACGATAACGAGTACGCCGATGATACTAATCGCAATACCAGAAAGTTTGAGTCGCGAGCTTTTCTCACGCAGTAAGAGAATGCCACCAATCGTCATCAATGCGACGCAGGAGCTATTGATAAGCCCCGCCGCGTGCGAAGCAGGTGCGAATTTCATGCCATAAATGGTGATGGTGTTATAGGTTGCACCCATCAGACAGGCTAGCCAAACGCCGCCCCAAATGCCCCATGGCCCAACCCGCCAACCTTTCTTCATCAGTAGCGGCAACATCACCAATCCTGCCGTGCCAAAGCGCAATGCGGTAATGTCATAGGCAGAAAGTGAGCCGCGCACCCCATAGCTGCTCACAATCATCCAGCCACTCCAGACCATGACAGCAAACAGCACGAAGCATATGCCGCGTGTGCGTTGGTCTAAGGCTTGAAATGAGGCTCGGAGCGAATGCATGGTTTTTCATTAACGTGTCGCAGGTTGACCGACAATCAGATTGTTGGAAACATCCTGTTCTACTATCATGCCGCCATGACCCAGCCCGCATTTCTAAAAAAACCGCTTGAAAAAATGACCCCCGCAGAATGGGAATCACTATGCGACGGCTGCGGATTATGCTGCCAAATACGAGTCGAAGACGAGGATACGGGCGAAATCGCGCTCAGTAACGTCGCCTGCAAATATCTATGCTTGAATAGCCACCAATGCACCGACTACGCCAATCGGCAAACAAACGTCGCGGATTGTGTAAAAGTAACCCCCGAAAACGTCGCCGAACTTACCTGGTTGCCACATACCTGTGGCTACCGCCTCGCCTACCTTGGCGAACCTCTCCCAAGCTGGCATCACCTTGTGTGCGGCGATAAAAACCGCGTCCACACTAAGGGCCCGTCAATGAAGGGAAATATCATCAGCGAAGAGGAAGCCGACTGGCAATAATTTCACCAAACTGTCACACTTGAAGTGGCGCAATTTCGATAGACTCAGGGGTGTAGAAAACCGTAAAGGAGCCTGCCATGAGTCAGGAAGCTTTGGCCAAAACCGATGGCGCAGAACCCGTTGCAACGCCAGTTGCAACCACACCGTCCGAGCCGATCGCACTGCCAAAAGTGGAGAATCGTCCACTATTGCTGATGTATCGTGATGCTGACGGAAAACAGCAAGTCATGATTGCTGGCGACGGTAACGGCAGTTGGCTTTTGCCTAAACTCCATGAAATCCCGCGCGACAATCTCGATGCACACCAGCATATGGTCATTCCTAAAGCCAATGTCCAAATCATCGATTTTGGTACCACTAAACCTACTATCTCGCTCGACCATCACGCTGTCTGCTCTTGGGTGCCAATGGATACAGCGCAGAAAATTCTTGGCCGTCAGTGGCAATCCCTTCAAACTGAATCCACCAATCCGAACGAAGCGCTGCAAGCGCGTATCAACCAATTATCTGAAGCGCTCGATGCCGCTATCGCTACGGAAACCAAACCACATGCCTCTTCATGTGGTGGCTGCCATAGCTGCAACGCCGATACGCCAAGCACCACTGCCATGGCGAGTTCTGCGCGCCACTTAGGTTCGAAGACACCAACGCAATCAATGCTAGCAATGCTCTCTGACAAAACACAAACCCAAATTGGTGCCGCATATTAATCATGGCAGGCTTTTTCAGCAATCTGTGGAATGACTTTGCCAAAGCCTATGAAGGCTTTGAAAATCGCATGGAAGATATGTTCCGTGGCAAAGATTTTTCGGGCTATGCGCTGCCACTAGATGCCATCGCCAATGAAATTGACCCTCGCTTTGTACCACGTGTTCCCATGAGCGATGAGCGCATCGATATTCAAAGCAATTTAAGCATGAGCTTTCGCGGCTTCAAACACGCTAAGCTGGTAACCGAACAAACCCATCCCGAATTTTTTGCGCATTGGAAAACGCTATGCAACCGCGCAGGCTTCATTGCGCCTATGCAGCTTATGATTACGGAAAGCGACGTACCTCAGGCTTCGGCTCTGTCAGCAACGGAAATGATGGTAAGCACGGGATTATTGCGCACCCTCACCTACCGCGAAGTCTGCGGCGTATTAGGACATGAGTTGGCCCACGCTAAAAACATGAAACCCCACCGCGACCAAAATGCGGCAACTGCATTGGGTGTGGGAGCAACCGCAGCCATTCTACCATTTCTGGGGCGCACGCCTGCAGGTGCCCGTATTTGGGGACATGTCGCATCGCGCGTCGTAGGCAGTAGCATAAGCGGCGTAGTCGGCGGACGTGCGGCTGAAAAAATTAATGGCTACTCCAGTGAATTGCAGGCTGATTTTGAAGGCGCCATTATTAGCGGTGACCCCGATGCCTTAGCAAACGCACTGATTAAACTTGATAAGACCAAGCCAAAACTTCCGTTCTGGAAAGAAGCACAAAAGCAAATTAACGCGATTCACCCTGAAGTTTCAGAACGCGTAAAATGGCTCAACGAAGTCAAGCAAGAGCTGCAAGCCGCAACATCCAACCCTACCGTTACCAGCACGCCTGCCTTGCGCATCAGCACCGAGCAAAGCAGCGCCGAAAGAGTATCGACAAATCTGCTTGAAGCCGCTATTTAGCGGCATATGAGCACTATTGCCGTAAGCACATTCTATCATTTTGCGCCACTCAGTGAACCAAACGCACTGCGCACACCACTACTTGCGCGCATGAAAGAGCTTGGCATCAAGGGCACAATCACCATCGCGCCCGAAGGCATCAATGCTACGATTTCAGGTGCTAAAGAAGCCGTGGAAGGTATGGTCGAGCATCTGCGTGCCATGCCGCAATTCAAAACGCTCAATCATCGCATCAGCTATTTCACCAACCCGCCTTTTGGCCGCAGCAAGGTGAAAGTGAAGCGCGAGCTGATTTCACTCGGCGCCGAAGCCAACCCATCCGTATGTGTGGGAAAATACATCGCGCCAAAAGACTGGAATGCCATTATCACTGCGCCTGACGTAGTGACCATCGATACACGCAATGATTATGAATTCGACATCGGGCACTTCAAAGGCGCGATCAATCCCGCCACCAAAAATTTCAAGGAAATGGTGAAATTCACTAAAGAACATCTCGACCCGAAAAAGAACAAGCGCGTCGCCATGTACTGCACGGGTGGTATTCGCTGTGAAAAATATTCTGCTTATCTGCTGACGCAAGGCTTTGAGGAGGTCTACCACCTCGAAGGCGGAATATTGGCCTACTTAGAACAAATGCCCAAGACCGAGAGCTTATGGGAGGGACATTGCTACGTATTCGATGAACGTGTCGCCGTTGGACACGGCCTTACCAAGTCCGAAGGTGTGGTAATGTGTATGGGTTGTGGCCGCGCCTTGTTCAAAGACCAAACCTGCCCGAAGTGCTAGCATGACCTGCCCAACGTGCAAAAAGCCTAGCGCTGCTGATTTCAAGCCATTTTGCTCGAAACGCTGCCGCGAGGTAGACCTGAATCGCTGGTTCACGGAATCCTATGCCGTTCCCGCCGTGGAGCTGGATGATATCGACGATGACGCGATGGAAGAAGCACTCCGCACAGCAGACAAAAACCTAAGCGATTGACTTGTATTAATCATCTATGCAACTACTACTGGTTTCATGCACCTTCAAGTATGGAGCCTTTATGGCGCGTATTGCACAACTCTTGGCACACCCCAACGTACATAAAAACAGACAGAGACTACTGAACGCATTTCGTTTTGTGTTTGGTTTTGACTCACAGTGGCGTGACTCACGCCCTTCAGAGCGATCCATTGGCCTTGTGCGAATTGGGCTTTTTATTGCTGTGGGCTGGGTGAACTTGATTGTGCACGACGCAATGTTGAATGGAAATATCGTCGAATTTGCACGCCTTCGCGCAGAAGGGAATTATACGCCTTTTGGTCTGCTGATGCTATTTGGTGATACACCACCCGCAGCAACCTTCTGGTTAGTGGTACAAGCTATTTCATGGGTCAGCACATTCATGGCCATTATCGGTCTTGCCACTCGCCCCGCCATGATACTCAGCACTCTATCGGTACTTTTTCTGGTATTATTGGACGCATCCCGTTTCATCGCCTGGTCCCATCCATATAATGTCATTTTTCTGTGCGCCATTCCCTTTATGTTCGCCAATGCTGGAAAATCACTCTCGCTTGATAAATGGCTGGCCTCTAGAAAACCCAACTATTACTTTGCGCCGAAAAATACGCCCGTCCTGTGGTCGGTGCTGGCTGTACAATATAGTGCCGCGCTTTTCTATTTTGGAGCATTTTGGGCAAAGTTAGTCGTAACCAATGGCGGCTGGGATTACGTATTTTCCGATAGCATGAGGCACATACTAGCCATCACGTGGTATGGTTACGTTGAAATGTCCGTGCCTGCACATGTTGTGGCACTTGGCTCCATCCCATGGTTATGGCAGCTTATTGCTGCCATCCACTTGTTGATGCAGGCTATCGTTCTGAGCGTGATATTCTCGGTACATCGCCCCAATGCTAGACTGTTCGAGGGCGTAGTCTTTGCGCTGAGTTGCATAGGCCTGTATGCGCTGATGAGCGTGAGTGACCCGTGGTGGTTACTGCTTATTATTTCCTTTATTGACTGGGATTATTATCTGCCAAAATTACGGCAATGGGCGCTCATAAAACTAGACGCCACCTCGCACCAAACATCACACGCACCTATCCCACAGCAAGCGGCTGCCCGCCCCAGAATTTTAATGGCATGGCTTGCTGCTTTCTATGGAGTGTATGCGGCTGGATTCTTATCACAAAAAGCAGACGAGCTTGGTATTTATCCGTTTTCCGACATGAACATGTACGCGGCTATCTATGCCTTGAAACCGTATGATCAGCACCTGCCATATGTCGACATTATGCGCGGGAACATTACCATTGAGCTACCTTCAAAAGAATGGAGCATGAACATGGAAAATGGTCGCTGGATACGCACCGATCAGATGAGCCCAATGATACGCCAGCAGATGCTGCCTCGTATCTCAAGAAAGACAACGCGGGAAGACCCTGTATTGATATCCAAAGATGGTGCCACCCTTCGTTTCTTGAATATACCTGATAGCTACCCGCTACTGGCAAGGGAAACTGATCTTGAAAAACTCGAATACAGTATGAAAGAGTTTTTGAATTGGCTCAGCCCTCTGCCACAATTACCTAAAGAATCTATGTTAGTCTTGCGTCAGCAGACCGTAGCATTTAGCGCCTACCCGCAGCCACTGGGAGAAAAATCGATATTCCATTCTGGTATACGGGCCGTGTATGAAATTGGCAGTGGCCGCTTTGTCGGTGCTTCCCCTACGTTCGATGTGGCAATGCGAAGAATATACCTCAACGGCGTCGGCATTACGGATGTAGGGCCTGTCGAAGTGAGTGCAGGCGTGCTTGAAGTGCCGTCACCATTGCCTTATGTAACTGCTAAAGGGCACTGGGTAGATGGTAATACGTTTGAAATTGATAAAGATTTCTACAAGTCATTTGAAGGCAAGCTCGTGAATATATTGATACATGCTAAAACAGACTTAGGGCCTCAGGTTATTGATGGTCCGTTAGTGCGGTGGTAATGAGCGCAACCCTCGATTACTTCAACACGACCTATGGCGATGCTGCCATCATCGCCTATGATGGCGATTGCCCGATGTGCAAGCGTTACGTACGCTGGGTGCGCCTCAAACAATTGGCCAAACAGTTGCACATGGTCAATCTACGCGACCTTCCCACCGATGTTCTGTCGGCCATTAGCAACGAATATAATCTCGATGACGGCATGCTCTTTGTCATGGATGGCAATGTATATTACGGGCAGGACGCCGTACATCGCCTCGCCTTACTTTCCAGTGGCAGCAGCCTGTTTAATCGTGTGAACCGTTCGATCTTTAAGCATGAGCTTCTTTCCAAAGCCATTTACCCATGGCTCGTGCGCGGACGCATCGTGCTGCTTAGGTTACTGGGTCGTAAGATGATTAATGAGTAAAATGGTGGCCAGAGACGGGATTGGCGCGCTACGCTTGCCTTACCTCGGCCTGTTGGCCTCGGGTTGAACAACGTTCGCTCCCGAACTATTCATTATTTCCAAAAAACAAAAGGGCGCTGCTGCGCCCAACCTTTGTTTTTTTTGGAAATGGTGGCAGAGACACTACCGAATGCAACTGGCAACCGTTTGTTATATAATAATATTTATTTATTCGACAATTCTATGTACCCAGATATGTACCCATATCAATTCACCATGCCCTCCTGCCCTTACAAATCAGCCTCTTCCTTTTAAGGAATTTTTCAGGCATCTGTGGTGCAACCACCTAAACAGGCGCGTATGCCCAATAAAGCACCCAAACCTCAATTCCCCAAAGGCCAGTTGGCGAAGATGACGCCGCAGAAGCTGCATCTGCTGATTGGTGAGATCACGAGCCTCATGCTCGTGTCCAAAGTTCACCGCCAATATCAGGTGCGCGATATTGCGGATATTATTCTGCCCGCCATCAACCTCGGCCAATACCGCATTTACCGCAACAAGAAGCGTGAACCTATCGCTCTCGTCACATGGGCGATGCTATCAGCAGAAGTTGAGAAGCAATATATCGGCGGCAAGATGGTGTTGAGTGAAAAAGAGCGCACAAGTGGTGATAGTCTCTACTTCACGGACTTCATCGCGCCTTATGGACATATGAAGCAAGTGAAGCAGGATATTGAAACGAATCTCTTCCCCAACTCAGCGGGAAAATCTCTAAGGTTTGTGGAGGGAAAGAAAGAGCCAAAGCTGCTCAAATTCCACGGCGTGAATTACCGCAAACCTATGAACTGAGCGCATAGTCACTATGCACGCAACACCTGTTTATAATTGATTGTTTATTCTTGCCCTCAGATTGAGTGCCTGCTTTTCTGCGCACGCAACTTATTCTGGGTTGGCATGTCACAGCACGCATCACCATCTAACCATAAGACTTCCCCACTATTCACTCGTATGACGAGCGGTAACGCTTCAGCACTACGCGCAGCGAATGATAATTGGCTGGCAGAAAAGAGGGCGGGATGATTGGCCTCAAAACATTCGTTCAGGATATTGTAATTATTTTGGCGTTCTTGGGTATTTATACTGGATTCCAGTTTGACTTAATCAACGACGAATACGCTATTAGCAAATTCATAAGGGCAACTCTTCTTTATATGATACTTTTTGGCATTCCGATGTATTTGTGCTTTGCATTTTCTATACGTTTGCTGCGATCTAACATTTTGCTTTTATTGCTGTCTTGCATGATTGTTTTAGGAAATGTTTTTCTTAGCATGTATGCTGCTTCTGAGCAGGGAATGGATTATACGCTAGGCGGTAAAGTTATTTATGCCGATGGGAAAATAACGCTTTATGGTTTTTTGCATAAATTAGTTTCGCCTTTTTTATTCTTGGTATTTTATGCAATTTTTAGACTTGTGAAATTTAGATTCTCTGAGAATTAGAGGAGAAATTTATGGCGAGCGTTACAATCAATTCTGCTAATACTGGTATAATTTATACAACAGTGAATAATCAGCAAGTCGAAGTGATTATACCAAATTTCTCTTCACTCGGTATCAATCCAGCTATAAATACGGGTCCAAATAGATTTCATTATTATAATGAAACTGGGAAAGTATCTTTTTCTGATACTATTCCGAATCCAAACATCATAATTAATAATTTCTTTGAACAACCATTCCCTATGTTGGGGCCTTTTGGTAGTAATGGCACGCCTGTTACAAATGGCGGAACTTATAGTATACCATTACTAGGAGATATTAAGACATATTTACCTTCGGGTGGGTATATTGTGGTGAATGTGACTCAGCCCAACCACTTGTTGGGTCCAGGGCTGGTAGTAAGAGAATTGCACCCCGTCTCAGGTGATGGCTATCACATTAATACTATAGGAATTGGAAATGGCCCAGAAGCAGACTTAAACGAGAGACTTGCTGATTGGTTGTGGGATGATAACGCGCACGACATTGGCCTCGAATCTCTTAGAGAATACATTCAGAACCCAGAAGATAATTCTCGCAGCACATACATAAACAAAGGTGATGCTAATGCGATTAAAAATGATACAAACGCTACTATAAATGGAAATTACGAAGTTCTCGAAGGACCGAACGGAGTTAAGATAACTCTACTTTCTCACAGCGCCACGATGACTGTGGGTGAAGAAGTAAATCCTTTATACAAAGTCATGCAAGGATTTAGCGACGCTGCCGATGCCGTTACTGAATTCGTCAGCAACCAAGCTGGAGCGTATTGGGATAATCTGACGGACACCTATAATATTCACCAGTCAATGGTGAGCTTCTTCGGACAGTATGGTCAGGATTTAGTGGCTGGCAACGTATCAGTTGCGGATGCGCTGAAGTATTTCGTAATTGAGATGGCGGAGAATGCTCTGTCGGATACGGTCGCACAAAATCTCATGTCACCTGCGATGGTTGCGCTGCGCGATCAGATTCGCAATAACCAGACACCATTGCCATGGCAAGTGAGTGACGTTGAAGCGCAAGACTCGCTGGTGAAAATTCTCGATTATATGGGCGTGAAAGAGCCCATCGGTTTGGCGAGTGGTGTGTATGATGTATTAGGCCGCATGGCGGTGGATTTCGCGCTGCATTCGAGTGGCTGGAACAGTGCGGATTATATCCGTGCGGGCAGCTCGGTGATCACGGGTGTGGCAATTCAACATATTGTACATGCGGAATGGGGCATTGATGGTGCAGTAGGTGGTGGCACCGCAGCCGCACTTACCAGCCTCGCGCATGGTATTATTAATGGTAATCTCGATTCTTCGGGTTGGGCGAACCTAGCTGCATCCACGGCGGTATCCTTCGGCTCGATGTATGTTGCGGCATCGCTTGTCAGCTCCGTGTCTGGTTACTCTGCGCTGGTTGCCTCCACCTATGGGCCTGTGCAACCTCTATCTGCATATTTGAGCGCGCAATTCGGATTGGTGAGCGGAGCGATTGTTCCCGTCGTTGGTTTAGTCATAGGTGCATTGGCTGGTAAAGTGATTAGCGGCTTATTCGGCTCTGTCAAACTCGGTGCTGGTGAGTTCCAGACGGCGGCGGGGGTTATGAACAGCATCTACCAGGTGCAGACGATTACGGTGAATGGGCAGTCGGTTCCTGCGCTCGTTGCCGTCAATGCGGAAGGCTCGACCATTCTCGCTTCAGGCACGGGCATTGGTTACATCCTCGGCAATGTCGGTGCAGATGTGCTGGTGGGTGATAACAACGTGCAGACCATTTCGGCCAATGGCGGCGCGGATTATCTCGAAGCGCGTGGCGGTAACGACAACCTGCTCGGCGGCACGGGTAGCGACCACCTGAATGGCGGCGACGGCAATGACGTACTGCAAGGCGACGCGGGTGAGGATATATTGTTCGGTGAAGATGGAGCGGACACCGCACTCGGCGGTGCGGGTCAGGATTTCATACACATGGGCAGTGGTGATGATGTCGCCGCAGGTGGCACGGGCAATGATTACATCCTCGCAGGTGGTGGCGCGGATGCCGTGGCGGGTGATGCGGGCAATGACACGCTGGATGGTGGCTATGGTGATGATTCGATCGACGGGGGCGAAGGCAACGACCTCGTGCTGGGTAATTTGGGCAATGATTATATTGATGGTGGCGATGGCTCCGACACACTGTTTGGCGATGTTGGAAATGACCAGATTTACGGCGGTAATGGCAATGACTTCATCGATGGTGGAGATGGTATTGATATTCTGCATGGCGACGCGGGACGTGATTTGATCGTCGGTGGCGCGGGGGATGATTTCGCAGAAGGCGGACTGGGGGATGATAACATCCTCGGCGGCGCGGGCAATGATGTGATGCTCGGCGGGCTGGATGATGATTACCTGCGTGGTGATGAGGGCGATGATTCCATCACGGGTGGGTTTGGTAATGATATTATGGTGGGCGGCGTGGGCAGCAACACGCTCACGGGTGAGGATGGCTCGGATGTGTATGTCATTGGCTCGGATGTGAATGAACATCACAACGTGATTGTCGATAGCGGTGCGACGGCGGGGGAAGTGGACACGATGCTGCTTTCGTGGATGAGCAGTGCGAACGCGAATACGGGTCTCAGCTTGCTTAAGCAGGGCGATGATTTGCAGGTGAGTTATAATAGCCGTGTGCTGGCGACGATTACTGATCAGTTCGTCGCGGGCAATGGGTTGGAGCGGATTGAGTTATCGAATGGTGATGCGATTGATCTTTCGACAGTGACCTATGACCCTGTGACGCATCTGGGGACGTTTACGGTCGGCAGTGCGCCACTGGATAGTGTGCTGAGCACGGTCAATGCGCGTGAGGCGGAAACGAGTGAGAATATCCTCAGCAAGCAGCTTTACTGGAATAATACCTTCCTCAATAAACTGTCGCAGATTGCGTATGACGAACAGTTGGCCGACCAGACGGTCTATACTTATTATAACGGCACGCAGATTGAAGCGTCCAAACGCGCGCGCGGAAAATTCGGTGGGCATTATTCGGTCTATAAACTCGCGCAGCCTGGGAATATCGAGGGCACGGAGTTTGTGCGTCTTGAATATGTAGTGCTGGATACGGAAGATCAAACGGCTGCAACACCTTTTGGTAACCATGAAGCGGGTATGGCTGGGCCATATGAGACATTCTATAACGGCGCACAGGTGATTTACAGTACCTTTGGCGGCAAAAATATCCAAGATATTGTGCTGAATGGCACGGTGCTTTCTACCAAAGTGGAAGGCGAATCCACGCTCTATACGGCTGGGCAAACCGTGTATGGCGCGACCTTCGCGCAGCGCCAAGCGGCAGGCACGACTGCGACGACCGACATCGCTGTTAAAGAATTTGGTAGTGATTTGCTGGTCGGCGCTTATTGGAACGAAACCCTCAACGGTAAATCAGGGGATGACGTACTTGTCGGAAATAACGGCGATGATGTGTTGGTTGGTGGGGATGGTAATGACTGGGCTTTCGGCGGCGAGGGCAACGATACGATTTACGGTGATGCAGGAGACGATGTGCTGTTCGGGGGTGAAGGCTATGACACCATCTATGGCGGTACAGGGGATGACGTAATTCTTGGTGGCGAAGGTAATGATTCACTCGACGGTGGTGCAGGAAACGACTGGATCGACGCGGATGGTGATTATGATACCGTCAATGGTGGCGATGGTAATGACGTAATCCTTGGTGGTGCGGGAGATGACTCGCTCAATGGTGGTGCGGGAGATGATATTATTCATGGGGATGATGGAAATGATATCCTCAATGGTGGCGATGGTAACGATACGCTTATTGGTGGATTAGGTAGTGATACCATCAATGGTGGTGGAGGAAACGACGTTATCAATGGTGATGGTGGCGCATTGTTTCTCGATGGTGGTTCTGGCCAAGACACGATTGTATTCAGCAATGCGACGTCTGGTGTCGTGGCAAACCTGCAGAATAACACCTATGGCGGTAGTGCCGCTGGTTTAAGTGTTACGAACTTTGAGAATATCACAGGTTCGAATTTCAATGATTTATTCTATGCCAGTGATGTTGCGAATGCGATGGATGGTGCGGGTGGCACTGATACGGTCTCTTACACGGACTCTTCTGCTGCGGTAACCGTTAATCTTACGTCGGGCATTCATTCGGACGGCTACGCGCAAGGCGATACGCTTCTTAATGTCGAGAACGTCACGGGTTCAATTTGGAACGATTCCATTACTGGAAGTGCCAGCAACAACCTGCTTGATGGTGGCAGTGGCAATGATACGCTGAATGGCGCTCTAGGCACAGATACACTGACGGGTGGTGCAGGTAGTAATCGTTTTGTGATTCATAGCCGTGCGACCACTGCGGTTGTTACGGACTACACGGATGGCAATGACACTATTGATGTGAGCGGCTTCCTGTATGCGACTGGCTTCTCTGACCTTACGGTAGCACAAGCGGGTGCAGATACGACTGTAAGCATTGTACGACCAGGTGGTACATTCACGCTTACCTTGCAGAACGTTGCAGCTAATACGCTTGGTGCTGGTGATTTCATCTTCAACCCGAATCCTCACTATGTCTTGAATGGTACGGGCGCTGCGGATGTGTTCACGGTGAACACCAACGAGATTTATTCGGCGCGCGTGAGCGGGTTTAACTTCTCGCAAGGTGATAGACTTGATGTGGCGGCCTTTGGCGCAAGCGTGGACGACATTTCGGATATTAGTATTGAACAAATTGGTTCAGATAGCGTTCTTACCTTCCCACAAATCAACGGTAATGTTGCGACTATCGTGCTGCAGGGGATTACAGCAACCAATATCACAAACAGCTATTTCCTGAGCAACCATATCACTTATGGTTCTGGTTCTACCTATAATGGTACGGGCAGCGCCGAAACAATCAACGGTAGCGTGGGTGCTGATCTTATCTATGGTTATGCGGGTAACGACACCATCAATGGCGGCCTTGGTAACGATTATATCCTTGGCGGGGATAACAATGACAGTCTCCAAGGATTCTACGGTAATGATGAACTTGATGGCGGTAATGGCGCAGATACACTCAATGGTGGCTCAGGTGTTGATATTGCAACCTATGTCTATTCAAGCGCGGCAGTGAACGTCAATCTTGCAACGGGCACCCATAGTGGTGGTCAGGCGGCAGGTGATGTTTTGATCGATATTGAGCGCGTCTATGGCTCGCAATATAACGATACGCTCACAGGCAGCACGGGTAATGACTATCTCTGGGGTTATAATGGCAGCGATAGCATTAGTGCAGGGGATGGTAATGATACCATCGAATCCGATGCAGGATCAGACACCATCAATGGTGGTAATGGCATCGATACGATTGATTATAAATATTCTGCTGCGGTGAGCGTAAACCTTGCGACTAATACCCATAGTGGTGGCGAAGCGGCTGGCGATAATCTCAGCAATATCGAGAATGTGAATGGTTCCGCCAACAATGATACCATCACAGGTGATGGCAATGATAACACGCTGCGTGGAGTCGCGGGCAATGATAGCTTAAGCGGTGGCGCGGGTGCAGACACGCTTGATGGTGGTACGGGTAACGACACCATGGTCGGCGGCCTAGGCAATGATGTATTCATTGTCGATTCAACATTGGACGTCGTAACCGAAGCTGCAGCCGAAGGTGCAGACACGATTCAATCTTCTGTCACTTATACGCTTGGCAGCAATATTGAGAATCTAACACTGACTGGCAGTGGCAGCATTAATGGCACGGGTAATAGTCTCGATAATATCATTCTTGGTAACAACGCCAGCAACACCATTAACGCAGGCGATGGTAATGATAGCATCAGCGGTGGCGATGGTAACGATACACTCGAAGGCAGCGCGGGCAATGATACGATTGATGCGGGCACAGGAGCTGACACGATTCGCACTGGCTTAGGTAGTGACGTAGTGACAACAGGTGCAGGTAATGATCTCATTGTCGTGGATTACGCTGCCACGGCGCTGACTATCACTGACTTTGAGCGCGGTTCAGATCGCATTGACCTCAGAGCCTTCCCACATACGGACGTGGATACACTCAGTGACATGACTATTACGCAAGTAGGCCAAGATACTACCATCAGTGTTCCACGCGCCGTTGGTGGTCCTATCGTGATTACACTTACCAATTTTGTGGCGAGCACATTGTCGGATAATGACTTCTACCTCAATTTCACACACCAGACACTTAACGGTAGCACCGAGAATGATATTCTTACAGGCGCTGGTGGTAATGACACTATTACTGGCTATGAAGGTGACGACAGCTTGGTTGGAGGATTGGGTAACGATTCGCTACTTGGTGGTGATGGAAATGATACCCTTAGAGGCGGCATGGGTGCTGACTATCTTCATGCAAGCGATGGATACGATTTTATCTCCTATGTTGACTCTTTCGGCGGGGTAAATGTCAACTTCTTGAGCGGCACGTTATCGGGTGGTGATGCGAATGGCGACACCATGGTTGGTTTTGAAGGTGTAACTGGTTCTGCTGCTAATGATACAATTAGCGGCGATGGATGGACAAATGCACTCTATGGTCTCGCAGGCAACGATTACATCTTCGGCGATGCCGCTAATGACACGCTCAGTGGTGGTGCGGGTGCAGATACGCTCGATGGTGGTAGTGGTGCAGACTATATTGATTATGCGAGCTCAACGGCTGCTATCAGCATCAATCTTGCGACAGGTTCGGTAAGTGGTGGCGATGCTGCGGGTGACGTAATTTCTAACGTTGAGAATATCATCGCTTCTAACTTTAACGATACGTTGGCGGGCACATTATCTGGCAATATCTTCTACGGTCTGAACGGTATTGATACGGTTACATATATTAGCTCCAGTGCTGCGGTGAACGTCAATCTAGCGACTGGCACGCATACAGGTGGTCACGCTGCAGGTGATACGTTCAATAGTATTGAGAATATCTCTGGTTCTATCTATGCCGATACGATTGCTGGTGATGCAGGTAATAACTATCTAAGCGGTATTGATGGTAATGACAGCCTCAGTGGTAACGAGGGTGATGATACGCTCGATGGTGGTATCGGCGCAGACACACTGAATGGCGGTAACGATGCCGATATACTGAACGGTGGCAATGATGCTGACACCCTCAATGGTGGCGCTGGCAATGACACGCTCAATGGTGGTGATGGAAATGACAGCCTAAGCGGTGGTGACGGTAACGACATCTTAAATGGCGGTAATGGTGCGGATACACTGGATGGTGGTAATGGCATCGACACGGCTATTTATACCAACGCCAATGCGGGCATCTATGTCGATCTGGGTACGGGGCTTGGCTATTACTATAGCGAAGGCGCGGGGGATGCGATTCTTTCCAATGTTGAAAACGTCAATGGCTCCTCGTTTAATGACAGCATCTATGGCGGTTCTGGCGACAACTATTTGTTCGGTGACGCAGGTAGTGACCAGTTAAGAAGCGGCCTAGGAGCAGACACGGTAGATGGTGGCGATGGTTGGGATCATATCGATTATTACCACTCCAATGCTGCGGTGAACGTCAATCTCTCAACCAACACCCACACAGGGGGCCACGCTGCAGGCGATAGTCTCCTCAATATCGAAGGTGTTTCAGGCTCCAACTCCTATAACGACACACTCATTGGTGGAAATAATAACGACTATCTACGTGGCTATGGCGGGAATGACAGCATCGATGGTGGTGCGGGTAATGATGAACTGGATGGTAGCGATGGCAACGATACGATAATCGGTGGCGCAGGTGCAGATAGTCTGACAGGTGGTGCGGGTATTGACACATTTGTGTTCGCAGCCCTTTCGGATTCGACGAATGCGAGTTTCGATACCATCAGTGGTTTTACTGCTGGTACCGATAAGATCGACGTGCGTGGCTTGGGCTTCACAGCACTACAAAGCACCGCAACCCCTTCGGCTGGCAATCTGGGTTTCTACACTAGTGGAGGCAATACCTTCGTTACCGATGGCATCAACTTCAATATCAAGCTGGTGGGCAACCTCACTCTTACCAATACGGATTTTATTTATAGCTGATAATATAATGGAAGTTGAATGGCGCAAACCGTTTATTGCCGATCCGCGCCCTGAAGCTCAGGATGAAGTGGTATGGGTGGATGTAAGCAAAATTGATTGCGCTTGGCGAGAGGCAGAAGAAAATTATATTCACCCTTATAATTGGGGTGCCCAACCTTCTCCCAAATACGATAAGTTTGGTATGTGGTTTGTTACTAGAACAGAAGCGGTAAAAATGCCTGAGATATGCCTGCGATCTGACAATACACCAAATCGTGTTGGTATTCCTAAACTTGCTATATCCTTATTTGACATCGACTATCCTTTATTCTTTCTGACGCTCACAAACCATTGGTGAGACTCTTTGTTTTGGCATAGCTCACCCATCCCCAGCAGAGCCGAGGATGGAGCTAACCTCACGATTTCCAAGTGACTCAAACCATCGGAGCCGACCCATCGCTTGGCCTCCGCGATTGGAATGACCATCGTGGAGTTGGTTGCCGCTTGACGTTCGTGTCATTCACGCCGTTGTGCTGGATCTCAACCGTTCGCTCTATCCTGCCCCGTATGCACAAATCCAAAAGTGAGGGCTTAATATATTATTCAACGCTTCCGTCTTGCCCAACCGTTGAACAATCAGATCATTTAGCATTCTGTTTTTACTAATTTGTCCATCCATGCGCGCACATCTTCTGCACGCCATGCCGTGATGCGCTCAGATAGCTTTACAGGGCGTGGGAATTCACCAGATTTAACTTTTCGCCACAGTGTTGCCGCAGAAAATGGAATGATTTCTGGTATCAACTCTGATTGACGTAAAAATCCTGATCTGGGCAGGTCGTATAAATCACTAAGTTTTGTTTGCATTGATGAGTCTCCATAAAGTCATGTGTGACGCTATGGATATAAATGCTTGGCGGTGATGTAGAAAATCCTGCTAACGGTTGCAGTAGTTTTTAAGTGGTGCTTTCTAAGTGTTGAGAAGCAGCTTTATATGCTTCATCATATAACTCTATAAGATTTTGGCTAATGTGATTGTTAGCTGAATTAAGTGGGCACTCACAGATCCAAGCATAGAACGTGTTGTGACTAGCTACCCCCGTCAAATCTTGCATGGCGCATAAAAAAGCTTTCTTATTTTTATAATATATTTCGCCTCTACTCCAACGATCTAAATGTTCGAAAAAAACTTTCTTTTCTTTTGAATAGCGCGGTTTGCTTTTCTTCCCCCTCATTGATTGAACATAGGACTCGGCTTCATTCTGCAACACTTGTTCTCTTACAAGCCCCATAACCGATATAACCACTAGACGGCTAACTGGTGGCCCTGAGGCAAAAGTCTCAAGATCAGTTTCTTTAGCCAGTTTAATAAGAGCATGCGCCACATCATCAGATTTTTTATAATCCGCATTAGTGTAAGCAACCTTCACTACTATTTCCGTTGCTTCTTTTTGGGCTATTTTATCACCATTGTTCAATTCTTTGGATAAATGACCCAAAAGCCCACCACTATTTTTATACTCTCTGATTAGATTACGCGATTTTTTTGATTTTACTGACATCGCTAGTGACTTTCTTGCTGGCTTTTTCAATATAATCTCCCCACCACTGCATCATGGTGATGCGCTCTTGAAGGTACTCGCCGCGATTATAGGGCTTGCGGCTATTGTTTTCTTCGATATGAGCGAGTTGCGCTTCAATCACATCGGGACGAAACAGCGCGCTCTCATTAAGCACTGTTGAGGCGATCGCTCGAAAGCCATGCGCCACCTGCCTATCTTTATACCCCATCTTTTTCAGCACCATGTTGATGGTGTTTTCGGACATAACGGGATGCTTGCGTCGCTGCTGCGAGGGGAACATATAGCGGCCATAACCACTGATTTTATGAAGTTCTTTAAGTAGTTTCATCGCTTGCTTAGAGAGCGGCACAATATGCGCGCGGCGCTTTTTCATGCGCTCAGGCGGGATATTCCAGAGCCGATTATCCCAATCAATATCCGACCATAGGCCGTTACGCAGCTCCCCAGGGCGTAGAAATGTCAAAAGCAGTAAGCGCGTTGCCAGCTTGTTGATAGGGCTTGTTTCTACAATTTCTAGTTTCTCAAGCAATTCGGGCAACTCAGAGGGGTGAATCGCTGCAAAATGCTTTTTCTGTACGGGCGCAACGACACCGCGCAAATCTGCCGCAGGATTTTGTTCAATAATACCGCTATGCACAGCGTAACGAAAAATGACGTTTAGCACCTGAGCCAATCTTCCCGCCGTTTCTGGTGAGCCTTTTTTCTCAAGGTTACGCAATAATGGTATCAATTCAGGTGTACGGATGCTGGTAATTGGGCGATCACCAAGCTCGGGAAAGCCGTGCAACTCCAGCCTACGCCATAAACGATGGGCATGATCGGCTGTCCATTTCGACTTATTGGTTTTATGCCAATCAGCAGCCACGGCGCGGAGGGAGTTTTTTGCATCCAGCATAACGCGCTGCTTATCTTCACGCTTCTTCGCATTCGGATCAATACCACTGGCCAGCAACTTACGGGCTTGCAGCCGCTTTTCGCGAGCCTCTGCTAACGACACTTCAGGGTATGTACCCAATGCCAGCACATTCTCTTTGCCATAGAAAAAGTAGCGCAACCGCCAGTATTTGGCTTTGGAGGGGTGAACTTGAAGGAATAACCCATCCCCATCTTTAAGGCGGTATAGCTTGCTTTTGGGCTTGGCATTACGCACGGCAGTTTCAGAAAGGAACATGATTCACCTGCTGGGTACCTTCAAAATGTACCCAGATTTGTACCCAGATATGGGTGATATGTCACGATTTATTATGAAATGACGTGATTTGAAAAATCGGCCATTAGCCTAAGTTTTATAAGGATATTTGATGTTTGGTGAGATGAAGCGAAATGAGGAAATGGTGGCCAGAGACGGGATCGAACCGCCGACACGGGGATTTTCAATCCCCTGCTCTACCATCTGAGCTATCTGGCCATTCCTGAACGGAAGCGACTCTATAGCCAAAGCGCAAAGGCTTGGCAAGCCTATAGATTTGGCGGAAATTGGCGCTTTTTAAGCTGTCACATAATCTTCATTGTACTTATTGCGAATCTTTCGCAATAAATTGCATATGAGCTCAACCACTTCATTACCACCGCATAAGCGGCAAAAACTCGTGCGTGAAACCACCGCCCTTGCTCGCGCCTATCTAGCGGCTGGCAAAACCGTGAATGAAGCAGTCGCACATACGACTGAAGTACACGAAGCACTGCATCAAGCGATCGACCCAAATGGGAAATTCACACATCTATTCGCGGTTGAGATCGAGAAGGAATGGAACAAACTTCTACCTCTCTATCCGCTACCACATGCTGAGGCCACGCGTTGTGCGCGTAATATTCTGACGAATCGCGCCGCCGAAGAAGCGGCATATGTCGCACTCCTCAAATCGCCTGATTTCACGACTCAAGAAGTTGAACAGGCACTTGCCAATAATACTGTCATGCATCAAGGCAACGTGATGCCAGAAGGCAAAATCAAAGAAATCGCTGGGCGTTTGGTTCAAGAATCTGACCCACACGGCCCTGAAGGTGCAACCCACGTTGCAGCAGGCGCACTCGGCCAACGCGTAATGCACGAAGCACTCGCAGCAGCGTTTACGCCCAATGGCACACTGGCACAGGCACTGATTGGCAAGCTGCAACCACATCTGCCAAACGCTAGCCCAGATACGTTGCTCTCGATTGCCAATGGCTGGCTGGAAGATCGTTACCGCCCTGCGAAAGCTGTCGCGGAAGCCATGCAGTTTGATGGAGCTGCCTACCAAATCGCTGCAAAACGCGCCGATGAACTGCAGCAGGCAAAAATCACTACGCCCCCTGCAAAACAGGGCTTTACTGACCGCATTAAAGCGCAGGCCATTGCTGCTAAGGAAATCGCCTTAGACAGCCTCTAATTCCCCCATTTCTTCACAAAACTGTCATGTTTCTTGGGCATCTAGGCGCTATAATAAACCTAGAGAATACATATGGCACATGGTCAACACAGTCCGAATAGCGAGACATTAGGCGTTGCAGCAACCCCGCTGATGCGCAAGCAAACCCAAGCCTATGTCGAGAATCAGAAGAAAGCGGATTTTAGCCGTAATATATCTCAATACATGTTTTGGGGTGCGACCTCCATTCTAGGCGCTTTGGCAGCTACCATTGGTCTTGGTGGGGGCTTAGGCGCTTTGGCAACCATTGGCTGGCCAGTCGTGATTGGAGCATTAGCTGTTTCAGGCGTTACATTTATAGGAAGCTTGATTTTCTCCAACCGCGCCACGGAAATTTCTGAGCGCAGCAATGTGCTTTATTCGGATATTGATTCGCAGAACCAAGCACATCGCATGGTGCAAGCATTTGCGAAGGCACAAACCCAAGGTCGCGTGCAGGCCGATAATTCTGCACCGATGACATCTACCGCACCAAGCTTTGTTGAACGCTATGCGAGTTCTGGCCCATCGCAAGCAGATAGCTGGCAGGCACGTGTAACGGCACAAGCATCGCTTGAAGAAGCGCAGTCGCTTGCTAATACACGCGGTTAACCCTCCCCCTTCCTGATAACGCGAAATCATGCCTAACTCTTCCATCATAGGAGAGACACATGACACGATCACGCTTAACTGCTGCCGAACGCGCCGAACGCGAGCAAAAACGGCTGATGGATTCGATACGTAATGAATTGCGCAGGACATTAGAGCGCGACACGCAAAAACTATTGAGTGACGCACGCCAACAACTCACCAAAGAACTGCAATCTCTCGTGACAAAATCCGCGCGCCAGAACAACGCGAGTAACACAAGTAATGCATTTGGTAGCGTGGGAAATTTATCGCGCATCGTGACCAGTATTGTGCAACTTGCTTCACGACCACGCATGAGCTCCTCCACCAATTCAGTTGAAAGTGCGCGCTCACAAGATGCGGCAAATCAGTTTCGCGTCAGCCGAGGACAGCTCATGGCGGATAGTTACGCGGAATTAAGTGATGGCGAGAAGAATTTATAGTCTACCAGCAAAAAGCCCCGCCAGTTTCCTGACGGGGCAAATCTGCGAGACATACAATCAACGTATGCCGCAGTTATAAAGGCGAAGCGGATGAGCGAGTATTGCGAAGATTGCATAGCCCATATGCATCCGCACACCGAGCCTGTGGATAACTTCGATAAAACCATACGTTTTCATAAAAATGTCATACAGAAATCAGCAGAAATTTGTTACATTCTGTAGGTGCTATGAGTCACAATGAACCGGAATATACGATGTTTAATCCGCATGATTACATTGAATTGATCGACGGGGGCTTTGCCCAGTGCGTCAATCCTATGGCGGATGGCGGGCTTTCTGCAATCACCGTCAATACGACGTTATTCGGCGATGCGCTGCGCAATTTTGAATCCAGCGTGAAGCGCATGGTCCTGCAAAAACTGGTATCGCCCAAATTCGGTGAAGTCATCTTAACTGCAACACGCATTGGCAGCTCGCAAGTAGCCTAGCTGTTTTTCCCCTAAGAATCTTGAAACACACGCCCAAGACTGCTATCAGCGCTGGATGACCCAGAAATCCTACGAAAAATTTGGCATCCAGATCGAAGAGCAAGGCCAAACCACTCACGTGTTCAAAAACGGCACGTTGATTGGCTCTTTCACTATTGATGTGGTCAATAAAACGCTCAAGTTCAATTTCCCAGGGCACAAGTTTTTCAACTATTTTGCTTACATCGCCAGCGACCGCCCATCTAACCGCGTCAAATGGGTAAATGAAAATCTAGGCGGCGATACGATGGATAATCTCCAAGCGGGTGTGGCGTTTTTGGGGTTCTCCAAATTCGAAGAGTTCATGGCACTTGCCATGGTGACACCTGAGGGGGGCGCGACCAATGAGCACAAACCCGCCATCCATTAAACCCTCCGACGACGCCGAAGACATCCGCACCCTGCCGACCTTCGAGGAAATGGATCAAATGTCGCACGAGGATTTGGCCGAGGCGCTAAGCCAGCTAGCCGAAACCGTCATCACCAATCCGCTAGAATATAAGCTTACCTACGGGCTACAGACACTCGATCCCAAAATGCTCGACGAGGTGGACGTAAGCACCCCTGAAGGCCGCAAGAAGCTTGCTGCATTGCTGAAAATGCTGGCGCGCATGGTCATGCGTAGCAAAGAGCAGTATCTAGGAACCGTCAAAGAAACGGGAAAAGACCAAAGTCGCGGGCGTTAAGAAACTATTTCTTCTTGATACATACCATATTTTTCACGCAGCATCGCCTTTAGCCCGTCTTCAGGCTCATTCCAGCCTCGGTGAATAATATCGCCGTAATCCTCTAGTCGAAACCCTGCATCCTTCTCAACTGCGTGCAAAAAGGCAGTGCGTTTGGCAGGTGAAACTTTCACTATAAAATAACGCTTCTCGCCATTAACCATCGCTCGCAAATCGTAGACTAGTGCCTTCTCGCGGGTAATCTGCTGTGCATATATCTTCATCGCTATTATTTCTCCACTTGCTGCTGGGCGGCAAGCGTTGCAGGACTGCCATCTACAATCTGCGCCTCTGCACCTGCTGGTATCACAGTGTTGCTATTCAATTCAGGGTATAGCGATGTATACAACGCATCGATTTCTGCACCTAAATCGCTGGTAGCGACGGCATGTAACCGTGTAGCCACTTCAGTAGCTGCAAAACCACCTCTCACAATCGCATTCAATTTATCCTGACGCGTATAGATTGCGTCGATTGCTTCGGCGATATGCGCCCCCGCGCCATTAAGCATACTGGACAGGCTTTTCGCATCGAACGTGCCAGCATCGACCATTCCTTTCAGCTTGTCTTTATTCGCGACTAGCGCCTCAATGCCCGTGGCAATATGCGCCCCAGCGCCATGAAGCATACTGGACAGGCTTTTCGCATCGAACCCCGTTGCTTCCATCAGCGCAGCTAAATCATCTGCCCTTGCGGTGAGCGTCTCACGAATAAGTTGCAGTGTTTTAGGCGAGTTTCTTTTGCCCCGCCCAACGATGCTGGAGATGTTCTTTTCAGTGAAGCCTAAGCGCTTCAATATGTCATCTGCGGATTCTGTCACAACATGCTCATTAGTTGAGCAATGATTATATCCCATTAATCATGACAGTATGATGACAATTAAGTAAGTTAGAGGGTATTGGAGACTGGGGCGTTAATTACGCCTGTAGTTTATCGCGAGTTGGCGCAGATTGCGGAACGAAATCCACCATCACTTTTAATAGGCTGAGCACGCTTGGGTCGTTGATGGTGTAATAAATCTGGCGACGGTCACGACGAAACGAAACAATCCCAGCGCGGCGCAATTTGGAAAGATGCTGCGACAAAGCGGGCTGGCTCACTGAAACATGTTCATTGATCTCAGTCACGTTCTTCTCGCCCGAAATCAATAAATCGACGATTTGCAAACGATAGTAGTTTCCAAGCACTTTAAGGAAGTTTGAGGCGTTTTTGATGGTCTGTTGGTTATGTAACATGGGTACTCTTGAGGTCTGTTCTAGCTAGAATTTAATTAATGATTCTTAAGGGTCATGTAGGTGCAGTACTGGCCTATGTCAAGGTGCGTTAACATGCGGAATGTCTTATAAAATAGGCAAGCAGCGAATGTGCAAACTTATGCGAAAGTAATGCGGAAAACGCACCATCAATGGTTGCAAACAAGCGATATGAAAATTGGTTTAGAAGTACACGTCGATTAATGCGGTCTTACGCTAGTATCTTCGTCTTCGTCTGACTTCTTGAGGACATTTGCATCCTCAACCTCTACCCAATCTTTAATAGGCTCCGGCATGCGCACTAATGCATGTTTCAAGACTTCATCCACATGCTTCACGGCTATAATCTCAAGACCCTTTTTCACATTATCAGGAATCTCTTCGAGATCTTTGACGTTCTCATGCGGGATGAGCACTTTAGTAATGCCGCCACGCAACGCCGCCAACAACTTCTCTTTGAGGCCGCCAATAGGCAATACTGTGCCACGCAACGTTACTTCACCTGTCATCGCCACGTTCTTGCTCACAGGAATGCCTGTCAGCACCGAGACAATCGTCGTGCACATTGCAATACCTGCGGACGGACCATCTTTAGGTGTCGCGCCTTCTGGCACGTGCACGTGAATATCGGTTTGCTTGAATACTGGCGGCTTAATACCGAAATCCAACGCACGCGAGCGCACATAACTCGACGCCGCTTCCACAGACTCCTTCATCACGTCACCGAGTTTACCCGTGACGGTGAATTTACCTCTGCCTGGCATCACCACTGATTCAATCACCAGCAGGTCACCACCCGTTTCGGTCCATGCAAGACCCGTCGTTACGCCCACTTGGTCTTTTTCCTCTGCCGCGCCATAGCTGTATTTCTTCACGCCAAGGAATTTACCGAGATTCTTGAGGCTAACGTGAACAGATGTCTTCTTGCCCATCATGATTTCTTTGACAGACTTACGTACCATCTTCGAAATTTCACGCTCTAGGCTGCGTACGCCCGCTTCACGCGTGTAGTAACGAATGGCGCCACGCAACGCGTCTTCGGAAATCGTCCACTCGTCCTTCTTCAAGCCATGGTCTTTGAGGACCTTCGGAATCAAGTGCATCCGCGCGATATTCACCTTCTCGTCTTCAGTGTACCCCGACAGGCGAATGATCTCCATACGATCCAGCAATGGACGTGGCATATCGAGCGAGTTGGCGGTGGTGATGAACATCACGTCCGACAAATCATAATCCACTTCGAGATAATGGTCGTTGAAGTTCTTGTTCTGCTCAGGATCAAGCACCTCCAGCAATGCTGAGGCAGGATCACCACGGAAATCGTGGCCCATTTTATCAATCTCATCCATCAGTATCATTGGATTGGATGATTTTGCCTTCTTCATCGACTGAATGAGTTTGCCCGGCATCGAACCGATATAGGTACGACGATGACCGCGAATCTCAGCTTCGTCACGCACGCCACCCAACGCAATCTTCACGTAATTACGACCCGTTGCCTTCGCAATCGAGCGTGCCAACGATGTTTTACCCACACCTGGAGGGCCAACAAGGCAAAGAATGGGTCCTTTGATTTGCTTGGTGCGCGCCTGCACCGCAAGATATTCCAAGATGCGCTCTTTTACCTTCTCAAGACCATAGTGGTCGTCATCGAGCACTTTTTCGGCAAGCGTCAGGTCAGTCTTGATCTTAGTTGCCTTCTTCCATGGAATCGTCACCATCCAATCGAGATAGTTACGAATCACCGACGCTTCCGCCGACATACTGCTCATCGTGCGTAGCTTCTTAAGCTCAGCTTCACACTTCTCTTTTGCTTCTTTGGAAAGCTTAGTTTTCTTGAGCTTCTCCTCAAGCTCTGCCAATTCGTCACGCCCTTCGTCAAGCTCACCCAATTCTTTCTGAATCGCTTTGAGTTGCTCATTCAAATAATATTCGCGCTGGGTTTTCTCCATCTGGCGCTTCACGCGGCCACGAATACGCTTTTCCGTGTTGAGCACGCCGATTTCCGACTCCATCAGCGCATAGACATGCTCTAAACGCTCAGCGATCTTGGTGAATTCAAGAATTTCCTGCTTTTGCGGAATATCAATCGCCATGTGCGCTGCTACCGTGTCAGCCAACACAGACGGCGAGGTAATTTTAGAAACTGCGCCCAATGTCTCGGGCTGGATCTTTTTGTTGAGCTTCACATATTCTTCGAACTTCGCAATGACCGAACGGAACATGGCTTCCGTCTCGACTGGGTCGCCCAAGAACTCTTCCATTTCCTCAGCAGCCACTTCATAATATTCTGCGTTGTCTTTGAATTCTAAGACTTTTGCGCGGCTAACACCTTCAACCAAAACTTTAACTGTACCATCTGGCAGGCGCAACAATTGTAGCACGGTAGCAATCGTACCCACGCGGTAAAGGTCTTCTTGGGTAGGAATATCCTGCGAGCCATTACGCTGCGACACGAGCAAAATCTTGTTGTTGGATTTAACAACCGCTTCAAGCGCTTTCACGGATTTTTCACGACCAACAAAAAGTGGCACCACCATGCCAGGGAATACAACGATATCACGCAGTGGGAGTACGGGGTAAAGGCTTGGTGTGCTCATAAGACCTTGGGGTTTCGGGTGCGAAGGAAGTCAGAAGAGATATAGGATTAGTTTACGCGAATAAAAGGGGATGTGAAGGAAAATCAGTGCCTAAAATTTAGCCTTTTAGGCGCCTTTTTTGCCCGTCGTCTTCTTACCACCATCATGCACAATGACAGGCTGAGCCTTGCCATTCACTGCATCGGCGTTGATGACCACCTCCGAGATATCCTCGGCACCTGGTACGTCATACATCAGATCGAGCAAGATTTCTTCCAAGATAGCCCTAAGACCGCGTGCACCTGTTTTACGCGCAATAGCTTTTGCAGCAATCGCACTGAGCGCATCGTCTGTGAACTTGAGTTCGACATTTTCCATCTCGAACATCTTCTTGTACTGCTTCACCAGCGCGTTCTTTGGCTCGGTCAGAATGTTGATGAGCGCTGCCTCGTCAAGGTCATCGAGCGTTGCAATCACTGGCAAACGACCGATAAACTCGGGGATAAGGCCAAACTTCAACAGATCTTCAGGCTCAAGCAACTTAAACATTTCGCCAGGCTTCGCCTCGTCCGTATTACGAACGTCAGCACCGAAACCGATGGACGAACCTTTTTGACGACGCGCGATAATCTTTTCGATTCCCGCAAACGCACCACCACACACGAAGAGGATGTTGCTGGTATCAACCTGCAAGAATTCCTGTTGTGGATGCTTACGACCACCCTGCGGCGGAACCGAAGCTACCGTGCCTTCCATGATTTTCAGCAAGGCCTGTTGCACACCCTCACCCGACACGTCACGGGTGATAGATGGGTTTTCAGACTTGCGCGAGATTTTATCAACCTCATCGATATACACGATACCTTTTTGCGCACGCTCAACGTTGTAATCAGCCGCCTGCAGCAAACGCAGGATGATGTTTTCAACGTCTTCACCCACGTAACCTGCTTCGGTCAGCGTGGTAGCGTCCGCCATCGTGAACGGTACGTCAAGAATGCGAGCCAAGGTCTGCGCGAGCAAGGTTTTACCCGAACCCGTAGGACCAACAATCAAGATGTTCGACTTGGCAATCTCGATTTCTTTGGATTTCTCCATAATCGAAATGCGCTTATAGTGGTTGTGAACTGCCACCGAGAGCACTTTCTTCGCGCGCTCTTGGCCGATCACGTAATCATCCAGCACCTTGCGAATCTGCTGCGGTGACGCAACTTCTTCAGGCGACTCAGTCGTTACGGTCGATTTGTCGGCGGTGCGGATAATATCAACGCAGAGCTCAACGCACTCGTCGCAAATAAAGACCGTTGGGCCCGCAATCAATTTGCGGACTTCATGTTCGCTCTTTCCACAGAACGAGCAGTAACGGGTGGTTTTCGATTCGCGAGGTTTGCTCATAACACGCTTCCTTTTGCCCTACTCTAACGACCTTCATGGCACATCTGGTAGTAGCATTGATTCATATTAGACACGAAATGGTTAAAAAATCGTATCCTGTTGCCACCGCGCCGCAACATCATCCTGCGGTGCGGCAATCCTTATTTTTTCACCTTTTTCTCAGCATCGCCGCGATTCGTGACGATTTCGTCGATCAGACCGAACTTCAGCGCCTCTTCTGCACTCATGAAATTATCACGATCCATCGCTTTTTCGATGGATGGCAGCTTCTGGCCCGTATGCTTCACATACATATCATTCAAACGACGACGCAGATTCAAAATCTCCTGCGCGTGAATCTCAATGTCAGATGCCTGACCACGGAAACCGCCGCTTGGCTGGTGAATCATGATACGTGCATTAGGCGTTGCATAACGCATGCCAGCCGCACCGGCGGTCAGCAGCAAGGAACCCATCGAGCATGCTTGGCCAATGCAAAGCGTTGCTACTTTTGGTTTAATATATTGCATCGTGTCATAAACCGACAGACCCGCCGTCACCACACCACCAGGTGAGTTGATGTACATAAAGATTTCTTTATCGGGATTTTCCGATTCCAAGAACAGCAACTGCGCCACAATGAGCGAGCACATATGGTCTTCGACTTCGCCCGTAAGGAAAATAATACGCTCTTTAAGCAGGCGCGAATAAATATCGTAGGCGCGTTCACCTCGGCTGGATTGCTCTACCACCATTGGCACGAGGCTGGCGGTTTCATGATAGCTGTCGAGCATATCGTTCGTATTGAATCGCATGAGTATCTCCCTGAATGATTATCTGAGCCTAGACCGTTTATAACCAGTTGGTCAAGACAGCTATCAGCAGAAAGATAGGAAACAGAGCGTGCGAAAAAAAGAGGTGCGCCTTTTAAGCCACTACTTTTTCTTCTTCTTTGACTTGGCGCCTTCGCCTTCAGCGCTCTCATCGCCCATCAGATCATCAAGCGTCACTTTCTTTTCGGTGCGCTTCACTTTCTCTAAGATGAAATCCACTGCCTTCTCTTCAAGGATTGGGCCCTTGAGATCATCCAGCGCTGCTGGATTCGAGCGGTAATATTCGAACACCTTATCTTCTTGGCCTGGGAATTGACGTGCATGCTGCATCACGGCTGCGGAAAGTTCCTCTTTGGTGATTTGCAGTTTATTGATGCGGCCAATTTCCGAAAGAATGATGCCAAGACGCACGCGACGCTCAGCAATCTTTTCGTATTCTTTTTTCAGCTCAGCATCGGACTTGCCTTCAAGTTCCTTGTCGCCTTGCTTTTTCGCTTCTTCAATTTGCTTCCAGATGCTGTCGAATTCGCTGCTCAGCATTTTCTTTGGCACCTCGAAATCAACTTTCTCATCGAGAATATCAAAGAGCTGCTTCTTCGACTTCTCACGACCCGCGCGGCCAGCTTCTTGCGCCATTTGGGTTTTCACTGCATCGGTGAGCTCAGCAAGGGTTTTGAAGCCAAAACCTTCTGCCAATTTGTCGTTCACATCTGGCGTGTGCACGCGGTGAACTTCATGTACCGTTACTTCGAATACAGTTGGCTTACCCGCCAAGTCTTTGCTGTGATAATCTTTAGGGAAGCTTAGCTTCACATCTACTTTATCACCCGCTTTGGTGCCAATCAGTTGGTCTTCAAAACCTGGGATGAATTGGTTCGAGCCAAGCTCCAACATGTGGCCTTGTGCCGCACCGCCTGGGAATGCCACGCCGTCAATCTTGCCCAAGAAGTCAATCTTTACGACAGAACCTTTCGCTGCCGCTTTGCCTGCCTCTTCTATATGTAAATGCTTACGGGTTTCTGCAAGGCGCGTCAGGCTCTGCATTACTTCTTCTTCGCTGATTTCCACGTTGTACTGATCCACCGTGAATTTCTCGAACTTAATTTCGGGAACTTCTGGCATCACTTCCACGTCGATATCAAATTGCAAATCACCGCCTTCTTTGAATTCAGTGATTTTGATGTCTGGCTGAAGCGCTGGGCGTAGCTTGTTTTTCTCAACCACTTCTTTCGTCGCTTTATTCACTGCGAGCTGCAGCACATCGCCCATCACGTCTTTTGCATAACGCTGCTTGAGTACGTTCATTGGAACTTTACCAGGACGGAAGCCAGGGATTTTCACTTTCTGGCCGAGGCTTTGCAGCTCGCTTTCCATATGTGTTTCGAGTTGTGCGGCAGGAACCGTCACGCTGTAGCTGTAGTTAAGTCCCTTATGTGCCTTGGCTGTTACTTGCATGGTCTTCTCTATGGTTGGAATGATTGAGCGCGCTAAAAAGCACAAGAGTCCACTACCAGCAAGTAAAAAACCTTGCTAAAGTGGATACCACTCTATAATGCAGAGTCTGCGCGGATGTGGCGAAATTGGCAGACGCACCAGATTTAGGTTCTGGCGCCGCAAGGCGTGAAGGTTCAAGTCCTTTCATCCGCACCATTTTACACTCGGCCCCCAATACGGCAAAATCAATAAAAATCAATTAATTAAGCCTATTATTCTGGTGCGTGGAGCAAAGAGGCAAACGCTGAATCTCGATCTATCGTGATGGTCTTCGTTATAGTTTGTCCCTTTACGTAAGTGATTAAGTAAGAAGTCTCTCAGCCAACGCAAAGTAGAGCGGTATGCCCAGCGTCACATTGAAGGGGAATGTAATAGAAAGGCTCATCGGCACGTAAATCGCAGCTCTAGCTTCTGGTAGCGCAAGGCGCATGGCGGCAGGCACAGCGATATAAGACGCACTGGCACATAGCACGGTGAACAAAGTTCCTGTGCCCACATCCAGCCCTATCAAACGACTGGCGACTAAGCCGATGCCCGCACCAATAAGCGGCATATAAATTCCGAACAGCGCCAGCGACCAAGTGAAGCTTCTCAGTTGGTGGAGGTTTCGCGCCACTAACAAACCCATATCCAACAGGAATAAGCAGAGAATCCCCTGAAACGGCGCATCTAAGAAGCCAGCCACCTTATTCATGCCTGGCTGACCTGTAATCCAGCCGACAAGGAATGCGCCAGTCAGAAGCAGAATGGCACCATTAGTGAATATCTCGCGACTAAACAGTCTCTTTTCTTCGCGTGCATGCTTGGTCTGTGGTGACGCACGGTGAGCAATGAATAATCCAGAGATAATGGCAGGTGCTTCCATCAACGCTAGAACAGCAACGATATAACCCGCATAGACAACTTCGTTGGCTTTAAGAAACGTGGCGGCAGTTACAAATGTCACCATGCTAATCGAGCCATAATGCGCAGCGACTGCGGCAGCAGTTGGGCTGTCCAACTTGGAGGTTAGACGCAACAAACCATAGGCAAGAAAGGGTTGTAGAAAACCAATGAGCAAACCCGCACCGATCGCGGCAATCACCTCGCCGTTAAGGTCATGCGTATTGGCAATCGCTACACCACCTTTGAAGCCAATCGCCATCATGAGATAAAGCGACAAGTAGCGGCTGATGCTGTCTGGTACTTCCAAATCGGATTTTAGAAAACCCGCTATAATACCCAGCGCAAAAAACAGGATGGCGGGCGAAAGTACGTTTTGTGATATGAGTTCCAAAAATTCCATAAGTTTCCTTGCTGTGTGTATTGGTGTGCTGCCAATACGATAAATATATTTATATTGAAAATTGATAGTTATTATATATTCTATAAGAATTACTTATAGGTAAGCGATGCCATTTCACATCGACACACATGTTCTCAAAAGCTTTATATCAATTGCTGAAACAGGCACATTCAGCAGCGCCGCAGAGAGTATTGGGCGCACACAATCTGCACTTAGTTTGCAAATAAAGAAGCTTGAAGAAAGCTTGGGATGCCAACTCTTTGACCGCTCTAAACGCAAAGTGCAACTCACCGAGCATGGTGAAATCTTCCTTGGATACGCGAAGCGCATCATGCAGTTACATTGGGAAGCATATAGCCGCCTTAAAGAGCCAGACATAGAGGGTGACATTCGCCTTGGCACGCCCGAGGATTTCGCGACACATTACCTACCTGACGTGCTTTCCACTTTTCGCCAACATCATCCACGCGTGAAGTTGAATGTGTCGTGCGACCTAACACTGAACCTCATAGAGGGTTTTCGTCGCGGTCATTACGATGTTGTGCTGGTTAAGCGTGATCCCAAGGCGGCAAAGGGCGGTACTAAAGTTTGGCGCGAGCCTCTAGTCTGGGCAGCGGCAGATCACCACAAAGTCGAAGAGCCTCTTTCGTTGGTATTATCACCTCAACCATGCATCTATCGCGCGCGAGCACTAGCGGCGCTGGATAAAATTAAGAAGCCATGGCGTATTAGTTATACCAGCCCGAGTCTCGCTGGTACAATTGCAGCAGTGAAAGCTGGATTGGGCGTCACCGTTTTGCCCGCCAATATGTTGCCTAGTGGCATTCATCAGATTCGCAAAGAAATAAAATTGCCAGAACTCGCTGATGCAGAAATCGCCCTCCTGAAACGTGACAACTTATCTAAGGCTTCAGAAATGCTGGCCGAGCATATCGTACACAGCTTAGAAAGCGCACAATTAAGTCTCGCGCGCTGAATAGTGCATGAACTCTCCATTTTCCCAGAAGTAAAAAAACCGCTTGCTTGACTTAGGTCAATTGCTTGCACTCAAACTTATATATACAACCTGTAATTAATAAAAATTTAATTTTAAAATTATTAGTTGCATATTTAGTGAGCGAAGAATACAACCCTAGATGGTATCCAGCTCAATAACACAACCCAAAACAGGTGGTCAAATGACCTTACTGGAACATGGAAGACCCTCGAAAGATGCCACAAACCAAGCCTATGCGTGGTTCAGTGCCGTAACCACTGCTGACTGGAATACGATGCGCAGCCTCCACGATGGTGGGCTGCCGATCGACGTTTCGCACCCCCTTCGTCAGACAACCGCTCTGATGGAGGCTACTCGTCAGAGGCGGGCGAAAGTGGTGGAGTGGTTGCTCCATCATGGTGCCTCCCCTGTCCTTTTAGCAGGTACACGCGCCACTACTGCACTCCACATCGCATTGAAGATGGAACATCTGCAAATCGCTGATCGCCTATTGCTAGCCTCGCCCAGCGCTGCAAGCTGTGATTATGCAGGCCACACGACGCTGCACTTGCTCTGCGCCAACATCATGACCGAACCGCGCCAAATCAGCCTTGCCACAAAAATCGCAGAAATCATTCTCATGAAAGGTTGCCACATTGATGCGCTGGATAACGAGGGCATCAGCGCACTACATTATTGTGTTATCAATGGCCTCTACGCGCTTGCAAAACTCCTGCTTAACCATGGCGCAAATCCCAATATCATGTCACCTGAAAGCAAGGTGACCCCCCTCACTATCGCAGCGCTTGAGCGCCAGCGCGACATGGTTGAATTGCTGATACATTATGGGGCCAATCCCAACATTTGCACGCAAGACGGCAAATCACCACTCGAACTCATGCCAGAAATTCAGCAGTGGGTAGCCCAACCCGCCTCGCAAATGAATTAGAGGAACTGTGAATGGGTACACTGCGTAGCGCCGTAGCTGCGCGAGCCGCTTGCGGCGAGGGAGCGTAGCGGGGGCAAAGCGCCCCCCGTGCCGAAGGCACAAAAATCATAGAGGCGAAGGGGTTGCACCTACCTGTAAAACCATTTACACATCACGCCCCATGAGCACCTACACACATAAAATGACTCCCCTGCCCGAACAATACGACACGGCAGCAATCGAGAAAAAATGGCAGCAGCATTGGCTGAACCATAAAACCTACGCGTGGGACGCGAATGAATCGCGCGCGAATTCCTACGTCATCGATACCCCTCCGCCAACGGTGAGCGGCACGCTGCACATGGGGCACGTATTCAGCTACACGCAGGCGGATTTCATCGCCCGCTTCCAACGCATGACAGGTAAAAACGTCTTCTACCCCATGGGGTTTGACGATAACGGGCTGCCCACCGAGCGCTTGGTCGAGAAAACGAAAAAAATCCGCGCCGTGGATATGTCGCGCGAAGACTTCATCAATGTGTGTCTTGGTGTTTCTGAAGAAGCGCGTAAAGAATTCCGCGCGCTGTTCGAGAGCATCGCCCTCTCCGTTGATTGGGCGCAAGAGTATCACACCATATCCGACGACTCGCGCCGCCTGTCGCAACTTTCGTTCTTGGATTTAGTTCAAAAAGGCCATTGCTACCGCGCCCTGCGCCCGTTTTATTGGGACCCTGTTGATCAAACCGCCATCGCGCAAGCCGAAATCGTCGATAAAGAAATGGCAAGCCACCAGAACATTATTTTGTTCGAAGTCGATGGTGCGAAAGTCCCTGTCATGACCACACGACCAGAGCTGCTACCCGCTTGCGTCGCGCTCATGTATCACCCCGATGATGCGGCGAAATACAAAGGCAAAACCGCACGCACGCCACTCTTCAATATCGAAGTTCCCATGGTGGCGGACGAAAAAGTCGATAAAGAAAAAGGCACTGGCCTCGTTATGTGCTGTACCTTCGGCGACGACACCGACAAAGAATGGTGGGACAAGCATAAGCTGCAAACCCGCGTGATTCTCAATAAATACGGCAAGCTCGACCCCGCGCTTCTCAAAGCTGCAGGCATCGCCGATGCGCAGATTGAATTAATTCAAAATAAAAAGACATCCAACCCAGACCCAAAAAATCTGGGCGCGCGCGAAACCATCATCGCGCTGCTGAAAGATGCTGGCTTGCTGACCGAGCAAAAACCAATCACCCATGCCGTGAAATGCGCTGAACGTTCGGGCGCGCCGCTGGAGATTCTACCAAGCGAACAATGGTTCGTGCGCGTGATGGACAAAAAAGATGCGCTGACCGCAAAAGCAAAAGAGTGTAATTGGAATCCAGAGTGGATGCGCGTGCGCATGGAGCAATGGATTGAAGGCCTGTCGCAAGACTGGTGCATCTCGCGCCAACGCTACTTCGGCGTGCCGTTCCCTGTGTGGTATGAATTGGGTGTAGATGATCTCGAAGCATTCGCACAACCAATCAAATTAGTTTACGCTTCGTCAGAACAATTACCCGTGAACCCGCTAGTGGATTCACCAAGCGGTTATCAAAAAATTTCCGATGCCGAGGCCGCTTCTAGAGGACATAAAGTTTCAGGAAATTTTCATGGAAAAATCCATATCAATCCCGAAGGCAAGCTAGTTGCACTATTTCCCGATATGGACGTGATGGATACATGGGCGACATCGTCGATTTCGCCGCAACTTTCTGCGCATGCGATTGGTGGTGATAGTGACCGCTTCGCGAAACTGTTCCCCGCTGATTTGCGCCCACAAGCGCACGAGATTATCCGCACATGGGCATTCTACACCGTGGTGAAGGCGCATCTACATAGCGATAGCGTGCCATGGCACAATCTCATGATTTCAGGCTGGTGCTTGGCCGAAGATAAATCGAAAATGTCAAAATCTAAAGGTAACGTGGTAACGCCCGTTGCACTCATCGAAGAAAAAGGAACGGACGCGGTGCGCTACTGGGCAGCGACCTCGCGCCTCGGGCAAGACACGGCCTTCTCACCCGACCTGCTGAAAATCGGCAAAAAACTCGTCGGCAAACTGTGGAACGCGACTGCATTCGCCGCGATTCATTTGAACAAAATGACCGACGCACCAAAGACTGCCGCAACGGATAAAGCGATTACCGAAGTGCTCGACCAATGGATTCTCTCGCGCTTAAGCGAAACCGTGACCGCCGCAACCGAAGCCTTCGCGCGTTACGAATATGCCGACGCGCTCGATAAAACCAACGCATTCTTCTGGGCAGACTTCTGCGACAATTATTTGGAGCTGATTAAAAAGCGCGTGTACAACGAAGATGGTTCGTTCACCGCTGCGCAGCAGCAATCGGCTATCCGCGCACTGTATTATTGTTTGAACACCATTCTCAAACTCTATGCGCCCTTCGTTCCACACGTGACCGAAGAGCTTTATTCCCACATCTTCGCCGATGATTACGCTGCCAAAGGTTCACTCCATGCTCGCGGCACATGGCCAAGCAAGAAAGACTTCAGCGTGAAAGCCGAGGCACTTGATGCAGGCAAACAAGCACTCGAAGTGCTCACCAGCATCCGCGACGCTAAATCAAAGGCAAACGTATCGATTAAATTCCCTGTGAAACTACTGACCGTAGCCAGCGCATTCAAACCCGATGCTTGGATTGGCGATGTGTGCGGTGCAGGTAACGTGAGTGAGTGGAAATCAGGCGCCTCGACCACAGTCGAGCTAGCCGAACAATCCGATGCGGCCTAAAAAAAGTGGGTACCATTTTCATGGTACCCCAAGCTCTCCTCGCACAGAAGAAATCATGTATTTCGTATAGGGTGTTGTTAACTTCCTATGTTCTGACTATAGCAAAGGAACGGGTTAATTTGTGTTAAGATATGGTTAAGGTTTTAGGGTGTCCCCCTAGGCCTAGAGCCAAAAATGGGTAAAACACGCTTCCCCTATTGCCTTTTTAATCGGGTTTTGTATGGTGCCCCCAGTCTCGCGGTGCGAGCTAGCCACTAATAACAACAGCAAAACCAAAAGGAATAAGAACCATGGCAAGCGAAAAAAATCAGAATATTCAAGACGTTTTCCTCAATACCCTGCGTAAAGAAAAAGTCGCCGTTACGGTGTTTTTGACCTCTGGCGTGAAGCTTCAGGGCAATATCTCGGGCTTCGACAATTTCTGCGTCGTTCTGCGCCGCTCACCGCAAGTGCAGCTGGTGTATAAGCACGCAATTGCCACCATCGTTCCTGGCCAACCCATCAGCCTCTATAAAGGCGAAGATGATGGCGACGATGCAGCACCTGCTCAAGAGTAGTATCTGACGCTACGAACCTTAGTTATCCACCCCGTCACCACCAAATCCGACGACGAGCGGAGCTTACTCGCACGTCTTGAAGAGGGCGTGGGCCTCGCTTCGGCCATCGATTTGCAGGTGGTGGGCGCGCATATCGCCAAGCTGCGCTCCATAACTCCCGCAACGTTACTCGGCAAAGGCAAGGTTGAAGAATTCGCAGCAATCGTCGAATCGGATGACATTGGTTTAGTGGTGATGGATTGCGCATTAACGCCCATCCAACAACGCAATTTGGAAACGAATCTGGGTTGCAAAGTCATTGACCGCACCGCGCTGATTCTCGAAATCTTCGGTGCCCGCGCACGCACGAACGAGGGAAAGCTGCAAGTCGAACTCGCCTCGCTTACCTATCAAAAATCACGCCTCGTGCGTAGTTGGACACACCTTGAGCGCCAACGCGGTGGCTTCGGATTTTTGGGCGGTCCGGGTGAATCGCAGATTGAAATTGACCGCCGCCTCATCAGCGAGCGCATCGATAAAATCAAAAAACAGTTGGAAAAAGTCGTGCGCACGCGCGAACTGCACCGCGCCAAACGGCGCGATATTCCCTATCCGGTGGTCGCTCTTGTTGGCTATACGAACGCGGGCAAATCCACGCTCTTTAATCGGCTCACGCAATCTGCCGTCATCGCGCAAGACCAGCTATTTGCAACGCTCGATCCCACCATTCGCTCCCTCACCTTGCCTTCAGGTTTGAAGGTCATGCTATCCGACACGGTGGGTTTCATTTCCAATCTTCCAACGGAGCTGGTCGCCGCTTTCCGCGCAACGCTCGAAGAAGTATTGGAAGCCGATGTATTGATTCACGTGCGCGATATTAGTTGCGAAGATACACTCGCGCAAAAACATGATGTCGAGAAAGTGATGAAGAATTTATTCGGCAATGAAAGCTATTTTGAACATCTCATCGAGGCACATAATAAAGTCGACAAGCTCGACCCATTGGCAGCAGCCGAAGATACCACATTGCCCATCGTGCGTGTTTCTGCATTGAGCGGCGAAGGTTGCGCAGAACTACTCGAACGCATCGAGGCGATGCTATCCGAACACCTTATGGAAGCACATCATTTCACGCTAGACCCAACGAATGGCAAAGCGCTTGCATGGCTCTACGCGCATGGGCAAGTCACCAATCGCAAAGATGAAGAAGAGAAAATCCACGTTCACGTGCATCTATCAAATGCTGATGCAGAACGCTTCAAACGAATCATTCAGATTAACTGATTGCTGCAGCAGCCTTAGTAGCATTTTGTAGGTGTGCTCTGCCAAGCAACAAGGCAGCAGCAGTACCAAGCGTGAAAATGGCAATCTGACCACCGCGCATCAAGATACTGCGGTCTTCACCATCTTTGGTTTTTGAGTTGGTAATACCATTCACAGCACCCACAGCACACAGCGCCGTAGCACCCATGCGAGCAAATGCAACTGGACCATTCTTCGGATTAAGATTTTTAACAGCAGCGCCCACCAAACCTTCGGTTTGCACCATACCTGTCATACCTTTTAGCGCTTTACCAAGACCAGCAATCTTGTCCGCCGAACCTTTTTGGCCTTGTAGCAAACTATGAGATTCATTCAAACGCGCAAGCTTTGCTGCATCATCACCTAAATCAACACCTTCTTTCGCAGCAAAAACACCATCTGTCTCAACGATTTTATTGCCCAGTTCTTTCTGAAGTTTTACGAAATCGTGCGCAGCGTCTTTTACATCATCCGAAAGGCCTTTGAATTCCTCTACCGAAAGCTTAAACTTATCATTAAGCTTACCTTTGAAATCATCTGCAAACACACTGTATGGCTGAATGGGATTGCCCTTAGCATCTTTTGCACCACGCGGATCAAGCTCCACAATGGCTTGTGCCATTTCACCAATCGTTGCTGCTTTTTTTTCTTTTGCCATACACGGCTCCCGTTATTTCCTACTCACATCATAGCAAAATGAGCGTGTATGTATGTGACAGTTTTATGAAAATTTGCCGTGCCCGCAATGGCTATAACACGCTGTTTTTCATATAAAGTTTACCTTCGGCCTGCCGCCTCCTAACCAAGCCTGAGAGCCGCTTTCCGCCCGCAAATACCCATTTCGAGAATTCACGCGCAGCCGCTTCATGCTCGCCTCGATTTATTTTACGGCGCAACGTCGAACGCTGTAATGCGCCAGAACCCAGATTAAACGTAAAACTCACGAGCGCATCAAATTGGTTTTGCGTCAGTGGCACATGGATAAGGCGCATCACTGCTTGTTCTGCAACGCGCAGATCTTTGCGCAGCGCATCGATGCGGTAAAAAGCCTCATTCACCGTTACTTCCTTTTGCGCCTGTGACTGCTCGAGCAACGTCATGCTTAAATGTGGCGTATTCGCCATGTGGTCCTCCGTTAGTGTTTGGTTTGTGTGAGAAGAATGCTAGAATCATCGAATGCCGACGATTGATCAGATCTGGAAACAAATTAACGGGCTGCCGCACCGCTACGTATTTTATACGAAGAAAGAAATTCGCTATCTGCCTGAAGTCCTTGCGGAGGGTGAACGTATCCTTGCACTCACCTCTGGCTACATGAACACGTCAACGTGGCTCTGTGTCTGCACCGATCGCCGTGTTTTGTTCCTTGATCGCGGCATGTTCTTTGGGCTGCGTCAGGTACAAATGTCGCTTGATCGCATTCAGTCGATTGATTCGAGCTACACCATCTTCTTCGGTGCTCTACGGTTTTGGGACGGCGCATCCTCCATCACCATTAAAATGGTTTTGAAATCCAGCATTCACCCCTTTGTAAAAACTGTCCAAGAGGCGATGGACATCTATAAACGCCAGATGGTCTATGATTTGGCGGCAAGCGCCACCAGCGCCCATCGCACGGCGCAATCGAGCGGAACTTTGAATGCTACTGTCGATTTAACGAGTGAGTTAGAACGCCTTGGAAAACTGCGCGATGCAGGTCACCTCAGTGACGCCGAGTTCCAACAAGCAAAATCCAAATTATTGCAAAATTAGTGCGTGTGATTCAGTAACGAGGTCACACGTGCGCGCAGGTTGATATCCAACGACTTCATCGCCTCAGGATAGAGGTGATCAAGCTTATTCACATACGCTGAGAAGCTAATCTCATTCGCTTCCACCAAATGCACCAAGCTATCAAGAATCACTTGTGTACGCGTATCACCAATACGCATACCCAAACTAAGCGCCAACTGACGCGCGGTATTATCGCGAATCTTTCGCTCAATATCAAAAGAGCTCGTTTTCTGCACTAATTGCGAAAGCGCCTGCTTTGTAATCATCGGCGCATGATATTCGTGCGGAGCTTGGGGTAATGTTTCCATCCAGCCTCGCCATTTCTTGCTACCAGCAAATAAGCTGGTGATACGACGGGTCAAATCAGCAGTGGATACGTTCTGGAAGTTCATATCTCCACTATACCCACCAATTCTTAACAAACCGTTACTGATTAGAGGATTGTTTCAGCAACCTGTCCGCGCCCAACCAATGACGAAAGTTGATAAATCCTGACCGTAAAATCACTAGGAATACTGCCAAAATCAGACGTTTGTTCTGCTGACGTATAAAGCTGTGTTGGCACATTCACTCGCCAACTTCTTATAACATTTCCGCTATAGATAATTTCCACATCATATTGTTCGGTTGTTTCCATGAGTGGCACGTCTACTTCAGCGCGCCATTCACCGCCGTGGCACCCACTTTCATATTGCAGTGCACGGCTATCTGGCAAAACAGCCAGCATAGCGCGCAATAGTTAACGAATCCTTAACGAATCTTGAGTTATATTGAACGCATGTATAGGCCGATTCATGCAAACGCTGGGCCAGCCTTGCCAATATCGAATAAAGGAATCACGATTGGCGGGTTGCTCGCCGCAACCTTTTTTCTCCCCGCCTGCGGCATGATGGACCTCTCCATCAAACATTTGAACTTCGACAAGACGAAGGCAAAATCGGGTCAGCTCGCCGTCTTGGATATCGACTACGACCAAGATGAATTCACCGAACCTTATCAGCTAGAACTTGTCCGCTTGCGCGGCTCTCGCAAGGGTTACGCTTTACGTGCGCCACTTTACGTCGAAGAAAAAGGCGGCGTTCATTTCATGGTGGCTAAGCAAAAAGAATTTAAGTGGTTTGTTGGCTTACAAGGTCGCTGGGAATTCTAAAGACCTGATCAAACAGCTCTGGCCATTTTTTATAAAAACTATTCTGGCCCACCCGATGAGCCATAACTAATATCGCTCGGGAATTGCGTTTCCACGAAACTCATTGACGACTCCTGAAACTAAATTGAAAAACTAAACGACGCGGCCTTGCGTAGGTGCAGTAGCACGTTGTGAATTGACTTGCTGTGCCCAGCTACCTTGGCGACCACCACGCGAACCATGACGAGCAGTAAACTGCCCAAATGCTTGTTGCTGTTGGCCAGGCGATACCATAATTAAATCTTGATGCTTAAGGCGACCAGTATTTACTGCCTGCGCATCACGATCCGCCAACTGATACAAATCAGGCATCGCAGCTAATACAGAACGCTGCTCTACTTCGTTCATTTTATGCAGTGGCTTCTTAAATTGCTTTTGGATTTCTTCTTGCAGACCTTCATCTTGCGCAATACGCAACAGCATCACATCAACAGCTTCGATTGGCGCACCTTGTGCGGTCTTTTCATCAATCACTGAAACCACATCTTGTACGGTCAGCGTATCCTTGTTGAAAAGCATCGAAGCAAAACCACCAGCAACACCGCTCACTGCTTCTGTTACACCTTTTGCAGCAAGTCCAGATCCTGGAATAATCCCGCCAAACGTTGCTACTTTTGCCGCACCGTTGCTCATATGACTTGCGCGATCAGCGCGCTCTTTTTCTAGATCAACCTTGCGTACCAATTTTGCAAAAGCAGGATTGGTCTTTGCCGCCATATCCAATTCGCGATGGCCAACACTGTTAGGATCAATTCCAAGCTCAGCAGCGATTTGCGAGCGATAATATTTTGCTAAAACTTTTTTCTGATCTTTAGCGACTTCAGCATTGCGATAAAGATCAACGCCCCACGAAAGGAACAATCCAGCAGGTATCAACGCAACAGCAAAACCAGCGACCGACAAAGCAATCGCTTTCGGACTCCAATTCTTGCCATCAATCTTTTTACCAAGATTGCCGACTGCTGCGATAGTTGACGCCATAATATTACAATTCCTCAGCCTTTATTTTAACATACTGAGTAGTAAGGATTATGAACCTTTTGTGACATTTGGCCCTTTAGATGGGCTGCCCTAGCTTAGTGTGCTTGGGCCTTCTGGCGGGTTTCCACCATACCTTCATGCGATGCTTCGGCCATGCTTACCTGCTTAGCAGGTGCCGCAGCCATCTGCATGGAAGGCAATTCTTTGGTCTTTGGATGATCAGCTTCCGGTGCTGCATTCTTCTTGGTTTCTGGCGCTGCATCCTTCTTGGCTGCGGCCACTCTTTTGGCTTCCTCGGCCTTCTTAGCAAGCGCCTCGGTTGCCTCACGTGCCAGCGCAGTCATCTGTTCTGGGTTAGCAATCGCCTGTAGCGTTTGGCGCGCATTCAACCCCTTGCTCACCAACGCTTCTGCCATTGGCTCCACAAGGCGGTTATCTACGCCCATATTCTTAGCAATGCCAGGAATGCTGGCAATCATGAAGCGAACAAGTCCAACGCGCTGCTCAGGCGCTAATTGCACCTTACCAGCATCGGCATCCTTTAAGTGTTGATATGCCTTGATCGAGCTATTCTCGCCAATCAGCATATTGTGCGACAATTGTTCCAAACCAGGCATATTAGGCGCGCCATACCAAGGCATCGCCGCCACACCTGCCATACCTAACCCCTTCATGGTTGATACGTTCAGGATTTCAAAGCCCGTATTCAATGCACCATAAATGCCGCGTCCACCTTTTGCTTTAAGCGCCGTCTCAGCCGCCTGCTTAACAAGCGGGTGCGCATCTTTGCCCAACATCATCTCTTTAGTAACCTGCTCGGCAGAGACACCATATACATCCGCCGCAAATTCTTTTACCAAGCTCTTCTCAAGCTTCGTATCACGGCTCAAATCCATCAACTTAGCGCCAGCCGTTAAGGTAGCACCCACACCAAAGAGCACATGGAAAATGCTCGCGCGTCCCAAACCTTTTGGCAGTGCGCGCATCGTTCTGGCAATCGCGCTACCACCTTCAGCACCAATATCTTTCCAACCTGCTGCTGCCGTTGCCGCCGTTGCACCGTGACGAAGCTGAACGCGCACCTTGTGATAATTCGAATGCTCAAGCCCACCAAGCGCTGCATCTGCAACCGTCTTGTTTGCCGTGTGGCGCACGCCATCAATACCTTCATGCAGCGCGGTTTCTAATGCACGCGGATCGTGTATATCCTTGAGCTTTACAATGCCTTCTTTCAGCACATCATATTGTGTAGCCGTGGAAACGGCACTTTTGCCCATCAAATTCTTACCAATGAATCCAGGCTCCTTCGTTGCAGTACCCGTCATCAAATCTGGCAATTCCACAACTTGCTTATGCGCCGCATCGACCAATCGTTTTGCGCGCCAATTCGCAAATTTTCTTACCTGATCATCGAGCCACTTAAGCGGACCTTTTTCCACCAGCTTGCCCGCTTTGTTCTCAAGTGCCTGACCAAACGAGCTACCAGCAACCTTGCCGTCTTTAATTTTGAGGTGCTTGCCTGTTTGTTCATACCACGCATCAAGCTTTGCATTCTCAACACCTTGGCGCATGTTGAATTCATGGCGCTTGAGTTGAACGCGATTACCAAAATTTTTCCAGTCACGCAGTTCCGTATCTTTGAGTGCACGAATCGGCGCGCGCAACACGCCGTTCACTTTTGCTTCCCACGAACCTTTAATTAATCCATTCAGCGTCAGTGCTTTTGCAAGCAACGCAGTTCCCAAGTCCATGAACATGGGAATAGACAAAATTCCACCAACCGTTTGCACGGTTCCAATGAATGCGCGATCTTTCTGATCTTCTTTCTCGAATGCCTTTGTTACGTGCTGGGCAGCGATAATAGGCGCAGGGTGCGGCACATGAAAATCACGCATAGCCGACGTGCCAGCAACGCTCGACTGCGTCACACGCGCACCACCAGATCCATGAATATCCGCAAACTCTTGCATAACAATTCCTCACGCTAATTCTAACAAATCAACGTATTAGGAAGTGTGAAGGTTTAATGAAGGTTAGTATAAGCAGGCTAGCTAAATTGCCTTTTCTTGGCTCTCACCACTCGCATCGCGGCGGGAAGCTTCCTTCTCGGCATGACTCGCGGTTTTAGCGCCACCATTCAATGGCTTAGCAGCATCATCGACAGGCGTTTCAGTCGCCGCAACTTTAGCAGGCGAGCCCTTAGACATTACTTTACCCAGATATCCCGCTTCACCCACATGGATACGATCAAGCGCTGCGGTAGCCAATACGCGCTCAATGCCAACTGGATTGGTGGGGTTGTGTGAAAGTTTTTGCAAGGCCTCAGCGCCACCAGAGCGAATCTGATCAGCCGCATCACGAATCTGCTTAATTTCCTCTTTCGCAAGCCCCATATCCTGAAGGGCCTTATCATCCTCAGCCGCCATACCCGTCACTAGCTTGCTAAGCTGGTCTTTATATCGGCCTAGCGTTGCATCACGGATGTCTTTAATTTCTTTTTCTCCCACACCCACTTCGGCAAGCACCGAGTCTGGGAACATCGCCGCAAAGAAAAGTCTTTCATCACCCTTCAGCGCATCAAGCGCTTCTTTGACTTCTTTCTTATTAAATGCAGCATCTGCAAAATATTCTTTAGGATCAAGACGCATGTAGGATGCGGTATTCACGCCAATTTCTTGTAGTCGCTTTTGAATATCAGAAGGCTTAGCTAATGCGCGCCCATGGTTCCGCACAACATGCCCTTCACCAATGAGTCGAATAAGCGCCAGCGTGCTGATTTCACCGTTTTTAATGGCCTCTGCAATCGGTTTGGCAACTTCACGTAATTGCTCGTCAAACGCCTTACGAAGCGGAACATATTCTGCATCCAATGCTGCCATATCAAGCTGGTGGGCTTTGATAATTTCGACAACATAATCCGTCAAATTCGCCGAGCTACGCCCACTACCCTTCGGTAGCGCATAATCTCTTAAGTCTGAGCCAGAAGCGCTAATCTGGCGCTCTAATTCAATCACCATATCCGTCGCGGTAACAGAACGCGCCTTACGCTTGAATCTGCGCTCGTTTGCTTTCTTGAACAAATCAAGAATAGGAATAACCGCCGCCGAAGAACCCGCGCTCCAACCAGCAATTTTTGCTGCTATACTTGATTGGTGAGCATCTGCCGCCGCCCCGCCAGCAGCAGCAATAGAAGCATTGGCCGTATTATTATTTCTTAGATTGCGCGCATTCACACCAGCCAGAACAACCGATGGCGTAACACTCAGCATAGAAATAAAATTATTCGTATGCGTTAGCTGAGCCGCAGCTTGCTTGTGCTTGCGGTAAGCATAAATCATTTCGTTCTGCTCTGCCTTAATCGTCATGAGCGAGCTCAACGAATGCTTGCCCGTAATATCATCGAGTACTGGAGCAATATACTTTGCAGCATCTACTAGCTTCTTACGCTCATCCTTATAGCCATTCATCATCGCAGAAATTGGCTGCCATGCCAAAGGCAACACCATCGATGCAACACCAACACTTAAAGCTGCTGTTTGAATCGTCTTAGGGTTAGCGTTCTTGATGCCAACCATTCCTAACGACTTACTGAATAAACCGTCTTTCTTCGTGATGAAATTGTAGGAGTGCTCTTGTGCGGATGGCAGCACCATACCCAGCAAACCGCCCCAAATCATTTCGGCTTGCGCAACCATGTACCCAGGCATCGGAATGATGCCGAGGAATTTTTCTTCCCGTTCTTCTTCGCCTTGGTGCGTGCGTTCATACTCCTCGGCGGCGCGGTCAGCGTCAGCTACCAACTTCGAGGTATTACGTTTCAATTCCGATATGCGCTGGCGCTCTTCATACGAAAGCGCGCTCAGATCCTCACCAGAATTTCCCGAACTGTACGAACTATAAGCCAATTAATACCCACTACTATTAGTGTATTTCACCTTGCATTATAGCGAATTGGCTAGCCTAAAGTGTGACAATTCGATGAAGCTTCACTCTATATATGTAGCCTTGTCATCAAACTGTCATATTCGATTTGCCTGCATAAAAAAACAGGCTTAAGATGCGGCTTATGCGTGGAAAAATGCGAATTCATATTATGGCAATCGGGGCGATTACCGCTATGGTAACGATCATGTACGTCCTATTCGGCCCAAGTACCGAGAAACCACAAGAAGCCGTTTTTGCAGGCAGTGACTATGTACAAATCAGCAGTGCTACATGGGGCATGAATTGCAACCCACACGTCGCACACGCCATCGAGCGCGCACGTATTGAGCGCGCGCAACTTCCGCCCGAGAAACGCGACAGCATCCCCATCCCAAAGCACATCACGCGCAACAATGCCCTCACCCACATCAGCACGCTATGTAATGGTAAAGCTATCTGCACGTTCCTAACAGAAGCCGATATTGTGGGATTCGATCCCATCTATTCATGCTTCAAGGAGCTGGAAGTCAGTTATCGCTGCTACGATATTGACCGCCTGCGTCATGCAAAGTTCCGCCAAGGCGAAATGACCCGCCTTGATTGTAGTGCCGCACGATAATGGCCGCCTATCTTTCAGGACGTTATTGGTGGTTAGGCATCGCAGCGATAGTCGTTTTCACATTATTACTTTTTCATGCGCTCAACAAAACGGTTACCTCGCCGCCATCGTCTAAAAAACCCGTACAAATAGTAGCGCCCAAACCCATTACCAAGCCTGCTATACCTACACATCCAGTGTTAGATTTATTTAATCCAAGCAGCGCATCCATCAGCCAAGCACAAGCGATTAGTCGCACGCGTGGTCAGTTGGAGCAGCTACTGGTCATCAGCATTATCCTGCACCAATGCGGCCTTATTTCCGACGGTGAAAAAACCAATATTTCCAACGCAGCCCAAGCTTACGCTGTACGCAGCAAACTGTTCAACGACACCAATCTGCTCATGCATGAACTGAATGCATCAGCACAAAAAACCTACGAATTGGTCTATGCCAATACCAAGTGCGATGAGCCATCACTTGAGCAACTCAAATCGCAAACACTGGCGTGGCAATCAAATTTTATGGCTCCGTAATACTCACTAAGCCTGTAGAAGTAAGCCCCACCTCAACCTCTAGCCCATCATCGTCGCTAACAAATTCTTCATAGCGCTCAATTTGCATATTACCTTCAAGAATTGCGCCACTAGCTAGAGTCAGCTTGGCGCGAACTTTCCCATCATTCAGCGCTGCTGTGCGCAGGCGCGCTTGCGCCGTGTGTGAGGAGCCGTAGAGCTCTAATGTCATGTGCCAGCGCCGCAACTGTGTTTCACTGAATCGCGCCCAATTATCACTAGCAATGACGTCTACGTCACGCACATCATGTTCTAATCTAAAGCGGCAACTACGAATGGCCTTGAGTGCAGCAAATCTCGGCGTTTCCAGCACTTCGCTGATTGCAACGCTTATCCCATTTCCTGCATAGAATGTCATACAATCTCCTGCATCAAGAGAATGGTCACACGCATGCTGCCCCGCAGAGTTACTGCATCGATTAGCGTTTCGGTCTCAGCGCGCGAGCAGCGTGAAATAATACATTCATACCCAGAAACCGTCAGAACACTCTGGTGCAGCAAAGCATAAAGACGTTCCAGAATCAGCAGTACCTCCTTGCGGCCTTTGCTGCGGCTGAATACCTCAATATCTAGCGAACAGCGAACCGATATCGTATCCGAGGCAGGCACATCATTCTGGTCGCCATCACCAATAACAACGTAGGGAAAGCTTGTATTTTGTGGCACGCTGTCATGAATTCCCTGAATCATACTCATGAGTAGCGCATCACCATTAAGACGCGCGAATAGTGCCTGCTGTAACTGATAAAGTGGCAAGCTCATGCCTCACCTCCCTCATAAGCGATCATTTCAATCGCGCTTAAACTCGGCACAACACCGTGAATATGTAAGATTCTTCCCTGCCATTGCAGGCGCATCTGCGTGTTCACATCACTGCGCTTTCGCATAACAATGCGATACGCATTCCGCGCTTCGCGTTGCGCGGCAATCACTTGCTCGCGCGCAGACCCAGATAGCGCAATCACTTGCGCAAATACCGTTGCCAGATCCGTCCAGCTCTCGCTATTACCACCCAGCCCATCACTTGTAAGTGTACGCGATTGAATCACCACACGCTCACGCAGTCGTGAAGCCAGCCCGCTAGTTTCATCGCGTATCATAAGCTAATTTCCTTGTAAGGGTGATAGGCCTGCAGCGCCATTGCAGGCATAGGAACGCTCATCTCGCGCTGCTCATACATTGCCGCTACATGCTGTAAGATACCTTGTCGAATCAGCCCTGGCATTAAGCTGGCTGTCGCACCATATCCCGCATCATAGGTAATTTCGAAATGAAAGCCCGTGCGTGGTGAAACTATATGTACGGCGCGCTTATCAATCGACAAACGATAGGCACTCGTATCGAGTGTTGTGCTGCCGCCTGCTTCAGTTTTTTCAACGATACTGACAATACTCTGCACCAATCCATAACGTAACGTCACACGCTCAGGCAGCCCATCTTCAAGTGTCATTTTCCAACGCTGTGTAATGAACGACGTGCCTAAATACGCCTCCGCCGCTTCACGCGCCGCCACAATCATTAATGTGATGAGCGCATCATCCGTTGTATGTTCGACGCGCAGATAATTCTTCGTTTCAGCAAGCGTAACTGGTTCACTTGCAGGCGGCGTAATACGCTCAATAGCATGAGTAATAGATGTGCTCATGATGTATCCTTTCATGTCGTGAGTGTGCAAAGTTGCAAGTCGTGCAAAGAGTAAGAATCGCGCGATAGGCGCAGGAACACAGGCAATTTCATCCGCATAGAAACGGCGCAGCCCTATACCACGCTGCCAGCAAACACTGTCATGCGTGAGTCGTACGTAATACATGGGAGTACACTCGCTCGAAGCTAAGCAGTACTATTCAGCGTACTAGGCGTCGTAGGGTTTTTTTGTGGCCAACGATTTTGTGAGTTCAGACGCCACTTCTTGTGCGCTCTCACTATCAGGAATAGTCAGCATTGATTCGTGATTGAATCCATACTCGGTTTCCATCCGCGCTTTAACTTCATCGGTAGGTTCACCCGTTCCCGCTTCAACAATGATGCCATATTCTTCAGGATAGAAAATACCGCTTTTCTGCGCAGCCATGAATTCTTCCAAACGGTCAGCACGCACGGCAACATAGGCATAAATAGGCTGACCATCAGGGTCTTCCCCGCGCACCAACAGCACGCAGACAGTTTTCTCTGCCAGTAGTTTTTCCGAACGCGTTAAATCGCTCACGAAGTTACTCCATGTTGAGGCATCCTAGCTTTCCAGCCATTTAGCGTCAATCGAGTGCGTTCGCAAGGCATGAATCCTTGGTTATTCCAAGCCCCCTGTGGCTTTGAAGTCTCGGGGTGAGCCATAGCCCACCCCGCCAATCCGCATTGAGAACCTACCTGTATGGGGGATAATACACGGCGGTTGCGGTTTGGATGCTTAAGCGATGGCCGAGATTAGACAGCCAGCTTCAAGAGCTTCACTGCTTCCGTGTTTACCACTTCGCCACCAACACGTTTCGTCGCGTAGAACTTCACGAATGGCTTAGCCGTGTACGGATCACGCAGCAAACGCACGCCCACACGGTCAACAATCAAGTAAGCCGATTGGAAATCCGCAATCGCGACCGAGAGCGAGCTAGCCGCAGGCGCAGGCATATCGCTTGCCAGTGCCACAGGCACACCAAGCAGCGTATCAGGCGTGCCTGCCGCAAGGCCAGGCTGCCAGAGATATTGGTTGGTGGTTGCTTCTTTCAGCAGACGTACAGCCTGAACCGTCGTGCGGTGCATCAGGAATGTTGCACGCTTCGCATGATCATCCTTGAGCGCATAGTATAGTTTGATCAAGCCATCCGCCGTTACCACAGCCGACGTACCTGAATTGATTTGCTCAATCTCGCCAAAGTTGGCGCCTGCAGTGTAGCTCAGGATACCTTTTGGCTTGCCCGAACCATCGCCTGAAACGAACGCCGTTGCTTCCAAACGTGCGAACTTCTCAGCAATGCGCTGCGCAACCCACGCTTCAATATCAATCGATGCATCATCAATCAGCTTTTGAGTTGCCTGTGGCTGTGCATACATTTCATGCACTTCAATGCTGTTCTTGCCAATCGCAGGCGTGTTGGTTTCAGAGCGCGCCGCCGTTTCCGCAACCCATGCGGCAGACATTTCGCTCGTGTCCTCAATCACGTCCAGACTATCACTCGAGATAGTTTCCACACGCGCAAGCGCACGTAGCGGCGAAGTTTCTTTTATCGTCGCCATAATGCTTTCCGACATCTGGTTCGTTACCAGATAGCCGCCATCTGCATCCGTACCAACCGAGAGCGCCTTCAATTGAATTTGCTCTAAGCCTGCGTCCATACCCTTGCGCAAGTAGTTACGAAATGCTGACTTGTACTCCGACGCATCTTCGAATGACTTGCCCGAAACATCGCCACCCAAACGACCATGCACCGTTTCAATCTGATCCATGCGGCGCTTATTATTATCGAGTGCATCACTGATTCGGCGTAGGTGTTCTTCGTAGAGCGGATCAGCATGGCCCTTGCGTTCGATTTCTTTCAAGCGCGCATCATTCACCTGCTTGAATTGTTCCCACGCGTTGCCAAGCGAATGCACGCGTTCGGTGATTTCTTGAATACTCATATCTCTTCCTTTCGATTAAATTGGTATCCACAGCCAGAAAATCGGCCGTTTTTTCGGATAAAAACTTTGGATACAAATGGTTAAACACAGACACAAATATTAATAAAATTTGAGCAAATTTTAATTTGTGTTAATTTTATGGCTATGTTACGGTCAAATTAAGTTAACGTTTGGTAACTAATTTGTTCAGCGTTAGTTCCGCCGTTAACGAGGTGCTAAAAAAAGTTGCATTAGCGTCTTTTCTTAGCGTAGTCTTATCCGCCCTTCTTCTAGGGTAGATAACAACAAGGCTGTAAGGCCAACATCGGTGTTAAAGCTGTATGCAAGAATTCTCGCTACCGTCTGGAAAAACGATTCGCGCTGTCTCTAGCTCCAATCCCGAATTTCGCAATCAAATCGCCGAGCATGTCGCGCGTGCCTACTATAACATACACGGTCTGAACATTACCTCGGCCGATCCTCAATGGACTAATACCATCATCGCCGCTTGCATGCAGCTCTGCATGGAAGATCGCGCGCATGGCCTCACCTCACGCGAACTCATCAATCTTTTCCAGAACGTCATTCGCATCAGCGAAGAGCACGTACGTGAATCAAAGCGCCATGCTGCAATGGCAACCAACGTATTCTACCTCAAAGAGACGGCGTTAGATTCTGCACTCTACGAACAATCGCTTGCATCACATTATCAACGCGCGACCACTATGGTAGTGGGCATGCAAGTTTCGCATTCTGGTCGTGTGCGCCTCGCACCTGCCGATGCTGACGACGCAGCATAGTCACTTCAAAACACGCAAGCTATAATCCAACGCATCAGCGAGTTTTATCAACGCACCACTGCGTATAAGCGCCGCCGCATCTGATTTAACAACTGTAACTTGCGCTGCCGCATTCGCGGGGGTTGTGACTAAACTAATTTCCCATAAGTCTACGCTTTGCAGGTGTCGTACGCCCGTGTCGGGGTCGTGTTTCCAGCGTCCTGGTGTATATCCAATACTCAATCCTTTGACCACACCCGCTTTGAGCAACGCATAGGCTTCTTTAGCGCGGGCGATCTCCATCAATAATTGGCCTTCAATATAAAGTCCGCGCGCATCTTCAAAGATGGTCGTCAACACACCAATCGGCTCGTCCCATAGATGTTGCCAAAGCAATTTGATTTGACCAGCGCGCTTTTCAAGTGTGAATGCAAATGCACCAGGCATCACCATATCATGCTGGCTATCCACCACACCGAACACACTCGCATATCCAGCAAACGCACCCGCTTCGCTGAGTGTTTTAATTTCCAATACAGCATGCAGTCGATGATGATTACGCATCGCCATCTCCCAACCCCAAGATTCTACGTTTCTCCGCATCACTCAAGAAGGAGGCATTGCTCACACGCGTCCAAAGCGCGTCGCGCTTAGCTGCAATCGCGGGAATTGCTTCAGCATCATAACCAACACTGAGCGTGTTTGAGAACATCGGCGTCAGCCAGTTGTTTAATGCATCCACTAAGTGCTGCAACGTTGGCAAAATGGTCTGCTCCCAAAGCGCCATCCGCGCCTCCACCATATTCGCATAGGTGTTATCACCTGGAATCCCGAGCAGTTGCGGCGGCACACCAAACGCCAACGCAATATCACGTGCACTTGAATGTTTGATTTGGATAAAATCCATATCACGTGGCGAAAGGCTCATTTCTTTCCATTCCAGACCACCTTCAAGTAGCAATGGTCTGCCAGCATTTGCTGCGCCCGAGAATTGTTCATCAAGCTGCTGCTTGAGTCTTACATACTGCGGTTCACTTAAATGGCCCGTGCCACCATCACCTGCTTTTACCATAAGCGCACCTGTTGGACGCGCACCATTTTGCAAAAGCGTCTGATTCCACGCTCCGCATTGGTTATGCTGGTCAATACTATAGGCGGCTGCCTCTACCGAAGACATGCCATACCAATCATCCAGTGGATGGAATTGCTTGAGGTGCAGAATACGCGATTGCCCAGTTACCCTATCGACGGGGAAATCAACATGCGTTTGCCCGACCGTATAACGGTAAGCTTTTGGAATGCCGCCCTGCCCCGCGATGATCGCGACACGGTCGGGTCTGAGTGCATAAAGCTCAAGGGGCGCTTCACCTTTTGGTCCCACCGCATGCAGGTACGCATTCCCTGCAATCAATTTATGCGTGATGATCGCTTCCACTAACTCAGCACCACCCTGCATCGGATTCGGGCGGTTCAGTAACGTCAGTAGCGGGTGCTTATCCAACAACCTTGTGCGCGCACGGCCGCGCTCACTCACTTGCCATGGCACACCTGCAATCGCCGTTGCGATCATGTTGCACGCTCGGTGCGCAATCACATTTCGTTTATACCCTTCCTCTGCGAAGCGCCCATAATCACGGCGCATCCACACAGGCTGCGATGGTGAAATCATGAATGAATGATGAGAAGAAAAAGACTTTTGCGCATGCGATGAGCGCGCGCGAAAACTTGAAGCCAATGCTGAAAGAAGCTTTGCCATAACACCTACATTTGAATGGGGGGAGATACAGAAATCTCAGTCTATATTTTGTTTGTACGCGACGATGAAATGATCCGGAAGGGGGTGTGTCGCAAAAAATTACACGGCTTTATCAAGTGACGCCGTTTTCACAGGCCCCTGATGCTCTACATGCTGTGCACGTGTGTGGGGAGAATGAGTTACATGTGGCGCAGAGAAATCAGCATCAATAGGAATGCGCCCTTGCTCCGATTTCATTTTTTCTTTTACCTGCGCGCGCATGGAGGAATAGCTGGCCACGCCGCCAAAAAACACGCCACCCAATACCATTCCAAGCAATGAACTAAGACCGCGATAACCCATATCGCTATTCATCTCACCGAACTTGCCTACCTGCCGCCCGATGAATGCGCCAACCAGTGCAAACAGAGCTGTGCTGATAAGCACCGACGCGTCCGGCCGAGCAAATGCTGGGTCACGATGAATCGCCTTCGTCTTAACCTCATGTTCTTTCAGTTCTGCCATAGCCTTCGCTAATCAGATGATTCCACTTTGGATTCTAGCAACATTTAGTGCCCTGAAATGTGAACATTATGTGACGATTTCAATAACCTACAAACTGCGAATCCGCACATCTCCTTGCATATGCTTGTCGCGTACCCAGTTTAGGTACTGACTAAAAGCATCCACCTGATCATCATGCGGCACGTTGGGAAATGCGGTGATTTCACGCTCAAAATCCGCCAGCCACGCCGCATGGTGTGGTAGCGCAACCTTACCTGCCTCAATCATCGCACTGACCCGCGCAAGTCGTGCAATCTTGTCCCCTTTAGGCTGAATCGCCAGCACTGGCCAATGGGTTTCCACGCGCAAATCCTGAACAAGCGACTGACCACTGGCCTTATCTTCTACCAAGATAACTTCTGGTAAAAACTGCTCGGCATGGCTGATAATGAGCCGCTTTAAGGCAGGATATTCCAGCCGCACTACCCGCATATCCAAAAGATAATGAATGCCATTTTTCTCACGGAAAGTGGCGCAGGCACTAGCATCATTGCCCTGCCCAGCCTTAATCGCCGTATCCCAAGATTGTACGATTTCAGACATTATGTGCCTCAAATTAAGGTTTTTTTAAGAGGTGGCTGGCAGGATAAGAAAAAATATAGAGGATTTATGGTAGTACCAGCGCATATTCTAGCAACAATAGAAAACATCTTGGCGTCCGAGGGGTAATTACTCCGAACGTGACAGAGATGGTTTGCCCGCACTACACGGCATCACTGCACAAACATGGATGGAGTGGGTCAACGAACATAATCTAGCTCGAGATCCAGCGACAGGCCGCCAGAGGGATATCACAAGAGCGGAGGCCGCATCAGACCTTACAACAATATGGCAAAACAGAAATGCTAGCGGTGGTGGAAGATTCACCGGCATATCAGCAAGTGATTTTCGATCTGTATACTTCCCTGAAATAACCTATCAAACATATTTCGTAGATGCTGGGCTAACAGAGCTAAACAGCAACTACATTGAACAATACATGACAGAAATTGCCTACCATCGTGGTGTTGGTTCGGCAAAATGGTCAATGCTGTATGCGACTGGCACTGTGCCACGTCATGCCGACCCCTTGCTGGATAGAAACCTCGACATTCGCGGAATTTCAATGGGTGATGCGGTGGATTTAGCAAATGGCTTTCTAGCCTCAGGCGCGAATAGAACTACAGTGGACGGAGCAGCGCCAATTGATAGACAAGCATTGTCGCGTTTATATGGGCGATTACGTGTCGCTAAAATGATGCAAGAATCACATTTTGTCTCTGACGGCGAAGCTGGGGAACGTGCTTACGGTCTGTTTAGACGAGCATTTGAATTTCCATGGCCGCCTAACCTAAGCATCGATAATCCAGGATTAGATCCAGAATTAGATCGTCACTGGCTCAGTGCGTATAATCGCTTTAGAGAACTCTATCAGGGCCGAGAGAACGGTACATTATCACGTGCCGAATTTAACCGCCAAATCCGTGAATTCTCTGACAACTTGATGCGTGATCCAAATTCACCTTTAAACCAAGGAATTACTGTTGCAACGCTGCCTAGTAATATCGCCGTCTGGGATGGAACACAGCGCCCATCGCCTCCTCCCACCATTACTGCTCAAGCACCCCAAGATCGCGTACCACCAACATCACCTCGCTTACCACCAACATCAACGGCACAACCGTTTGTTGTAAGCCAGACAGATCCAACAGTTACTACCGCACCTACATTAGACACACGAAGCAGAGCGTTAGTGAATGACCTCCTTGAAAATATACATGGCATGCCGCCGCAAACAGCAGGCTATCAAGAACATCTCGCAGTTATTGGACGAGTATTTGCCGAGCGTAATGTCAATATCATCACCATTGATGAGACATTGCCACAAGGATCAACCCCAGTAGGCGATGCATTTGTGCTATCCGATATTATTCCAGCAGTCTCAGATTATGGAAATGTAACCGTCAATAATGATCACTGGCTTTATACAGATACAGGCGCTGGCGGAGCATTAGTCAATGAGTTTGGAGCTCCTATCACGCGAGAAAATAGTGGTAGCGATACTGAAACCGCATTAATGCGAGCCTTCGAACAATTCTATCGCCAGAATCCTGGTGGAATCATCGACAGAAGTTCTGCAATACCCGCACGTAATATTGAGATTCAAATGTACCAAGGTCCTGATGGGGAAAGAATCGCCATAGTGACGCCTCTTTCTCGTGCAGAAGTCGTTAGCAGAGCAGATGACATTGTATACAATAACGATACCGCACCACGCCGCCGCTAAAACCTAGCAAACCATGCTAGCTTAATCATACCATCATCTTCACCAACAGGTGCTTGCTGATATTGCGCATTGAAGTTCGCACTGCCTAATTCGCATTTTACCTGCTCCAACATTTCGGCATCTTCTCGCGCGGCATGCAGCACCTCGCCAACCTCACGCGTTTTTGTAAAACGCCCACAGGTGATGGTAGTTCGCGCCGTCGAGATAGCTGGTAACGACAGCACTTCCCATCCCCCTCTTTGCATGAGATACCCACTCAAATCTTCCGCATGCAGGCGCTGCATCACCACCACAATCGCACCGCGCTTTTTATCATCAAGACGGCTTGCAAATGTGTGATCAAACCACTGGTTTGCCGCTTCACGCATGGTGCGTTGCTGTGCTTGCAACGGGTTTAGCGGGTCATCCACAATCAGGATATTTCCACCCTCCCCCGTCGCCGCGCCACCGACCGACGTAGCAATGCGGTGCCCACGCCGCGTAGTTACAAACTTGTCTTTTTCATTTTGATCATAGGCAAGTTCTGTGTGCGGGAATATCGCGCGATACCACGCGGACTGCATCACTAATCTACAATCCGTCGAGTGCTTAATGCTTGGCGATTGCGCATAACTTGCCACCATGAGTCGCGTGCGCGCATCTTGCCCTAATAACCAAGCCGGCCAAGCAACCGACACCGTAATCGATTTCAGCATACGTGGCGGCATATTGATAATCAGGCGTCGTATCTCGCCCCGCGCACAGGCATCTAGGTGAGCAGCAATTGCATCAATATGCCAATTATGCTGGTAACGTGCAGCAGGCGATACGGTGGCTATAACCATCCGCAAGAAGCTGCTAAAATCGCTACGTGCGGCAAGGCGCAACAATTTCTGTGAAACGTGAATTGTCATAAAAACGTCATATTATCCCTAAAAACCCTGATTATAATGCCCTCATGACACGCACCCCCATCACTGACCCACGCCATGTTGCGCCGACCGAGCGCCCTAAACATGGGCTGCCGCGCGACAATGAAGACATTGTCGAGGAGATGTTCGCCATCTCGCGCGAACTCGTTGTGCCTATCACGGGTGATGATAGCGCCATCAAACGCGCCGAAGAAAAACTGACGCAAAAAAACTGGGCCGAGCGCACGGAGTGGAGCGAGTTGGGCCAACTCACCCTTGATAGCAAGACCACTAATTCGTCTAGCGACGGCTCAGGTTCAACCACTACTCGCAGTATTCAACTAGGCGGCAACACCAGTATTTCTGAGGTACGCAATCGTGGCTTCTTCAATTTGCAAGCCGCATTTGAGCGTGGTCTAAAAACTGAATTCGAAGCCGAACTCGACGCAACCAAAGAAGTCATCGAGGCAGCGCAAGCAGCAGCACGCGAAGCACTCGCTGCTATATTACCGCCACAAGCATTCTTGTTCATCCCGCCAGATGAACTATTTCGTGCCCAGCAAGAAGCCGAGCGTCTAGCGCGTGAATTCGCCAAAGAGTCACTCAATGTTCAGAAAGCGCCCGACAAAGACGCCATGAGCAAAGGTGGAAAGACGGGTGATCTCAAACGCAGCCTAAGTAAAAAATTACGCGGGTTGAGCCTTCGCCATGACGGGCGGATGCACATTTATCCATTCAACGAACAATATGCGCCAGAGACAGGCATTACCCCCGTCGCTAAGATTGAAAGTCGTCACCAATCCATCGTTGGTGGCCATGGCCGCGCCCAGATGGGAACGGGCTAATCGCGTTGAACATGCTAATGTGCTTGAAATATGAAGAACTTATCACTACACTCATTGAAAATTAGAATACGAGAGACAGAAGGCCGATGACCGATACGAAACGAACATTCGTTGACCAGATTATCGCCAAAAAAGGTCATTTAATTCATAAGCTAAAGGCGAAAGACACCACAGGTCGCTGGGCCTATTATTTCGTGCTGGTCGAAGCTCCTCGCGAGCAGGCATTCCTGAAATCGATCGAGGGTGATGGCATCATTGATCTTGAAGATTACGGTAAGGTTATTGCCTCCTGCTACGGCGAGGAGCCCAACCAAGAAATCAAGGACTTTCTCAAAGAAAAATACGGATTTGAAGTCTAATAATCTGCGTATCCTTGTTTGAATTTATTCCCCCAGCGTGATAGAATTAGCACATGCAGCCATGGCCCAATGCGTATGACTTTGAAACCTTACTCGCGCATTTCTTCGAGTTGCACCCACTACATGGTCCTCATCGCAAGAAGCTAACAGAACTCGTCCGCAAGCACGCGCACGGCATTCTTGAACACCCAGATGTAAAATACATGCCTGCCTTCAAAGTCATGGATTTGATTTCCGAGATGGTCACCCATGCTGCCGATATCGACGCAGAAAAGCAGTTGCGTGAAATCGAAGCCGTTAAATGCCTGGAAGCAGAGTTTGCCACCAACGCGCCGCTTCTGCGCAGCTTTGTGCTCGAGGCCGCACTAGAGCGTGCACGTTACGAACCTCTCATGTTGATTGGCGCATTCGATGATGCCACCACCCACCGCGCCAGTCTTCTAGACCGCAGGTGGCGTGCCATGCGCGAAGCTCATACCCATGTTCACCCGCTTCCAGAGGCGTGGCTACACGCACTCGATAATGCGGTAACGCTAGTCATTAGCGCTTCTACATTCCGCGAATATCGTGTTGGGCCATTACTTCAAATGTTTGCTGAAATGCTGCAATATGCACGTCAACTCCATGAGCACCACATGCCGATTGAAACACTCGCTTCTCACATCGACGAGAAGAGTTCACTCTGGAAACGCTATAAGCTCAAAGCAAAGCGCTTCCGCGAAACAGAAGCCTCGCAAGCGTTTGATACTATCCCCACACAAAACCTAAATTTCCCTAAGCACCTTCAGTAGGTTTTTGCTTTTCTAACCACGCTTCCAGCATCTCAAGCTCATGCGCTTCAATACGCGTTATGTCTGCTACATCAGCCTCGGGCGCATCGTGAAAGTGCTGCCGTAACTCAATCAGCAGCGCGACTAGCTTTTGTAAATTCGCAACCGCCGAGTCCTTCGTACCAAACAAGCGCTCCCAATGTTCAGGCATCGTCGCGGGCGAGTCGATACCTTTTGCTAGTGTTTCCAAAAGCGCTTTCACCGACTTACGTGTGCTCTGCCATACCTCCTCCATTTCGGGCGAAGGCTGCATAGTTTTTTTGCGGCTCGTGATTTTCTTAGTAGGCGTCTTTCTGGTAGATTTTCGAGGTGCCATAATACCTTTCAACAATGCCACTTCCTGAAAAGTGCATGTGGGCCATACGGTGGATAAGCTGGGGATTACCTGTGAAGGCAGACTATATTATTGATTCTAGATTAGCTGAATAACATCTGGAAGTCCCTGAAAGCAAAATTTTTCCTATTTCTGGTTGAGTAAACATTGGTTAAATACAACCATCAATTGTATGTCGTAAGAACATACACAACTCGGCAAGGCATATCGTGGAATTATTGACTTCACAGGCTTCTGCTCTGCGGCCCACTCTTGGGACGCCAACATCCATTTATTCACGTCACTTACCACCCCAAGGAGGCATTATGTTTGCATTCGATTCGCTTTCGCATGTTCCGCATTCGGCAATGGATTATTCGCCGTCACTTCCTTTTTCAGATCACGAACCATCCTTATGGAAGGCGGTTATCACCCAAGCGTTAATGGATGCAGCAAGCAACTCGCATAAAGATGATGCGGGGCGTGCCAAGCGTGATGCAATTGCATGGTTACTGAATGACTCACCCGATTTCGAATATGTCTGCGACAATGCAGGACTCGACCCATCTTATGTTCGCCGTAAAGCAATTGAAGCAATAGGCCGCAATTGCCGTTGGCGCTTACCCGCAGGCGAAGGCTGGCGCAGTAAACAGCGCGCGCCAACTCGAACTGACGGCAGGTTAGTATGGCATTTACCACGAAGCGAGGGCGCCCCAAAACGGAGCGCCCAGCAACCGATATGGGCACACCAGAATTACAATTTAAGCGCGCCCATGGCGTCACGGATGAGGCAATTGATCTTTGCTTGCAAAAAAATATCATCAGCGAGGAGCAACATTGGTGTGGCTTACATTTACGTTGGCTCTATACACTGCGTTATGGCGCACCAAGCATTAGCTCAACGCTGCGCACGCTTTATGATGGCGCCACCATTCGCCCCGATGATCCCACATGGCGTAGCGCGCGTGAAGCCGAATTCGCCGATGCAGTTACCATGCTACATGCGCGCGCATGCTATGCTCCTGTCGCATCGCTCGCTATCTTTAATGAGCGACCACGATTCCTCAATGCAGCCTACCGCGAGGCTTTGCTAAAAAAATCTGATTTGCGCACGGCGATATTAGATGAATATCAGCGCATAATCGAAGGCCTCACACTACTGCAAACCCATTGGAAACTGCCACAAATTCAAGGTGCTGTTACACGAGCGCAACAACCCTAAATATATTGTATTTTATAGTTATTTTAGATTCTATTTGTTTGCAAGTCGCCCCTGATTTTGCTATAAGGTTCGTAGCTGGCATATCAGCGTAACCGTCCGCAAGGACTATCTCTTAAGGGAGCCTACTTATGTTAAAATTCTTCCGTTCTTTCGCACAGAACCAATCAGGCGCGACCGCAATTGAATACGGTCTGATCGCTGCATTGATTGCAGTAGCTGCAATCGTTGCTATGACTCAGATTGGTGACAACCTTGAAGGCACCTTTACCAACGTAGCAGACGAGCTCGCGAAAGGCTCATAATCTGCCTAATGCCTGCCCGCCCCTTTCATAAAGGGGCGGGCACAACCAATAAGCAGACCACATGAATTATTTAAAAAACAAATCTGGTGCCACGCAAATTGAATACGCCTTTATCTGTGCACTAGTTATTCTTGCCGCAATCGCTGGCTTCCTCGCATTAGGCGATAGCTCTACTGCTGTAATTGACGGCGTAGAAAAAGATGTTACCCCCGTCTTGAAACGCGCTAGCTAAATCATATATACGAGGGCATGACGCTCTCAATTCTTCCATACAAACCTGATTACCAACCTTACTTCGACCGCTATAATCGCGCGTGGATTGCCAAGTATTTCTTTGTCGAGCCGATTGACGAGCTCGTCCTCAGCAATCCCGATGAGCACATCATTCAGAAAGGTGGCGAACTGTGGTTTGCGGAGATGAATGGCAAGATTGTGGGCTGCTATGCAATGATCGCGCGTGATGATGGCAATTTTGAATTCAGCAAACTCGGTATCGCGCCAGAAGCAAAGGGCCAAAAGCTCGGACAAAAATTATTGCATCACGCCTATGCGCGCGCCAAAGAACGCGGTGCAGAGAGATTGATTATCTACACGCATTCCAGCCTTAAAACTGCCTGTGAACTTTACGAGCAAGAAGGCTTTGTGCCAATGCAGGTCTGCGCTAGCGAAAAGAATCGCTATGCGCGTTGCGATACGCTCTTGGAGCGCACTCTAGGCAACACTACCGTATTTGCTGAATCTGCTTAATCGCCGCAATAATTTGCGCTTTAATATCTTCAGGCGACGCGCCCAAACCATCCAGCATTTGTTGCGAAGCAGGTGAATTACTGGTTTGCAAAGCATTAAGTGATTTCAGCGCCTGATTGTAGTACACCGCCGCCGCCGCATTTTGCCCACTACCAGCATACACGTTACCAAGCGAAAGCTGCGAGGGTAATCCAAACGCACCCATCGAAGCACCCTTTTGCATCCACTCCATACTTAGTGCTGGCTGCGAGCGCATGAGTTGTTGCGAGATCGCGAAACTATCGAGCGCTCCTTTCAGCATTCCCATTTCACCACCACCCGTTGGTATGCTGGAAGGTCCTGTTTGCATCAACGAATCAAGTGTGGGCTGGCCACTTACCAATCCACTCTGCGTCAGTGATTCTTTTGCAGCGTCGACTTGCTCCGTGAGATTCACCAAACCCATACGTGTTTCGCTGTTAGCCCACTGCTCGTCAAAAGCTTGCTCGGCGTCAGAAAACCAGTTGCCAATACCACCACCAAACCCTTCAAGGCTTCGGTCCACGCTGCCCATAAAATTTGTAACAGCGCCGCAAATACTTTGCCCACTGACTCCCACGCTATTCGTCACAGAATAACAAGCGCTACCCGCATTTTTGACATGGTCCCAAACAGTTGGCAGCACGCCCGTAGCGTATAATGCGCCTCCAATGAGGATTAGGCCAAACAACCCACCACCACTCGAACGCTTACGTGATTTGAAAAAAATGCCCATGAGATGTTGAGTATACTGATAAAAAAGCAAAATTCGAGAAGTCTTGCATTTAAGCTAAATGCACCCAGATTTTAACCAATAATTAACCACTATTTTTCATCTGTTTTTATTATTATAAATCAATGGATTAAAACCGTAACAAAAGCTTCACATCTCTCTGGTTGAAGAATGTCTAAAATTGTAGTAATTAATAATTATTAATAAACCAACATGGGCACAGCAGGAATAAAGCCCGAACAGGACAGAGGAATTTATGGCTATCATTTTCGGTAACGATGAGAATAACGCACTGAACCAGCTCGGTGGCCCAAATCTGATGTGGCAAACATGGTTTAGCACTTCTGGCCTCACTGCCGCTAACCGCCCTAGCAATACCCTGCTCGGCGCAGCATTAGCACATCAAACCCCTCCTGCTCCTACGGGTGTTAACACAATTAACGCACCAACTGGTACAGTTGAAGGCGTATTCCTCCCATCCACCACTACCGACGTGGATGGCACCGCAAATACCCCAGTAACGGTTAATGCCTACGGTGGCAGCAACGAAGCTGAAATCATCAATGCTACGGGCACTGGCATCGTAGTATTCGCAAATGGCGGTAACGACTACATCACCAGCAACGCAACCTATTCAAACGTGTATGCAGGTGAAGGCAACGACACCGTAGTATCAACGGGCGCAGCAACCTACATCACGGGTGATAATGGTAGCGACCTTATCTACTCAACGGGCGGTTATAATACCAACACCACCCAGGCAGAATTCCGCTACAACACTTGGGGCGGCTTCGGTAACGACACAATCGTTGGCGGTGAGCTCAGTGATTACCTCGCAGGTGGCGAAGGTGATGACGTACTCATCGGTAATGGTGGCAACGACGTTCTTCATGGCGGCCTTGGCAACAACCTGTTCGATGGCGGCGACGGCAACGACACCGTTTACGCTGGCAGCGACGTAAACCAAAGCAGCACGATTTACGGTGGTAACGGCAACGACCTCATCGGCGCAGGCCTCGGCAACGACCTCGTTTATGGTGGCACAGGCCACGATACGATTTATGGCGCAATCGGTAACGATACTATCTTCGGTGACGATGGTAATGACGTAATCGGCGGCGACGAAGGTAACGACTCGCTCAATGGCGGTGCGGGTGAAGATGCGATTTATGGTTGGACTGGCAATGACACCATCTACGGTGGCGCAGGTTCAGATACCATCGGTGGTGACCAAGATGATGACCGTATCTTCGGCGAAGATGGCAACGACTTCCTCTACGGCGGTGATGGTAACGACTCTATCGTTGGCGCAGAGGGCGACGATTTCATCTCTGCTGAAGCAGGTAACGACACGATTTGGGCAGACACAGAAGGTAGCGAGAATGGCGGCATCGGTCGCGACAGCGTCTTCGGTTACGGCGGCGATGACGTGATTTACGGTGGCGGCGGTAACGACGTACTGTTCGGCGGCTCAGGCGCTGATACCGTTTACGGTGGCGATGGTGACGATTACGTATACGGTGCACGCGCTCAGCTTAGCGACGGTGGCCAAAGCGATGTTCTCGATTTCGGCAACGACTTCCTCTACGGCGGCAATGGTATCGACTGGCTGCAAGGCGGTGGTGGCGACGACCAAATGTGGGGTGGCGCAGGTAACGACCTCTTCCTGTTCCGTAAAACCGATGCTACGGTTCCAGCAAGCGGCAACGACATCATTCATGACTTCACCATTGGCCAAGATAAAGTTTACCTTGATGGCTATGGACTCAACTTCAACGCCCTGATGAACCAAACCCAGAATATCGCTGGTGGCGTAATGATTACGCTCGATGCAAATACTACCATCACCTTGGTGGGCATCACCAAAGCACAATTAGCAGCAACCAGCTTCTTGTTCTTCCAATAGACAATACTTAATAAAGACCATAAGGGCGGCCCATTTTAATTACTGGCCGCCCTTTTCTTTTGCCTAAAACCTGCTATAGCCGTGGCTCCCTGAGCGAGGTAACACATGCTGATCACACAAAAATCCGTCATCGGAAAAGAAGAATGGTGCGCCCTACCTGAAATGCACCTTCCAGCTATTAAGGCACGTATCGACTCAGGCGCACGCACCTCTGCACTTCACGCTGAGAATATTCATATCTACAAATCACGTGGCGAAGATTGGGTGAGATTCGACATTAACCCACTGCAAAAAGACCGCCGCACCATCGTGCATTGCCGTGCGAAACTTGTCGAAGAACGCGATGTGAAATCTTCCAGTGGCCATACGGAGCGTCGCCCCGTTATCGAAGCAACTCTTAAACTCGGTGAAGTAGTGCAGACCATTCAGCTCACTCTCACCAACCGCGACTCAATGGGTTATCGCATGTTGCTAGGGCGTGAAGCCATGCAAGGCCGCATGCTGATCGACCCCGAGAAATCCTTCCTGCAAGGCATGCTATCAGAAATCGAAGCTAAAGAATTTTATCGCGGCAAATCTTCAGGTAGCGAAGAAGGCCTACGCATTGCTGTACTGGCTTCCAATCCAGATCTCTATTCCAACCAACGCATCATGGAAGCCGGACGCGAGCGCGGCCACACTATGAGCTTCGTGAACATTCAACACTGCTACATCAACATCAGTTCCGAAGAACCAGAGATCCACTATCGCGGCGGTGAAATCCTCGCGCCGTTCGATGCAGTGATTCCCCGCATCCGACCCGCCATTACTTTTTATGGCTGCTCCGTATTGCGCCAATTTGAGATGACAGGCGCTTTTTGCCAAAACGGCTCCATCGGCATTGGTCGCTCGCGTGATAAACTCCGCTCGTTGCAGATGCTCGCCAGCAAAGGCGTGCCGATGCCAGTGACTTCGTTCGCGCATTCACCACAGGAGACAGAAGAACTCATTAAAATGGTCGGCGGCGCGCCGCTCGTAGTGAAGCTACTACAAGGTACGCAAGGTGTTGGTGTCGTATTGGCAGAGACCAGTAAAGCTGCTGAATCACTCATCAACGCATTCAAATCGGTGAAGGCTGATATTCTTGTGCAGGAATTCGTGCGCGAGGCCGACGGAAAAGACATTCGCTGCTTCGTGATTGACGATAAAGTCGTCGCAAGCATGCAGCGTATTGCACCTAAAGGTGAATTCCGTGCGAACATCCATCTTGGTGGCTCTGCAGTTGACATCAAGATTACCGCCGAAGAACGCAAGATAGCCATCCAATCTGCTAAAATCATGGGCTTAAAAGTCGCAGGTGTTGATATCATACGCTCCGCTTCAGGCCCCAAAGTGCTAGAGATTAATTCTTCACCAGGGCTAGAAGGCATCGAATCCGTAAGCGGAATGGATATCGCCGGCATGATGATTGAATCGATTGAAAAATCGGTAGTCAAACAACGCCTTAAGGCTGCAGCTTAGCCCTGATTACTTATTCTTAAAGCAGCAAGAGTACAAAGTAGCGCCTTGCCTCTTTTGACATTTGCTCTATGGTGTCGGCTTCTCGGTTAATTCACAAAAACAATAGGAGGCTCTATGCGCCACTTTCTTCTCGCTACCAGCACGATCATGCTGTTTTCTGCTTCTGCGGCATTCGCTATCGATCAAGATGCAGCATTTACCAAAACCAAATCTTTTGTCGGTGATACAAACGGCGAATGCGTTCGCACCAAATGGATGAACGCAGGCGACCCTTGCGCACCATACGTTCCACCACCAGAGCCTAAACCTGCTCCTGTTGCGGCACCAGCGCCCGCACCAGCACCAGCATTACCTGTTGTCACCTTGGAGCAGCGCACCATCTATTTCGATTTCGATAGCGACAAGATAACGATGGAAGCAGCAACGAAGTTGGATGACTTGAGTGCTATCATCAATGCTTCCAAAGCAATCGCCGATGTAAGCGTACATGGCTTCACCGATCAGTTCGGCAAAGACGACTACAACCTCGATCTTGCCAATCGTCGCGCTGCAGCCGTCAAAGCCTACCTCGATGGCAAATCACGCCTCAGCAGTACACTGGCTGAAGTAAAAGGCCTCGGCAAGTCAGCACCAGAAGCTGGCTGCGACACAGGCACGCGTGATGCTAAGATCGCCTGCATGTTCAAAGAACGCCGTGTAGAGATTGAATTCAAAGCAGAGAATTAATCTTTGTGAGAATCAGGAATGAAAGGGCGCCGCTTGGCGCCCTTTTTTTATAGTGCTCGTAATTCCTGATGCGGCGCAACGACAGAAACATCAATCTCTTTTCCTGTCATCACCTTGCTATTTGGTTTATCACTTGTTTTAGTATCACCGTTGGCGATTTTCTCACGAATCGAAGCGTGATTTTCTACCGTACCATCTTTGCTTTTGTTGGCACTTCCCACTAACGCAGAGAAGGTATTGGAAATCACAAAGCCTGTTTGACCGCCCGTATACCAGTTAGCCTTCACATCATAATTCGCGTACTTGCTGTAAACGGCCCAAGGTAAGGTAACCGTACGAGCTAGCATGATAGAACCATACCGCGACCAACCCTGATCGTCATCTCCCGCAAGCAGCAAATTAGCGCCCGCCAAGGCAGTAATGATACCACCATAGGCGTGGCCACGATTAAAGAAATACTTCTGATTGCTAGGAATACTCTTGCTAATCGATGTATCAATCGCCTTCACGTTACGGAAGCCCGAGAGGAATGAGAATACACCACTAATCGTCAAGCCAAGACCGGCGAACTCGCGCTTATGGCCGCCAGCTTGCTCACGGCTTTCCTTCGATACGATCGAGCCGACCGCCTCTACTGGAAAGCGGAACGCATTGCCAACGCGTTCACCCAAATACCCCAGAGGATTCGCTTGCGCCATTTGCGCCATACGCTGAACATCCTGAGGATTCTCCTTGGACTCAGGCACCAGTCCAGAGAGCAATACAGAACTAAAACCAAAGAATGTGGAACGCGAAGACCAGCGATTGATCAGTGGGCCCTTGAGCCTATCCATATCGCTCGCGCGGTTCCAATCCAATAGATTGCGGGCAGAATCCACATAGAAAGACGGACGCACCAAATCACGGAACGTAGCGGTGGTTCCCGACGACCCAAACACCGATTTTACAATGCTAACAGGCGGCTCAGTAATATAGCGCCACCATGTGCCACGGTGATGTTCAGGCACAAACGTCGTATTATTGCCCTTGAACATCATCAGCTCACTGGCGACGTGGCCTAATGCGAAAATATTAGTCGAGTTATTGACAATCCCGCTAGGCAGCGCGCGAATCACCCCATCACGCGTTTCATTCCATTCGTGTTGTGCGCGGCGAATATCATCCGAAAACGGTTTGGGTAAGTTGATGCCCATCCACTGAACAGGCTCTTGCGATACGCGCTCGGAAGACTCTTGGCTGTTGTTCGGTTTCTGAATCATACAGAGTGCCTCTGCACTGATTTTTCTTCAGAAACACGTGATACATGCTTAGTCTCACTTACAGAGTGCGCAGGCGAGTCTTCAGTATGCTTGCCTTCACGCTCTTCCTTTTTTCTACGTTTTTCTTCGAGCGCTTTTTGTTTGGCTTCCTTTTTAGTTTCAGCATGGTCAACAATAGTACCATCGTCCTTCTTTTCAGCACCACCCGCCAAAAATGCAACCGTATTACTCGTCTGGAAAGTTGCATGTGCCAACGAATACCAATTCGCATTCGGATCACCATTCGTATAGCGATTCATGATGCTGTTTGGCAGCACGAACATGCGCGCCCATAGCGTTGAACCATACTGCGACCAGCCCGATTGATTATCCACCGCCAACATCAGTTGCGCGCCAGCGAGTGCCGTAATCGTACCACCAATCGCGTGGGCTGGGTTAGCACCAAAGCCATTCACACGCGGGTTACGGAAACCAGCAATAACAGTAAATGCACCAGCAGCGATTTTTGCAAGACCCGCAAGTTGGCGCTTGTGATCTCCCCACCCAAAGGGATTAATAGCCTGCACAAACCGCGTTCCTACATAACCGACGGGATTTCTGACAGCCATCTCCGTCATGGCTTCAACATCCTTTTCTTCGTCAGTAGGGTTTGGCAGAATAGAGACAAGTGCAAACGGTATAATGCTAGATGCAGTCGCCCGCGCCTGCCAACGATTCACAAATTTTGGCGCACCTGTTTTGGGGTCAAGGTTTTTAAGCGCGTTCGGCAATTCGCGTTTTGCTGCTGCCTCAAGATCAGTGAGGCGGTCCCAAAGCTTATCAGGCCGTAATGCTTGGTACCACTTCTCACCTGGATTTGTAGTGAACTTAGCGTCGCCAAACACCACGCTCATAACGCTTTTGGCTGGCTCGATAACATAGTTAATCAGGTTGCCCTTCTTATCAGCAGGCACCAGAATTTTTCCGTTTGATTTAAACATCGCCAACTCAGCAGCGACTTCCATACCAGCAACGATACTGGCTGTATTATTCACGACCAATGGGTGAAGAAACTGTAACGTGCTCTGACGGTAGTCCGTCAATTCATGCTTAATTTTTAGCCACTCGCGAATCACTGGATCATCGTCGTCTCGTCTATTATGATCGGGATGTTGCGTTACAGTGGTCATAGCGATAATTTCTGCGCCTCCGTTCCCACCACGCGTTGGCTTGCGCGCGCACCAACTACTTTAGTGTCGGGTGTAACGTCTTCCGCCTCTGCAGAACGCTTCACTTTCTCTGCCGCCATTTTATGCTTAGCTTCTAATTTAATGGCCTTCTGATCCATGATCGTGCCGTCTTCAGCTTTTTGTGCGCCTCCGATTAAGAAGCCTGCCGTATTCTGCGTTTGGAACAGCGCATGCGCGCCGACATAATACCAACGGTTTTCATCCATCATGCCAGTGCTTTTAATCGTAAAACGCTTGGCAATATTCGCAGGCAGCAATGGAATCTTACCCATCATAATCGTACCAAAATTGCGGTACGAATCTTCCTTAGTAACACCAAGCAGCGCAGCAGCACCCGCCATAATAGTAAGGGACCCTTGGAACGCATAAGCGCTGTTCATGTAGTATTTCTGCATGCCGCCGCCCGATTTAATCCCGCGCCATGCGGCGAGCGTAGAGCAGATACCACCAATCAATACTGAACCACCCGTGAGCTGAGCCTTGTTATCGCTCCAATGCGTAAAATCGACTGCTTGCCACATGCGCGTGCCGACATAGCCAAGTGGGTTCTCCTTGGCCATACGTGTCATGCGTTCAATTTCTTCTGGATTCTCTCTATTCTCGGGCAGGATCATGCTTAATCCCCAGCCCACAATACCCAAACCTGTTGCGCGCGTTTGCCAACGATTAATCAGTCGCGGCTCAAGAGGCTTTCCATCCTTACCGACTTTTCCTAGCACCGCTTTCTTTGCGGCTTCCCAATCTTTGGCAGAAGATTTTTCGACATCAAAGAATGAGGTAACTTCTTTAACAATTGTTGGCTCCGTGCGCTTAAAGCCAGACTCGCTAATAATCGCCTTGAACACGCTCTTCGGCGGTTCAGTCAAATAATGATACCACTGCCGCTCATTCGCTGCAGTCGTCATGTATTTAATATTCGCTGATTTCAGCATCAGCACTTCAGCAGCCATGTGAAGTGCGCCGAGTGCGTTACTAGAATGATTGATTATAAAACCAGGTAGGAAATTGATGGCCGCTTTTCGCCATTCATCGGTTTCATTTTTGATGCGCGCATACTCGACAACAAGAGCATCATTTAAAAGCTCACGTTGCTTTTTTTCTTTCTTATTCAACGCCTCTTCCTCACGCGCCTTGTCTTCTTCGCGTGATACGTCGCTGTTGATGGCCGAGCTTTCGGTCATTCAAAATCCTTTCCTATCACTTTCCACACTGCCACACCAATGTGACAGCCTTATGACAATCGTGAGGTTTTTTAGGCACTTTTCGCACCGCAATGCAGATTTTTTCGTGGCTGTCGTTTAAGATAAATTGCATGAAAATTACTATTATTGACCAGTCCAGCAATACCATCCACGAACTGGCTGAAAGCCCTCCGCCACCTGCTCAAGGCGATAGCTTTACGTGGTTTGACCCACAGCTAGAAGCTGCACCCTTTGCCCCAGAAACCCCTGAAATATGCCCTTCTGCTGCCGTACGGTTTCCCGACGGACGGGTCATAGAAGTTGACCAAATAACTGGAGAATTAGCAGCAGTTTAGGCTTGCACATGCGAATGATTTGCAGTAGCGAACGGGCATGTCCATACCACTAACACAACTTAAGAAGTCTATCCGCGCCCGCATCACCGCCATTGCCAGCGATGAATCGATGAAACAAAAAATCATCGAGATGGGACTTTGCGAGGGGCTTGAAGTCACATTGCTGCATGAAGGCCCCTTCGGGCGCGACCCTATCGCTGTTTTGGTTGAAGGTCATGTTGTGGCTATGCGTCGCAGCGAAGCAGCAACCGTCACAGTTGAAATCTTATGATCGAAAAATCCTACCCCACTATCATTCTTGCAGGCTGCCCTAATGCGGGTAAGTCGGCGCTATTCAATCGCTTGACTGGCAGCCGCCAAAAAGTCGCCAACTATCCAGGCGTCACCGTAGAGTATAAAGAGGGCACGACCCATACAGCCAACGGCAACCCTGTTCGCATCATCGATTTGCCAGGCACCTATTCCCTTCGCGCGCACAGCCCCGACGAAGTAGTCGCACGCGATGTGATTTTAGGCCGCCTACCTTCCGTTGGCATTGCCGACCTCATCATCTGCGTTGCTGACGCAACCAATCTGAAACTCCATTTGCGTTTTGCGCTCGAACTGAAATCGCTCGGCATCCCGATGATTCTTGCCGTAAACATGGTGGATATTGCTGAGCGTCGCGGCTTTAAGATTGATTGCGCAGCACTTTCCAAGACCCTTGGCATCACCGTTGTACCAACGGTTGCCGTGCGTCGTGGGCAAATCGAAGGCTTACTAGAAGCTATAGATACAACGCTCGCAAGCGGCCACAAAAAACCCGAAACCGTCTGCGCAACCATTCCAACCAATAACGAAATGCGCGACCTGCACCGTCAAACCCTAGTACATCTCGACCAAGCAGGCGTTGCCTATGGGCTTCCGGCTGTCACCAGCTTTGCAATTGACCGCCTCTTGCTTCACCCCGTTGCTGGCCTTGCCATTCTGGTTGGTCTCATGTTCCTCGTTTTCCAGGCGGTCTTTAGCTGGTCTGCTTGGCCAATGGACCAAATCGACGCAGGCGTGATGTGGGTTGCAGAGTGGGTAAACGCAACGCTTCCTGACGGTTACCTCAAAAGCTTATTGGCTGATGGTATCATCGCCGGCATCGGCAGCGTAGTTATCTTCTTACCGCAAATTCTAGTGTTGTTCTTTTTCATCCTCATACTCGAAGATTCAGGCTACATGGCGCGCGCCGCCTTCCTGCTTGACCGCATGATGGGTGGCGTAGGTCTACATGGTCGCGCCTTCATTCCCCTGCTCTCCTCTTTCGCGTGCGCCATCCCTGGCATCATGGCTACCCGCACCATTAAAGCAGAGCACGACCGCTTACTGACCATTCTCATCGCGCCTCTCATGACCTGCTCAGCGCGCATTCCCGTTTACACGCTCATCATCGCCGCATTCATTCCAGACCGCGCTGTGGGCTGGTTCAACCTACAAGGTCTTGTCATGTTCGGCTTATACGCAGCAGGCCTCATCTCAGGCCTGATTGTCGCCTACATCCTAAAACGCCTCACGTTCCAAAACGTGATGGATAGCTTCGTGATGGAGCTACCCAGCTATAAAATCCCCACATGGCGCAACATCGTCTTCGGCTTACTAGAGCGTACTAAGATCTTCTTGCGCCGCGCGGGTACAACCATTTTCATCATCATGGTCATCATCTGGATTCTCTCCACCTTCCCAGAGCAGCCTATCGAAAAATCCTATGCGGGTATCATTGGCCAGTTCCTAGCACCACTCTTCGCGCCGATTGGCTTTAACTGGCAAATGGTCATCGCGCTGATTCCAGGCATGGCTGCACGTGAAGTAGCGGTTGCTGTGCTGGGTGCCGTCTATGCGATTAGCGATGCAAATCTTGAATCTTCACTGGCCGAGACGTTGCGTAATGCATGGTCGTTGCCTACGGCTCTGTCATTTTTGGCATGGTATATCTTTGCACCACAATGCATTGCCACGCTTGCCGTTATCAAGCGCGAGACCAGCCGTAAAACCATGTGGATTAGCTTCTTCTACCTTACAGCGCTTGCCTATGTCGCAGCACTAGCTACGTACCACATAGCATCGGCAGTGCTTAGTTAGATTGTTCTGATTTATTGTGACGCCAAATATAAATGGCTGCACCAAGTACCAAGATAGAAATCATGATGATTTTGATACGCGGCAGGTAATGCGTCATGAGCTCTTTATTCTCGCCAATATAATAGCCCAACAGCAGCAACACCGTCATCCAGATTGCACCACCAAGCGCGGTGTATGCCACGAATTTTTTTACATCCATTTTGGCCAGACCCGCAGGGAACGAAATATAGTGGCGAATACCAGGCAGCAAACGACCAGTGAATGTTGAAATCACGCCATGCTTAGCAAAGAAACGCTCAAGCTTCTCCAGCTTTTCTGGCGTCATCATCAAGTATTTGCCGTAGCGAATGAACAAATCACGTCCATAACGCTTAGCGAGCCAGTAATTGAAGTATGCGCCACCCACTGTTCCAATAATGCTCGATGCGAGAACGATCCAAAAATTCATCTCACCCTGTTGCACTAGGTAGCCTGCGGGTATCATGGTGACTTCGGCAGGAATCGGCACAAAGGTCGATTCGACAAAAGTCATGATAAAAATGCCAAAATATCCTAGATGATGCACAAATTGCACCAGCAAATCCGCGATATGGTGCAACCATTCCGTAAAGCTATCCACGCGCAACCCCCGAACTCAATGACCTAGTCAGTTATTAGGCCAAGACTATGTAGTGTCTTTATAGAGCAAGGGCAAGGGGAAGAATCAGACAACAGGTCCACCAGACTCACGCGTGTGGTCACCTAGGCGCTCTACCCAATCCGGTGCTTCTTCACTACGCGTTTTTTGAATGGCTTGAGGAGTCTTATTGACAGGAAGATGCGGCACCTGTACACGGCGCCATCCTTCTCTCCCGCACGCATTCTCAAATGCATCTAATGAGCGGCCGATAATCGTTCCTACAATTCTGAAAGCATCTTTTTTGGCCAGCCCATCTTTTGGGTCAACCTGCTGGCCTATATCACAACCATAATTTGGGGATATTAATCTCTCATAGCACTTGTTATTCCAAAGTATGAGGTCGTAATCTGCATCACCCAGTGAAACATCTAAGTCAGCCAGTGAAATGTCCAACTCAGCATTATTAGGGTTCAGTTTCTTTTGTTTGGCGAGTTTTGCTTGTTCTTTGACGAGTTCTGCTTTGTGCTTATATAGCACAAAATAACCATCGCGTATTTCTCGTATCGCTTGCTGTAATAGTGGGTCACCCTTAACATCATGCCCACCATTCTCAAAATCAGGATCCGTACCATCACGGTCCATAAGGCCTGCCGCACGCTTCCTCCAATGCTCTAGCAAACTCGAACATTGAATAGGCTTAAAATGTTCTTGAAGTATTTTAGAGGGCGTTTCGCTCATACTTCCGTGCCCATAGTCAGCGCTTGTTCATACATCTGGAATGTTAAATCGATGACACTATCGCTAATCACCGTTGGCGCATGCACCTTATTGACACGGCGCTTATCCGCCTCTTCACAGAATGTTCGGATGCGCGCCTTAAGCTGAGTCTCGTTTTCACCCAAGCTCTTTGCTTCGCTATACCATGCAGGCACAATAAAATGCGACATATCAGCCATAATACTCAACCTATCTGCAAAACAGGATAACATAGATTGGTTTATATTTGGTTTACATAAACCATAAAATACGCTGATTAAATACCAAATCAGCCCGATTACAGCCTACTCACAGCCAAGAACTAGCCGAAATTGAAATCACTACTCGTGAGCGTCTGTGTCACGCCCGCTAGTGTGATGGTATGGCCCGTAGCAATCGTAATCAAAGCTGTAGAATTGAGCGTGTCATAACTGATGCGTGATGCAAATGCCGAGGTGAAGCTTGAGAAACCAGCACCGCTAAGGTGAATCACATCACCCTGCCCCCAGCTACCACTGAAATCGGTGATAGTATCCGCACCAAAGCTCTTGCCAGAGAAGTAGAACGTATCCGCCCCCTCACCACCTGCCAGCGCGTCATTTCCTTTACCGCCGACAATCCAGTCATTACCCTCACCGCCGAAGATACTGTCATTGCCATCTTCGCCCATCAGGCTGTCGTTACCGAAACCGCCATCGAGCACGTCATTACCTTGGGCACCCCAGACGGTATCATTGTCACCGCCCGCATAGACAGTATCATTCCCTTCGCCAGCACGCACGCTGTCGTTGCCATCACCGCCGTCAATCACGTCATTGCCGCGATAGGCATGAATCGTATCATTGCCCGCGCCGCCATAAACGAGGTCATCATCATTGCCGCCATGAACAATATCATCGCCTTCAGCTGCGTAGATCGTGTCGGCCCCCTCACCGCCATGAATACTGTCGTTACCCGCGCCACCATCAATGACATCATTGCCTTGGCCGCCATGCAGCGTATCGTTACCGATGCCACCATACATAAGGTCATCGCCCTTACCGCCATGCGCCCAATCATCACCCTCGTCGGATAAAATTAGATCATTACCGTCACCGCCATTCAGGCTGTCATTTCCTTCACCCGCATCGAGCGTGTCATTGCCCGCACCACCATGCAGCGTGTCGTTGCCCAGCTCGGTGTAAATCAGGTCATCACCATTTCCAGCACTCACCCAATCATCACCATCGGCTGCATAAACCGTGTCATTACCGTCGCCTGCGTGAATGCGGTCATTGCCCTCGCCGCCATCAATTACATCATCGCCGCTTCCGCCATGAATCGTGTCGTTGCCCGCGCCACCAAAAATTAAATCATTGCCATGACCACCATGAATCACATCATGTCCTGCGGCTGCATAAATCGTGTCATTTCCATTACCACCGCGAACACTATCATCCCCGTCCGCAGCATCGAGCACATCATCACCATCATTACCGTGCATCGTATCATTCCCCGCGCCACCAAAAATAATGTCATTCACTTTTGTGCCGCGCTGGTTATCGTTGTTATCGGTACCGAAGATGGTGTTGGTCATAGATGTGTCCTTTTGTAAGGTTGTTTTTGAAGTAGTCTAGTCTACGTGGTCTATGCAAGAAGCTTGCCAGAGCAGAACCCCCACCAAGCCATCCAAATTAGATAAAATGTACCATAAATTTTGTTAAAAAACTATTAAGAAACAAAATGGAATGTTTCAAAATGTTTCAAATAACAAACCTATAAAGGGAATTTGGTGGTGTGATATGACTAGTCGCAACAGTACGCTCAGTATTGGCACTGATGCCCACACAATTAAGGGAGAACTAGCAGAATTACTACAAAAATAGCCGTGCAGATACCAAGAAGTGGCTGCACTCAGCAAGCTTTGGGTCGGTAAATCTACTCGTGATTATGACGGATACCGCCGCCCTCTTTAGCGCGGACTTTGGGTTTAAAGGTAGTAGGCGTCGTGCGCTCAACAGATTCAACCACGAAGTAATCGATGAATGGAATCGTGGTATTGATATCAGAAGCTGGGTCTACCATGCGCAATCGTATGCGGATGCGTCCGAGAATATCTGTCGGCAAGTCAGGGCTGGTCAGTTGAATATTAGGCGTACCTGCCACTTGCCGTGTCACATTACGTAAGGGACGCCATAATGTATTTTGGCTTGTGCCAGTATCGGCGGATATTTCCCACACGGCTCGCAGGATGCCTGTACCGTTCACAAACAGATTCGCTACCGCGCGCAACGGCGCGCCTTGTGCTACCGACTGATAGGAACTGCCGTCACTAAAGGTAAGTGATTGGCTGGAAAGCGCTACCGCACCTGCAGCATTACCAGTAATATGTAAGTCAATCTCTCCTTGTTGGAAGACAACGTTATCGTCCGTGAATTCACGCATGTAGCTGAACGCGGCATCTTGCTGCTGTGCACGGGTAATGACGCTACGCGGTACAGCCACCGTTTCCATAATAAGCGGGAGTACTCCGCCAGCCGGATTATTGACAAATGTTCGCGACAACGTGCGCGTGGTCGCAACCGTGACACCACCGATACGAAACTCACCTGGCGCTGAGGTGATGGTGACTGCACCTGCGGGGGGTGTAATATCTATCCGCCAGCCAACGGTTATGTTAGTCATACGCGTGAAAGGTACTTCTTTGCGTTCGGGTACCGCATCAGCAGACAAAACATCGGCATGCGCTGTGGTGAGGCTCATCATGCAGGCAATCACAACTATAAGAATGCGCATAGCTACCATCCGTAAGGGGCGTTGATTTTAAAGGAAACGTACGTCGTGAATTGCTCGCCTGCATCAAAGCGGAAGGTATTCGCGCTCTCTTCGACGCGCTGATAATTAGCGCTCCAGCTTATACCATAGCCGATATGGTTTTTATCTGCCTGTCGAATGTTCCAATAAAGCTCCGTCGAGGCATTATATTGTCTGTCTTCATCACCTGAATCGTTTAGCTGCACCGAGCCATAACTATGGTTCGTCAATGTATCTGGAATGAGTATATAGTTCATATCCACCGCCGCAAAATAATTGCTGCGGTCGCCCAACGTTTTGAAATGCTGGCGCTCATGTTGCAAGGAAGGCGTCATGCTGAAACGTTCATTCGGCGTGTAGGTAATGGCTAACTCGGAAAGCCCTGAATCTTGGTCGTTATCTGTAGTCACATCGTCGGTGAATTTGCTGTAGCTGTGCGATAGGTTCAGCGTCAGTTCTTCACCAAACGCCGTGCTCCAACCCGCATTGCCACCAGAAATATGCTGCTGCATATCCAGACCATTAAATGTTGCGGGTGTCTGCTTGCGGTCTTGTTGTGTACTATAGGCACCCGCATTGAAGCTACTGTAGGTGAACCAATCGTTCTTTTCCCATGCGCTACCGAAATACTCTGGTGATACGCTTAGCTGGACGGATGCGCTATTGGAGCGATCTGTGGGAATGGTGCTGATACTGTTGACGTTATTGTCGGATGTTGAGAGGTCGCCCGTGATGGACAAACTCTCATGGAAAAAATTGCTGGTGACGCCATAGCGATCTTGATCGGCAGCGTAATTACTATTGGCCATAGAGTGGAAGAAACTACCAACTTTTTGACGATCAAGCGTAAGCGACCAGCCCATGGCATCAAACGTGCGCGGGTCAAGGTCGCCAATCAGCGCAATGATGCTGCGTCCGCGCACGGCATCGTCGTTAATAGCACTAAGGTCGTTTGCTTCCCCATCATAATCAAAATCGGTGTTGGCGAATTCACCGCGTAGATTTAATTGGTCTTTTAGGCCTTGCCACTCACTACCTACCATCCAGCCACGGCCTTTGCTCTGGGTGGCATCAAACAGCGCATCACCATACCCGCCATATTCACGACCCTGACCATAGGTATAAGCAGATTCGACAAAGAAATGTGTTTCTTCACCCAGCGGATAATACTGTGCATGAAATCCGCTGACGCGTTGGTTGCCATCTTGCACGCCTGTGAGATTATTGTCGCCGATAGCATAAGCTGGGTCTTGCGAGAATGCCGTAAGTTTGAGAGACTTAAGCGCATCAATCTGTAACGAACCGCCGCGCCGGTTGAATTGATCGATGAGTAGATTGGAGATACCTGTATTGTGGTTACCCAAACGCAAGGTCGCCGTCATATCCTCAGTGAACGTACGCCCGGTGAGTAAGTACTCGCCAAGCTGCCCACGCTCTTTGTCGAGGTTCAACTGCTCATTGGTATCATAATTTCCGGTGAGACGCATGCTTGCATCCCAATTCTGGCCACCAGCAACGGCATTGCTTTCTAGGTATCCCGAACCGCTATGTGGGTCTACGCCTGTGATGCCCGTATATTTTGGTTCAAGATCGTCATGCAGCAAGTAATTATATTGCGCGCTCGCTGTTCCCCAGACTTGTGCGTCTTTAGCGCCGTTGCCACGCACGCGCACGACAAACCGTTGTACTTCGTTATAGTGTTCGTCACCAACATGTTCAAAAATACGCACGATGTGATCGCCAATGGGTAAGCGACTTTCGGGGCGATAGCTAACACGCCTACCATCAAGCGATACTTCGGGAGTGATATCCGCTCCGTTCAACTCAATGAACAGATTATTTAGGCGCTCATCGGAAACGTGTGTGTGGATGTCGATGGCAAGGGGTGCATCTGGCATGAGGGGGGCGTTATTAGGCAATGACGCAACGTCAGCAGCATACGCTGCAGCACCATAAAAAAACACACCTGCAACGACCGAAGCTCGCACCATTTCTCCACGATAATGCCCTCTCAGCGGGCTTCCTGAACGCATTAGGAGAAAAGAATGGTTTTTGCAACCACTCTTGGGCGATAGGGATATATAAGGGAATTGTTTTGACAGTTTTATCGGCGCAGTTATAGTTTTCCCATCACAAACCGCTAATGAGGTAACCCATGAAAAAGCTTCTGCTGACATCTTCCTGCATCGCACTAGTTATGGCTAGTACGGCCTTTGCGCAAATCAACGCCCCAGCCGTTAACAAGTCCGGCGCAAACGCAGTGCGCGGTACCAACGTAGGCAGTGGCCTGGATAAGAACATCAAGATACAGGGCGGCATGAAAAAGGGTGATGCGGTGAGCGCAGGCGTCGGCGGTGTCGGCGGCGGTAATCCACACGGCGATACGGGCAGTAGCAGTTCTTCGGGTGGAAATTATGGCGGCTCGTCTTCAAGCGGCAGCTCTTCGGGTGGGGGCTTTGATACCGAAACCAGCGGTGGCGGCTCTTCCTCTTCTTCCTCCGGCGGTGATTATGGCGGTTCTTCTTCTAGTGGCAGTTCTTCAGGTGGCGGCTTTGACACCGAAACGGGTGGCGGCGGTTCCTCTTCAGGTGGCGATGACTCGTCTTCTGGCGGCGGCGGTCCCGATGGTAAGATTATGCAAAAAATGAAGCCTGGCGAAGAAGTGATGCATAAAGGCAAAGCCGTTGGTTTCACACCACAGCAAAATAAAGGCTTGGATGCCGCAAAAGCTAAGGGCTTGGGCACTCAAAAAGGCATCGGCGCCAAGTAATCCTGATGCATGTTTCAATCATCGTTGAAACATCATAAGCGTCTATCGGTCGAGAGAACCCACTGAAGCCCGCAGAATGCGGCTGGAGAGAGGGGAATCTAACTTTGGAGATTGGTGGTGGTGGCAGTCTGTAGCGAACCAGTCTCCGTGTCAAATTCCCTGATACCTAGGGAAAATACAGGGAATTTGGCAGCTTAAGGCCAGTCCAAACCAATAGTAAGCGCATGAAAGCGGCCGTGAACCTAGAAAATGAGTCATTTTTCGACATTTAATAACAGGGAATTTTCTCCGTGTTATCAGGGAATATAAGTACGGCTCTTCTGGACTTCATCCCAAACCCCGATGTCAGCGACACGCTATTTAAGCATTAAAACGATGTTGAGTGCGGTTGGCGATGGCTACGAGCCAGAGCATTGCAGGCACTTCCACCAATACACCAACCACAGTGGCTCGTGCCGCGCCGGAGTGCAGACCGAACAGGCTGATGGCTACCGCCACGGCCAGCTCAAAAAAGTTGGAGCCGCCGATGAGCGCGGCGGGTGCGGCTACATTATGCGGGATACGGCTTTTGCACATCCATATATAAGTCAGCGCGAACATTAGCACGCTTTGCAGGAGGATAGGCACGGCGATCATGCCGATGACCAGTGGCTTTTGCAGCAGCGTTTCGGCTTGAAAACCAAACAGCAATACGACGGTGGCAAGCAGCCCGATGACGGAATAGGGCTTCAGGTGATCGAGGAAGGAGGTAAGATGCGCTTCATCTTCTGCAAGCAGGCGTCTGCGGGTGATGTATCCTGCCACAATCGGGATGATGACATAAAGCGCCACGGAAAGCAGCAACGTTTCCCACGGCACAGCAATGTCAGAAATGCCCAGCAATAACGCGGCAACGGGCGCATAGGCGAATATCATCACAAGGTCATTCAGCGACACCTGCACCAGCGTGTAGTTGGCGTTTCCGTTTACTAGGCGACTCCACACAAACACCATTGCAGTGCATGGAGCCGTGCCGAGCAGGATGAGTCCTGCGATATATTGCTTGGCATCTTCCGCCGGGATGAATGGCGCAAAGACATATTGGAGGAACAACACACCGAGTGCTGCCATACTGAAGGGTTTGACAAACCAGTTGATGAAGAAGGTAATCAGTAGCCCTTTCGGGCTTTTGCGCACCTCACCGATGGTAGAGAAATCCACATTCACCATCATCGGATAAATCATTACCCAAATCAGAACCGCCACCACTAGATTAACGCTAGCATATTCTATGTGCGCTACGGCTTGAAACACTGAAGGGATTAAATGGCCAAGCCCAACACCAGCGGCAATACAGAGTGCCACCCATATGGAAAGGTAGCGTTCAAAGAAGCCAAGGGGAGAATTGGTCATGAATGCGCCTCCACATGCTCTTTGCGTGCAGCTTCCCAAACTTCTTTAGCCGCATCGGCATTCATTACGGCAATGACAAGACCTACAGCTAAATCTGGCCATGCCGAATGCCAGAATATTGTAATGAGTCCAGCGGCGATAATACCAATATTGGCGTAGGCATCATTGCGTGCTGAATAAAAGGCGGCTTTGGTAAGGCTTCCGCTTTCATGGCGGAGCTTAGCCAGCATATAGGCGCAAGTGAGGTTGACCAGCAATGCCCCTGTGCCTGTGATGGAAAGCAGCGTCGGCTCTGGCGGGGCAAGCGTAGTAAATTTCTGCCATACCATCCAAAGTGTGGCGAGTGCAGGCCACATCAACATACAGGCTAGTACCATACCCAGCCGCGCCCTCGCTTTGAGTGACCAGCCTAGCGCAAGCAGGATAAGAAAATTAACAGACGCATCTTCCAGAAAATCAACGCTGTCAGCAAATAGCGATACTGAGCCAATGTGCAATGCCACTGCGAATTCAACAAAGAAATATGCGAGGTTGGCAAGGGCGACAAAAATTATAGCTCTACGGAGTGATTTGTTCATAACGCGCCTATTTCATTCAGTTTTTGCAGGAGTTCTTCCTGAGTCATTTTGTCGAAGGGCAAGCGCAGAAAGGCCTTCACGCGCTTTTCCAGTATAGTGAATACGCGATCAAATTCTGCTTCAATCTCAGCCTGTGTGCCTTTGAAGTGTGTGGGGTCTGGTGTGCCCCAATGCGTTTTGATGGGCTTGCTAGGGAATATCGGGCAGACTTCGCCAGCGGCGTTGTCACAAACAGTAATCAGGATGTCGATGGGCTGGTCTATAAACTCATCCCACGACTTGCTGCGATAGCCTTGGTCATTGATGCCGTTGCGCTTGATCGTAGCAAGGCTCATCGGGTGTACTGTGCCTGTAGGAAAGCTCCCTGCGCTGAAGGCTAGGACTTTATCTTGGCTATAATGATTCAGAAGCCCTTCGGCCATAACGCTACGGCAGCTGTTGCCAGTACAGAGAACGAGAATTTTTAGCATCAACAGCAACCCGATTTAGGAGCGCAGGAAGCGGCTATTGGCTTAGCTTCAACCTTCGGCGCACAACATGTTGTGCCTTCTTTCGCGGGCGCTTCGTTGAAGAATTCTACATCGCTCATCGTATGGTAGGCTTCCCATGCGATGCCGCTGGGGTCTTTAAGCCATGATTTATCGGATTTGGCGTAGCAGCAGGTGGTTTCGCCTTCATCGAACACACCGAGATCGGCGCGCTTCATATTTTCGCGCAAGTCTTCCAGTTCTTCGGGCGTATCAACCTGAATACCCAAATGATCGAGGCCTGATTTTGCGCCACGTGATGAAATAGCAAAATTGACACGCGGGTCATCGAGCAGCCATTTGGCATAATCAGTTTTCTGCTTGATGGGCTTCGCGCCAAACAGGGTGCAATAAAAGCCGATGGATTTTTCCAAGTCGTCAACAGCGACATGGATATGAAGACGTTTCATTTTCTGCCTCTCTCTTTTGGTTTCGGGTTGCAATCGGTGGCGCACTCAGTGCTTTCGCGGATGCAGCAGTTTTCATTCAGATACGCGATCATTTCCTGAATGGTATCGTTATTGGCCGCGTAAATGACCGAGCGCCCCTGCTTGCGGGAAGTCACCAGCCCTGCGTAGTTCAACTGCGCCAGATGAAACGAAAGCGAATTGTGTGGAATTTCCAGCTGGTCACTGAGCGCACCAGCTGGCGCACCATCACGCCCGTATTCGATCAAAAGTTTAAGCACCCGCAAACGGGTCTCTTGAGAAATTGCAGAAAACGCGATGAGTGCGGTGTCTAGGTTCATATGTCCAAAATAATGGACATATTAATTATGTCAAGACTTATGGACATATAAGTAGAAAAGTAAAAAGCCAAATACCACCGAGTGCAGAACATAATCGCACCGACAAGAAGATGCGCGGAGGGTTAAGTAGCCTGCCACCGTTTATCAACTTTTTACAAATATTTTGTAAATCCGCACGGCATTATTATTTATCTTCAGTATGGTTGGCCACTTAATACAGGAGGAATTTTATGCATCATATCAATGAACGAATGCGCGAATGTATCCAGCTTTGCTGGGAATTTCGTAGTGAATGCCAGGAAATGCTGTTTAGCCATTGCCTAGAGATGGGCGGCAAGCATGTTGAGAAAGAGCATGTGAAGCTGATGGCCGATTGTATTCAGGCTTGCCAAACCGCTGCCGATTTCATGACCCGTGACTCTCAACTGCACGCTTCAACCTGCGAAGCATGTGCCGACGTATGTGACGCATGCGCCGAATCTTGTGAACGCATCGGTGGCGAGGAAATGAAGCGCTGTGCAGAAATTTGCCGCCGCTGTGCGGAAAGCTGCCGTGAAATGTCAAAAACCAAAAACAAGAAGGCGGGTTAATATGAAACAACTTTTCACCGTATCCGCGCTGGCTTTAACCCTCGCACTTTCCCCCGCTGTCTATGCCGCAAATGACACGAGCAGGGCTTCCAAAACCACTCAGGCCGCTAAAGCACCTTACGATGTGCAATTTCTCGATACGATGAGCGAGCATCACCGCGACGGCATTAAGATGATGGAGCTTGCGGTAGATAAGGCACAAAGCGCTGATATTAAACAAATGGGCCAAAAAGGCATCGATGATCAAACCAAGGAAATTGACGAGCTAAAGTCCATGCGTAATTCGGATGCCTCCGAAGCCGTTAATATGAAACTTCCAGGCATGATGCCGAAAGCTAAAATGGAACAGGATATAGCGAAGCTGGAAAAAGCATCCGGCAGCGACTTTAATAAACATTTCCTGCAAACCATGATTAAGCACCACGGAGGTGCAGTGAAAATGTCAGATGACGCGATGGCAAAGGCAAAACGTGATGATGTAAAAGCCAAAGCGCAGGAAATCCACGATAAGCAAAAAAGCGAAATTTCCGACATGCAGGAGATGCTTAAGGGGATGAAATGAAGCATTCCCATGAGCATCAACACCATTCCATGAAATCGCCTTATAAGCATTTGGCGGTGATGACGCTCGTGCATATTGCCATCATGTATGTGGCGATGTTTGCGATGATTAATCGCGGCTCGTATTTCTACAATAACACTAACATGTTTTATATGGCGGTGCTGATGGCCGCGCCGGTGACGTTATTCATGCTTATTTCGATGCGACATATGTACCCGAATCAAAAACTGAATGTCGCTCTTTGCATCGGTTTTGCTTTCCTCACTCTGGCCTCGTACGGTGCTATTCGCACGCAAGCGGCGGTGGGCGATAAGCAATTTCTAAGGGCGATGATTCCGCATCATTCCGGCGCAATCCTGATGTGCCGAGAAGCTGACATTAAGGATGCGGAAATTGTAACGCTATGCAAAGGCATCATCGAATCACAACAACGCGAAATCGATCAGATGGAAGGTATTCTGAAGCGGCTCTAAAGCTGTATATTCCGAAGTCGTAGGCTATTCACGATCACCGATACCGAGCTTAAGGCCATTGCAGCACTTGCAATGACAGGGCTTAGGAGTAAGCCAAAGAACGGATAGAGAATGCCCGCTGCCACCGGAACACCTAGCGCATTATAGATAAAGGCGAAAAACAGGTTTTGGCGGATATTTCGCATGGTCGCATGGCTTAAGCGGCGGGCGCGGACAATGCCGATCAAGTCACCTTTTACGAGCGTCACACCTGCGCTTTCCATTGCAACATCCGTGCCGGTTCCCATTGCAATGCCCACTTGCGCCTGCGCCAGTGCTGGCGCGTCATTCACCCCATCACCTGCCATTGCCACTTTGCGGCCTTGCTGCTGCAACTGTCGCACTACCTCGCTCTTGCGTTCCGGCAGCACTTCCGCTTCCAGTTCATCAATGCCAAGCTGTTTGGCGATTGCCTCAGCCGTTGCCTTACTGTCGCCAGTTAGCATAACAATACGCAAGCCTTCAGCTTTCAGCTGCTTCAACGCTTCCGGTGTGGTGGGCTTGATTGGATCGGCTACGCTGATAACGGCAGCCGCGTTGCCATCAATGGCGGCGAACATAGCGGTTTGGCCTTTGGCGCGTAGTTGCTCGGCATTGGCACTAAGGGGTGCAGAATCAATCCCCAGCGACGACAGAAGTGTTTTATTGCCAAGCACCAGGCTATGGCCATCAATCGTGCCTTTAACGCCTTTGCCGGTGATAGAAGCAAAATCCTGCACGGAGGCAAGCACGATCCCGCGATCTTCCGCGCCCTTCACAATAGCAGAAGCCAGCGGATGTTCGCTGCCTCTTTCTAAACTGGCAACCAGCCGCAGCGTTTCGTTTTGATCGAAACCGGAAACCGTCACCACTTCCATGAGCTTTGGTTTGCCTTCGGTCAGTGTGCCGGTTTTGTCGATAATCAGCGTATCGACTTTCTCCATGATCTCTAAGGCTTCGGCGTTTTTAATCAACACACCTGCATGTGCGCCTCGGCCTGTACCCGCGATAATCGACATGGGCGTTGCCAATCCCAAGGCGCACGGACAAGCAATAATCAGCACGGCTACCGCATTAACGATGGCGTAAGCCAGTTTCGGCTCCGGCCCCCATACTCCCCAAATCATCGCCGTTACAATGGCAATCAACATAACTACCGGCACAAAATAGCCTGATACAGTATCAGCCATGCGCTGAATCGGCGCACGACTGCGTTGGGCTTTAGCAACCATATCTACGATTTGCGCCAGCATGGTTTCATTACCAACCCGCTCGGCACGCATGGTGAAACCACCTGTTCCGTTAAGCGTCGCGCCTATCACCTTGTCACCGGTATTCTTTTCCACCGGCACGGATTCACCCGTGACCATCGATTGATCGATGCTGCTGTGGCCTTCCACCACCATACCGTCCACCGGCACTTTCTCACCGGGACGCACGCGCAGTAAATCTCCTTTATGCACTTGGCTTAAATGCACATCTTCTTCTTTCCCATCGGCGCGAATAATCCGTGCCATTTTCGGCGCGAGGTCAAGTAACGCACGCATGGCATTGCGGGCTTGATTGCGGGCTTTGAGTTCTAGCACTTGGCCCAACAAAACCAGTGCAGTAATCACCGATGCGGCTTCAAAATAGATATCAAGCATTTGTCCGCCCGCGAAGCGCATTGCGGCTTCGGGAAATACTGTGATAAGCACGCTATAAATATACGCTACGCCCACCCCTAGCGCGATCAGCGTAAACATATTCAGGCTTTTATGTCTTACCGATTCCGCTGCACGCTCAAAGAACGGCCAGCCAGCCCATAGCACCACAGGTGTTGCCATGAGCATCTGAATCCACTTCGCTAGTTGGGAATCCAAAAACTCATGAGATAAACCGGGAATCAGGTGCGCGCCCATTACAACCAATGCCAGCGGGAATGACAACACCGCCGCCACCCAAAATCGGCGTGTCATATCTACCAGTTCCGGGTCTAGGCCTTCATCCAGTGACACGGTTTCAGGTTCAAGTGCCATACCGCAGATCGGGCAGTTGCCCGGCTGCTTTTGCCGCACCTGAGGGTGCATCGGGCAAGTGTAAATTACGCCCGCTTTCTCAGATGCGGCAGTTGCAGCTGCTTCGGTAGGTTGATGCTTATGGTGTGAGCAATGCCCACCGTGATGGGATTCCTGTGGGTGATTCATCAATGACAACCGCCTTTATGTTCGTTCTTATCATCCTTAGTCTGCTCACCTCCCTTAGAATGGTCATTATGGTTATGACCACCGTGCATGAAAAAATGCATGAGCGGGCAAAGCAGAATAAACAGAAATGGCAATGCTCCAAGCAAGTGCTGCTGATGCCATACAATCAAGTACACACCAAGTGCAGCAAGCGCGATCAGTATTGCAATACCCTTCGGGCTTTTCCACCAAGGGCATGTGGGACGTAATTTTTCCATACGTTTTATCCTTCAATTTTAATGGTGTGCAGTGTGGTCTGTCGCGGGTGTTGACTGCTTAACGGCTGGGCTTGGAGATTTTCCCTGCTTCATTTTCGCGCACATCTGGCATTGTTCACCCTCTTTCATGGAAGACATGCCTTCCATTTTACCCATGCACATTTTACACATGCCGTCCTTACAGCATTTGCATTCACCAGATTTGCAGCATTCACCGCATTTTCCGTCTTTGCAGCACTCACATTTTTCACAACACGGCATCTTCATATCCATACCAGACATTGAACCCCCTTGCGTGTTGGCGCAGGCGGTAACAAAAACAAGCATGATGACAGGTAATAATCTCTTAAACATGGTAGCCTCCTATAGATTGGTTTATCGGTTGATATGCCCCAAAATGGGGCAAGAACTTACTGAGGTGTCATCAGCTGGGCATTGCTCGACCAAGGCACTCAGTATTCTTTTAACTTCTTTAAGCTCACGAATCTTCTGCTCGGCTTCGATGATTTTGCCAGTAGTGTGTTTCAGCACTTCCGCGCAAGTTGCCTTGTCAGAACGATTCAACGTGAGCAGTTGGCGTATTTCTTCTAGTGTGAAGTTGAGGGTTTTTGCACCCTTGATGAATTGTAGGATGCGCTCGGCATCTTCTCCATAAATCCGGTAGCCAGACTGAGAACGGCTGGCTGCTTTAATCAACCCCATTTTTTCGTAATAGCGGAGCGTATCGGGGCTAACTCCTGTACGCTCCGCTAATCGTCCAACCGTCAGTAATTTTGTTTCTTTACCTTTCATACTACCGATCCTACACCTTGGAGCATACTCCAAGGTCAAGAGGTTATTTGACCATCACGCCAAATGGCGCGAATACATCCTTTCCGCTGATTCTCACCTGCGCGAATAACTTCACAAAACCCGCTTTTTCTGGTTCGATGTGGAATTCCAGCTTGGGTCCGCCGCGCTCGGTGTCGCTCGTGGGTTCTTTACCCATCGGATGGATATGCAGGACGGAATTATAATCTTCCGTGAATCCCACCACATGCGCGAACGCACCCATCACTGGCTCTAATTGATTGAAGGGCTTTCCATCTTTGGTAATGGTGATATTGCCCATCACTGCGCTACCCGCTTTAGGTTCGCCATCCAATGCAAGGGTGAAGGTGTATCCGTCCACCGCACTGGTCATAACGGTGGTTTTACTGATGGTGGCTTTTTCCTTTGCTGCGCTCCCCATATCCGCCATCACATACTCCTGCTTGCCGGTGGCAACTGGAATCACATCCGCCCATACGCGGTAGCTGTCATTTTTCTTCGGCGTGAAATCAAACACGAATTCACCCGCATTTTTACCGGCGACAGGGTGGATATGGTGATAATCGGTGAGTGATGGGTCAACGATCAGCAAATGTAGTTTCTTGGTATGCGCCTCTTTAAGGTCATCAAAAGAGATAGGCTTGCCATCTGCCGCAGCATTGAGCTTCACAACCACTTGAGTAGCCTTACCCGCTTGAAATGGGGCTGCTGTTTCCAAAGCAAGTTTTACAGTGTTCTTGGCAGCCATTTCATCGTGTGCGCCGCCGCCATGCCCCATCGCATCATGCGAGGTGGCGGTAGGCTGGGCTTGGCTGTGACCGCCAGCATGATCGCCAACAGCAAAAGCAGCTGTGCCAGTGGTTAAAATGGTGCTGATAAGCAGTGCGTGAAGTGGTTTCATGGTATCACCTTTATTTTACGTTAGATTCAACAAGTTTAAGCGCACCTTCAGCCTTTTTGAATTCGGCTTTGGTTTTCTCTGCGTCTTTGGCATCAGCCGCACTATGTACCTTGCCCAGTTGGGTGCTCAGTTGCTTAAGCGAAGCCTCAAGACGGGTTTTCTGATCGCCTTCCGACCCTGTTTTTTCCTTTAGTGCCTTAATGCTGGCTTCGATCTTTTCAATTTCATCGTGCATGGCATCGTGCTTGTTCTCACTGATCTGCGTGCTGATGGTTTTCATGCCCGCCTGTATTTCCATCAACGCGCCCTTAGCATCGGTTGCTGTGACAGCGGCTTTTGAATCAACGGCAGGGGCTTCTGTATGCTGCCCTTCGTGTTTTTCATCACCATGCGCCAGTGCAGGTTGCTGGAAACCTATCGTCGCCAGTATCGCTGTGGTAAGTAGCAGTTTTTTCATATCATTCTCCTTGGGTTAATGAGTGATTGCCGCTGGCAGTAAGCTGGCGACAGGTTTTTTGCCGAATTTCCAGAACACCAGCGGACGCACGGTGAGGTCGAGCAAAGTGCTGGAAAACAGCCCGCAGAAAATCACCACCGCGACAGGATGCAGTATTTCACGTCCCGGCTCATCGGCGGCGATAATCAGCGGAATCAGGGCAAGCGAAGCGGTAAGCGCAGTCATCAACACGGGGATAATCCGTTCCGATGTGCCGCGATAAATCATGGCAAGGTCAAAGCGTTCGCCCTCATGCTCCATCAGATGCAGATAGTGCGCGATCATCATAATGCCGTTACGCGCCGCAATGCCGGTGAGCGTCACAAAACCCACCATTGTCGCAATCGAGAATACGCCGCCGGAGAGCCACACACCGATCACCGCGCCGATAAAGGCAAGCGGAATGGATACCATCACCTGAAGCGCAAGGTTGGCACTCTTAAAATGCACGAATAACACCATAAACATGCCAGCCAGCGAGAACAGGCTTAACACGGCAATCAGGCGCGAGGCAGTGGCTTGGCTTTCAAACTGCCCACCATAGGTGACGTAATAACCTTGTGGCAGATGCACCTTACTATCTATCGCCGCTTGTACCTTCTTCACCACGCCCACCAGATCACGCTCGGCAACGTTGGCCTGAATTACGATGCGCCGCTGGGCGTTTTCGCGGTTAATGATATTCGGCCCTTTGGCATCCTGCACATTGGCAATCGCTTGCAGCGGAACAACATTACCGTCCTTGGTATCCACGGGAATTTGCTTAATCGCTTCGATGTCACTGCGCGAGGCATCGGAAAGGCGCATCACAATGTCATAGGTGCGCTGGCCATCCAGCACTTGCCCCACAGCTTTACCCTGCATGGCAAGCTCGGCATATTCCGCCGCTTCGCCAGAAAGGAGGCCATAGGTGGCGGCTTTCTCACGATCAAACAGCACATGCACCTGCGGGATAAGCACCTGCTTTTCCACCGACAGATCCACCACACCTTCTACTTCACTCATGGCCACACGGATTTCTTCGGCTTTCGCACGAAGCACATCCAGATCAGTGCCGAATAGCTTGATAGCAATTTGCGCCCGAACACCGCTCATCATGTGGTCAATCCGGTGTGAAATAGGCTGGCCGATATTGATCGCAATGCCTGGGATTTCATCCAAGCGGGTGCGAATGTCCGCCAGAATTACGGCGCGGGAACGCTTCGATTCCTTCAACTCTACCTCAATCTCACTGGAATGCACGCCTTCCGCATGGTCGTCGCGTTCGGCACGTCCTGTGCGTCTTCCGGTTTCAGTGGCTTCGGGTACTTGGCGAATCAGGTTTTCTGCAATCGTGCCTATACGGTTGGATTCAGCAAGGCTGGTTCCGGGCGGGGTCAGTATATTGATCGTCACCGAGCCTTCATTGAATTGCGGCAGGAATTCTTTACCGAAAAATGGCACCATCGCCAGCACGGTGAAAGTCAGAACCGCAACTGCCGTGAGTACGGTTTTGCTGTTCGGAAAGGCAAAGTTTAGCACGCGAGTCTGAATGCCCTTGATTTTGCGTAGCAGCCAGCCATCATGCTCCGCACTCATGCGTTTCATGTTTGGCAACAGGTAAGAGCAAAGGGCTGGTGTCAGCGTGAGCGATACGAACAGTGAAGCAATGATAGACGTGATATAAGCAATGCCGAGTGGAAGGAAGATTTTACCTTCAATACCGCCCATCGCAAACAGCGGAATGAACACCAGCACCACAATAATCGTGGCGAATACGATAGAGTTTCGCACCTCGCTGGATGCCTCGTAGATCACTTGCAGCGGATTGCGCGGCTTTTCTGCATGACGGTTTTCACGCAAGCGGCGGAATACATTTTCCACGTCCACAATCGCATCGTCCACCAATTCCCCAATCGCCACAGCCAAGCCGCCCAGCGTCATGGTGTTAATGCTCATGCCAAACATTTTGAACACAATCGCTGTGAGTACAAAAGAAAGTGGTATGGCGGTGAGCGTGATGAAGGTGGTGCGAAAGTTAAGCAGGAATAGGAACAGCACGATGGCAACCAGTATCGCCCCATCGCGCAAGGCTTCTTCGACGTTCTTGATAGCGCGTTCGATGAAACTGCCTTGTTTGAAAATATCACCGTGGATTTTTACGCCTTCGGGCAAGTTTTTCTGAATGCTGGCAAGCTCGGCCTCAATCGCCTTGGTGAGCTTAATCGTATCTGCTCCGGGCTGCTTCTGAACCGAGAGAATCACCGCAGGGCTGCCGTTGACGCTGGCATCGCCGCGTTTTGCCAGAGGGCCACCCAGCTTAATATCCGCCACCTGATCGAGCGTCAGCGGCGTTGGGCTGCCGTTATCTTTCGGCAATGGCGATTTTGCCAAATCATCCAGCGTTTTTACTCTGGCGATATTGCGAATTAACCCTTCCTGATAATCAGAAAGCAGGAAGCCACCCGTCGCGTTGATATTGGAACCGGCAATCGTGGCTTCCACGTCATGAAGCGTCACGCCGTAGTTCTTGAGTTTCAGAGGGTCAACCAACACCTGATACTGCTTCAAATCCCCGCCGATGACCGATACTTGCGAAATGCCGGAAATAGAAAGCAAGCGGTTCCTGATATCCCACTCCGCTATGGTGCGTAAATCCATGTTGCCAATCTCAGGATTTTCGCTGGTCAATCCCACCAGCATGATCTCACCCATAATGGAGGAAATCGGCCCCATCACAGGCCGCGCATCCTGCGGCAAGGTTTCCTGCGCTTGTTGCAGCTTTTCTGCGACAATCTGGCGGGCGGTGTAAATATCCGTATCCCAGCCGAATTCCACCCACACAATTGAAAGCCCGATAGCCGAAGCAGAGCGCACGCGCTCTACACCCGTGGAGCCGTTTACCGCCGTTTCAATCGGCCATGTTACCAACGCTTCCACTTCCTCCGGCGCAAGCCCTTCAGCTTCGGTGAAGATGGTCACGGTGGGACGGTTTAGGTCAGGGAACACATCCACCGGCAGTTTGCTGATGACGAACACGCCATACACCAGCAGCATGGCGGAAGCCGCTACAACCAGAAGCCTGTTTTTCAGTGAGAATTGAATGATCGCGTTGAGCATGGCTATTCCTTATGCTCTTCTTTATGTTCATCCTTCTTCGGCTCGGAAGACTTGGCAAATTGCAGCTGATAATTCCCTACGGTCACAACTTCCTCATCAGGGAACACGCCTTCCAATACCTCGCGGTCATTGCCGAATTTTGCACCCAGCTTCACACTGCGCCGCTCGAAGTCGTTGCCGCTGCGAACAAAGACAAATTGTTCACCGCTATCGCCCAATATTGCTTTCACCGGCACGGTGAGAATATCGGTGGGCGTAGTGATCTCAATCGACAGCACCACTTGCATATTCGCCAGCAACTTGCGCTCCGGGTTATTCACCAGCGCATAGACATTGAAGGTACGGCTTCCGCGATCATACGCGCCATCCATGCGTTGCACCTTGCCAAGCAAGGAGTCGCTTCCAAGCAAGCTGCTGGTGACGCGCACATTTTGACCAACCTGTATCTTGGTAACATCGGGCGTTTCATACATCACGCCGCGCACCAGCACTTCGCTGGAATCGCCCACCTCCATTAAAGCCGCTTCCGGCGTAACGGACTGGCCAAGCACCACACTCTGCTTAGTAACATAGCCCGTGATGGGAGATGGAATTGAAACCGGAGAACTTCCCACAAAAATAGGCTGTATTGTGAGCAAGCTCTGGCCTTTTTTTACCATCTCTCCCACCTTAATGTGAATTTCCGACACGCGGCCAGCAGCGCGGGAAGTCACGATGGCTTGGCGTTCTGGCAGGAATTCGATAATTCCATTCACGTCCACCGAAGCAGCGCGAGGCGCGATAACGGCCTTCATTGTCTGAATACCAAGGTTATTGATCGCGGTAGCGGAAAGCGTCACCGTGCTAACGACACCGGCACCACCTTCTGTGCCGGGTGCTTCGGCGTGATCTTCTCCCTCATGAGCAAATGCCTGATTAAACAGGCCAAGCCCTACGATAAGAATGACTGTGGCTATCGTTTTCTTCATTTGATTTCCTCTAGTTTTCCGCCAAGCTCCAGTTCCAGTGCGCCGCGTGCATTTACCGCTTGTGCCAACGCATCGAGAGCCTCGTTCTCGGATGCAAGTAATTTCTCACGCACCTGCCACACTTCCAGCGCATCCGCTTGGCCTTGGCGGAACATGCTGCGGGTGAGTTCATACGATTTGCGATATCCGGGCAGGATGCTCTCAAAATAGCTATCGGCACGGTCTTGCAAGGCGGCGGCACTCTGCTGCAATTCATCAATTAAGTCTTTTTGCGGGAGGTTTACGAATAAATCTGCTTCGGACTTTGCTTGGCGCAATTCCGCATTGGCACGCTTGCGCTCGGCATCATTCTGATTCCATAAGGGGATACGCAGGGCAATGCCCACGCCATAGGATTTTTCATCGCCATCCGGCGAGCGCGAATAAATCAGTCGCGGCCCGATTTCCGGCAGCGCGGCATCTTGCTCCGCTACACTTAGGCGGCGTTCGGCGGCATCAATTCGGCTTTTTACAACATTACGCAGGTTGGATTGCTCTTTAGCAAAAGTCAGTAGCTTCTCGGTGTCCTGCGGCACGGCTACAAAAGCAGGGCGTTGCAGTTCTGCCATCTGGTAGCTTCGTCCCGTCAATCGTGCCAAATCGCTACGCACCTGCCGCAATTCCGCTTGGACTGCGTTGGCATCGGCGCGAAGTTTCGCGGCATCTGAGGAAAAGAGGTGTGAGGCGGCGGGGCTGGTTTGTCCTTGCCCTGCGGACGCGCCTACCAGTTTCTTCATTTTCTCTGCATCATCGGCATAACTCTCATAGAGCTTTTTGCGCTCGGAAAGCAGCCAAACCTGCGTGTAAAGCACGGTAGTTTCGTTGATGACTTTTAGAATTTCATATTTCTGTTCGGTGCTGGCGACATTAGATAACGCACTTGCATAGCCATAGCGTGCGCCGGAAAGCTGGGAGAATTTCAAAGGCTGTGTAAGCTCAATGTCTGTGCCTGTGCCGTTCTCACCGCTGGCGCGGGTTGCGTCGATATTGAATTCTGGATTATCCAGCAGTTTAGTTTCCGTGGCAGTTGCCAGCTTGTCTTCATATTCCCGTTGCACACGGAACAGGCTGGTATTTTTCTGCAAGCTCTCCTTGATAACCTGATCGAGCGTGATGGATTCAGCCATTGCCTGAACGGGCAATATCGCCAGTGTCGCTATAAGTAATAATCGCTTCACGCCATCCTCCGCTAATGTTCAGAGGTAATACGAAGCAAAACCAGCCATCCCTCAAAAAATATCATCGTTTTTTGAAGATTTTTTCTTCCAATAGCTTACGGGCGCGATAGACGCGGGTTTCAACGGTTTTTGCTGTTACTCCAAGCAATTCCGCGCATTCTTCCTGCGTGCGGTCTTCCAGCGCAAAAAGTATTAACGCAGTCTTAAGTTTATGCGGCAGTGATTCAACGGATTGGTTGATATGCCGCACGGCCTGATTCGATTGCGCGATAGCTTCGGGGTCTGGTGCGGCATCGGCAAAATCAAAGCCGGAATTATCGTCATCCATTGAGAAGAAATGCACCAGCTTCTTCTTACGTCCATGATCGCGGCAAAGATTGAGGGCGATCTGGAAAAGCCATGTCGAGAATTTGTATTCAGATTTGTAGGTGCTGGCAGAAAAATAGAGTTTGGTAAAAGTTTCCTGCACCAGATCATAGGCCACGTCTTCATTGCCAACATAACAGCGTATAAATGCAAAAACGCGGTGTTTATACCGCGCCATCAGTTCATTGAGGGCGGGATTCTCTCCGTCCTGCAACTTCTCAATGAGTTCTTGATCTGTGCATTCCTTCATGCCGCCGCGCTTTATGGGTTATGAGTGAGCGCGTCAGTCGTAAGGCTATTCAACTTCTTTCGCTGTTCTGGTGTCAGCACGCTGTGCATTTCAAACAAATGCTCAAGCGTCACTTTTTGTAATTCGCCCATCGCTGTATGGATTTTATCGACCGATTGCTGCACGCGTGGGGAATAGTTGCCATCCTCGTTAATGGCTGTAGCCAGTTCGCGGTTGGCTTGATGAATTTCTGCTTCCAGTGTCTTTTTGCGCTCTGCAAATCTTGCCTCAATCGGTTCCAGATTTTTGTCTTGCTCTGCCGTTATATTGAGTTGTTCATGTAGCCATTGATGCGGGTCATGAGATGTTTTACCATGTCCCATAAATGAATTTCCCACCATCCAGCACGCGCTGAAGGCTAAAGCTGCGACAATCAGGCTGAGGCGGAGATCACGGTAAAATCGTTTCATAAACGCTCATAATTGGGAGTGATAGAAGCCAAAGCAATAATCTTCGGCTTAAAAACTTTGAAATTCAGCATTTCCGCCGCATCTGGCGCAGGGGATTGCAATGTGCCAAGGCCGATGACAACGCCAAACACAGCGGCTATCATCACTGGTGCAAAACGGTGCTGCCTTGGAAAAAGAGATGCTACCAGCCCCTCAAGGAAGCCTACCGGCTGCTCAGATTTTTCCGCCACAATTCGCGCCCATACATCACTTTCCAGATGTTTTAGGTGGTTGCTGGCTGGCGCTTCTTTTTTCAGAAAAGCCAGTATATTATCAATTTGTTTGGTCATAAATACCTCGCTGTTATCTATACCCTAATACGAACGAGTTATCCATATCCCTTAAGAATGTTCGTTCATTTCCTGCTTTGCTAATTTTATAATCCGCCATGAGCCTGACACGGCCAGCCAGCCAAGAATGGCGGCGACGATAATATCTGGCCAGATGGTGCTGGATGCGAATACGCCAGCAGCGGCGATCATCACTGCGATGTTGCCGATGGCATCGTTGCGGCTACATATCCATACGGATTCGCGGTTGCTATCGCCGCCACGGTATTTATAGAGCAGCACCGCGCAGCCGACATTAGCCGCCAGTGCAACCGCGCTGATAACGGCCATAATGAGGGGTTCAGGCATTTCAGGCTGTAGGGCGTGGTGGAGCGTTTCAAATGCCACCCACAGCCCCACCAAGCCCAAAGAAATGCCTTTGAACAGCGAAGCCTTAGCACGCTTGCGAAGTGACTGATCCAGCACATAGAGGCTGATGCCGTAATTGGCAGCATCGGAAAGAAAATCTGCGCTATTGGCCAACAGCGAAACGGAATGCGCGGCGTAGCTTGCCACCATTTGCGCCACAAACATCACCGCGTTAGCAATCAAACATATCCACAGCACCTTGCGGTATTCTGCCGATACGACTGATTGCCCGCTGTTATTGCAATGATTGTGGCAGCCGCTCATAAATCTCCTTTCGCCAGCAGGTCACGGGCGAGGTTGAACCGTTTGTAAATGGCGGGAAGCACCAGCAACGTCAGGATGGTTGCGGTGATGAGTCCACCGATCACCACGGTTGCCAGCGGTTTTTGCACTTCCGCGCCAGCACCCGTGGCAATCGCCATCGGCACGAAGCCCAAGGAAGCAACAAGCGCAGTCATCAGTACGGGGCGGAAGCGGGAAAGCGCACCTTCGATGATGGCTTTATTCGCCTCGATACCTTCACGCACCAGCTGGTTGATACGGGTAATCATCACCAGTCCGTTCAGTACCGCCACGCCCGAAAGCGCAATCAAGCCCACCGCCGCCGAGATAGAGAACGGCATCCCGCGCAGCCAAAGGGTGATAATGCCGCCCGTGAGTGCCAGCGGCACGCCAGAGAACACCAGTAAAGCTTGTTTGACTGAGCCAAGCGCGGTGAATAGCAACAGGAAAATCATGAAGAAGCAGGCTGGCACAACAACACTGAGCCGTGCTTTAGCTTCCTCAAGGTTCTTGAATTGCCCACCCCATTCCAGCCAGTAGCCAGCGGGGATTTGCACCTTGCTGCCGATAGCGGCTTGTGCGTCCTCCACAAACGAGCCGATGTCGCGCCCACGCACGTTGGCTTGCACCACCACGCGGCGTTTGCCATTCTCGCGGCTGATTTGGTTGGGTCCGTCCGTCACTTCCAGCTTCGCCACCTGCTTGAGCGGAATATAAGCTGGGCGGCTGTGCGGCTGGCCACCGATGCGGTCTGACATATTATCGTCATCCACTGGCAGCAGCACGGGCAGGTTTTCCAGCACCGTTAAATCCTGCCGCATGGCATCGGGCAAGCGCACCAGAATATCGAAGCGACGATCCCCTTGGAACACCAAGCCAGCCTCGCGGCCTCCTACAGCAATCGCCAGCACGTCCAGCACATCACTGACATTCAGGCCATAACGGGCGATGGCGTTTTTATCCAACTTCACTTCCAGCATGGGAAGACCGCTGGTTTGCTCCATCTTTACATCCGCGCTGCCTTCAATGGATTTTAGCGTCTGCACCAGCTGGGCGGCGGTTTTCTCCATCACGGCGAAATCATCGCCGTAAATCTTCACTGCCACATCTGAACGCACACTCGAAATCAGCTCGTTAAAGCGCATCTGAATCGGTTGGGTGAACTCGTAGTTATTCCCTGGAACATCAGATACAGCCTTATTAATTTTGCGGATGACTTCAGATTTTCTGATACCAGAATCTGGCCACTGGTCTTTATCTTTCAGGATAATGAACGTGTCGGATACGTTCGGCGGCATCGGGTCAGCAGCCATTTCCGCCGTACCCGTTTTAGAGAATACAAACTCCACCTCTGGCACACTGCTCACGGCGCGTTCCACGGCGAACTGCAATTCCTGCGACTGCGTGAGTGAGGTGGAAGGAATCCGCATCGCGTTCATGACAATGTCTTTTTCATCGAGCGTTGGGATGAATTCCTGCCCCATCGTGGAAAAAAGCACGAGTGAAAACACGAAGCCTGCCGCCGCTGCGCTGATGACTTTCATCGGCGCACGCAATGCCCAATGCAAGGCAGGTTCGTACCACCCTTTGCTTTTGGCAATAATACGGCTTTCTTTCTCCTCCACTTTACCTTTCACAAAAATAGCAATCATGGCGGGAACGAACGTAAGCGACAAAACGAATGCGGCAATCAGCGCAAAAATAACCGTCATCGCCATCGGCTCAAACATTTTGCCTTCCACGCCGCTGAATGTCAGCAGCGGGATATACACCATGATGATAATCGCCTGACCGAACACGGAAGGCTGAATCATCTCTCGGCTGGCCACCATCACCTCATGCAAGCGTTCTTGCAGGGTGAGTGTTCGGCCTTCATGGTGCTGGCGGTGCGCCAAGCGGCTCAGGCAGTTCTCGGTGATAATTACCGCACCATCAACAATTAGTCCGAAATCAAGCGCACCAAGGCTCATAAGGTTGCCGCTGATGCCAGCGCGAATCATACCCATGCTGGTCATCAGCATCGAAAGCGGGATAACAAGTGCAGTAATCAGCGCGGCGCGGAAATTGCCAAGGAGCGCAAACAAAATCACGATGACGAGCAATGCGCCCTCAGCCAGATTCTTCTGCACTGTGCCGATAGTGCGATTCACCAGCTTGGTGCGGTTCAGCACCGTTTTAGCGTGGATGCCAACCGGCAGCGATTTGTTAATCTCCGTGATTTTTTCATCCACCGCTTGCGACACCGTGCGGCTATTCTCGCCAATCAGCATGAGTGCCGTGCCAACCACTACTTCATAGCCGTTTTCAGAAGCTGAACCCGTGCGGAGCTCCTTGCCGATACCCACGGTAGCGATGTCTTTCAAGTAGATGGTGATACCGCCACGATTCACCACCACGATATTGCCGATCTGCTCGGCGTCCTCGATACGGCCATCTGCACGCACCACATAAGCTTCGCCGCTGCGCTCGATATAACCCGCGCCAATGCTGGTGTTGTTGCGCTCCAGCACGTTCACCACATCCGAGAAACTAAGGCCAAGCGCCACCAGCTTTTCGGGGTTGGGCTGCACATGATATTGTTTCACATAGCCGCCGATAACATCGACACCCGCCACACCTTTCACGCCTTTCAGCTGAGGGCGGATAATCCAGTCCTGCACGGTGCGGAGATAAGAAGCCAGCTCCACATCGGTTTTTAGCCGCTGGCCTTCGGGCGTGAGGTAGCTGCCATCGGATTGCCAGCCAGCCTTACCATCTTTGATCTCTGCGCCTTTGCCGCGTGGATGTTCATATTCCACTGTCCACATGTAAATCTCGCCAAGGCCAGTTGAGATTGCGCCCATCTTCGGGTCAACGCCTTCTGGCAGGCTCTCTTTCGCTTCTGCAATACGTTCATTCACTTGAGCGCGTGCGAAGTAAATATCTACGTCATCGTGGAATACGGCAGTTACCTGAGAGAATCCGTTGCGCGAAATCGAGCGGGTATATTCAAGACCAGGAATCCCTGCCAGTGCAGTTTCCACTAGGAATGTCACCTGCTTTTCTACTTCCATCGGAGAAAAAGCAGGCGCAATTGTATTGATCTGCACTTGATTATTAGTGATGTCAGGCACAGCATCAATCGGCAGGTTCTTAAGAGAGTAAATCCCAAACACTGCGACCGCTGCCGTGAGTAGCGCAATCAAATAGCGGTGATGCAGGGAGAATCCTAAAATACGCTCAATCATGACTTATCTCCCAATGTTCAATCTGTATCTTCCACACCGGCTTTCCCGATGTCGGCTTTCACCACGAAGCTGTTTTTAGCTACATAGCGTTGACCTGCGCTCAGGCCGCTTTTAATTTCCGTCCATGTCGCATCGCCCATACCTGTTTCCACGGGCTGCGCTTTGAATGTGCCAGCATCCTCTGCCACAAACACCACGGTGTTGCCTTCCATGCGCTGAATGGCTTCGGTTTTCACCGCAAGCGGGGCTTCTTTTTCAGACAGCACCACATACGCACGGATATTCATGCCCGAACGCCAGTGATTATCGGTATTCTCAATCACCGCACGCGCCACTACCGTCTGGCTAGAGGCTTCGGCGGTAGGTAATACCAGCGCAATCGTCGTGTCGGTATTGATAGGGTCATCAAGGCATTGGATACGCACCTTCTGGCCAGCTTTGAGCTTTTCGCCATCTTTGGAGAAAATGAATAATTCCACCCATAACTTGCTTAAATCCGCCACCACGAACAGCGGCGTATCCGCCGCCAATTCACCTACATTGGCATTGCGAGTTATGATGTTGCCAGAAACGGGCGACTTGACCGCATAGACTTGCAGACTGTCGTTACTCTCCACCGTGGCCAGCGTGTCACCAGCTTTCACCACTTCGCCCGGTTCTTTCACCACGCTACGGATTACACCGGGGAAGCGTGCCTTCACTTGCGCGGTGGTATTCTGATTCAGGGTCACGCGGCCACTGACGCTAACGGTTTCCTGTACCATCGCGCTGCCAGCTTGCAGAATCTCGATATTCAGGTTCTTCACCGCATTGTCGCTGATCGTACTTTCCTCTGCATGGCCGCCTTCTTCGCCACTATGCCCGTGGCCATTGGTTGCTTCACAGAGGTAAAGTCCTGGTTTGTAAAGCAAGTGATATTGGTGGAGGAAACTTCGCAGGAAACAGCCCAGAGAAAGCAGCTGACAGATTTGCGGCTGCATTGTTAATGCCGCATTCAATCTTAAAACCAAAGTTACATAAAGCACCGAAGCTAGACTTCGCCTTTATTGACCAGATGGCGCAAGATTTTAAAACTAGTAGAACTGCGATGGCTATACGAATTATAGAAAGCGGAACATTTCCAGCACTGCTAGTTTGTCATGGACATGGGGGCAGGAAATGGTTCGTGCGCCCGTCCAACTTACCAGACTACTATTTCCCGCAGGATGAGCTAGATCCCGAAAGTTTTGCCTTTGATATTTTGTTTGGCAGCGCAGCGGAAGACGTGAGACCAAGAAAAATCGGAGCAGATGCTTGGTTCGGTTTCCGCAATGCAGACCGCTACGAAATTCACGAACAGAGCGTTAGAGTCATGAATAATGATATACTAACACTACTGCAATTTAAGGCTTAATAGTCGAAGGCAGATTTCAAATCTGATTTAATAGCAGCATTCTAGCTAACAAAGGTCAATTTCGGGACAATTAACTTTTGTCCTGGCCACATCAAAAAAGTCAAAGTTCAGTAGATCTCCAACAACAAGAGACGAATTGAAGAAATGGGCATAAATTGCTCAATTTCACCATATCTCTACTTAACTCTAGAATAAAAAGACCGCGGAACGTGCGGCCTAGGGGCATCTATCGAGAAATACTGTGAGGAGATAAAAAGGTTGGTGGAGCGTAGGAGAGTCGAACTCCTGACCTCTTCCATGCCATGGAAGCGCTCTACCAGCTGAGCTAACGCCCCACAAAGGGAAGGTTTGACTAAACGGTTTTTTTTAGCGGCGCAAGCCCTTGTTTAGCGCAAAGAGAGCATCTTTGCGGTGATTTTCTCGTTCGCACTACCCAAAACCTTCAGGCTCACTGCCTTATATTTTGCGGGGACTGCCGTGATCTCAAACGAACGCGTCTGGTTAGTGCCGCCGCCCAATACTGCCGAGAAGATATTTGCTGCCGTTTCTACGGCTACACCTGCATCGGTCGAGGTGTTCTCAATCGTACCGAATGTATCACTCGAAGAAACAGGCTGGCCGAAGAGAATCGCGCCATTGGCCGAGCTGAATGTGCCGCCCTGCCCGCCAATAATTCTCACACCGCCGCCAGGAGGCACCGAAATACCCTGCCCAACTTCAACCGCCGAGGTGGTGATGCCCGCATGGCCACCCGCTTTATTGGCAAAGTCCACTTGATAGGTCACAAACACTACCGGTATTTTATTTTCTTCCGCGAAGTTAATCGCCGCCACTTGCGGATTGCCAAATCCGAAGCCACCCGAACGACCCGACTCACCCGTGAAATACAGCCCTTCCATATTGGAAGGCGCTACATACGTAATCGTCGCATCAGCACCTAAGAATGACGACTCTTCACGTAATGGTGATTTCTCTTTATTCGCGTTGGCGTAATCACGATTTTTGAGCAACTCGCCACGATCCGCCACCGTGTAGCCACGCTTTTCTAGCTGCGCGATGAAATCAGCATACGCTGCATCGGTGATTTCCTGCATCAACGCTGCATCTACCCCTTTAAGGTCGACTTTTGCGGTCGACTTACCGCCAAACCCACCGCCCATCAGGCCACCCGATGCTTTGTTGGATGCTTTGGTTTCCTCAAGGAATCCTACTTTAAATCCGCCAATCACCACCTGCTTCACGTTCTTGAATGCACCTTCTGTCTGCACATCATAATCGGCAGCCGTACCAAGACCAAATAATCCACCACTACGCGTCTCTGCCTTTGTGCCCTTGTCGGTGCTTTGCACTGAGCATGCAGCAAGTAAGATAATCGAGGTTGAAATAAGCAGCGCTTTGGTGAACTTCATGGTAATCTCCGTTGTCTATGAATGTCAGTTCGTCAACAAAGCAGATTCAGCAGAGATGGCAATGAATTTTCTTAGTTATCATCACCCCTTTCTATCGCCCTATCCAATCGATTGATGATATCGCCAATATTCATCAAATCTTCATATTGCTGACTACCCAATAAACTATAATCAAACTGCCAATTTCTATTGGGAGAAGATGGTTACGCAGACGCCACAACAACAGACAGAGAAAACAAACGACTCGGAACATGTTAAGCCGAGCGCTCTAGATGTATTACGCCAAAACACACCAAAAATACTGACCGACAACGCGCCACGCGTCGTCGCTGGCTTTAAGATTGCAGGCTCCGCAGCAATGATTGCTACTGGCAACTGGGCGTTTCGCGTTGCAGGCAGCATGTTCATCCTCGGCAATATCGTTATGTCGATTTTCGGACAAAAGAAAACCGACGAAGAACGTGAAAAATTACAGAACCAAGAAGCAATTGCTATAAAATCGCCCAGTAATAATCCTTTCCTTAATCATATGGGTAAGGTAGTGAACCCGCAAAAATACCCGATTGAATCCGCATTAAGTATCTTCTCAGTTGGCAGTATATTCTGGGCATTATCGGGGCTTGTAAAAGGTAAAGGCGGTAGTCTGGGTGGCGGCCTTTTCAGCATGGCGTCGGACTTGAACGGCGCTTTGAATAAAGAAAATACGGACGACGACCGCAGACTAAAAGATCTGCATTCGCCTCAAGACTGGTTTCAGTATTTCAAGAATCGACCTATTCTTACGTCTTCGCTGTTAAATATCGGTGCGGATGTAACAACCGCAGTCGATGGCATCAAGCATTTACGCACTGGCAACCCCTTCCAGCTTGTCGCAGGCCTTAGTATTCTCTGTGGAAATATATTTCAGGCGATTTATGTCAATAAGAACGATTATAATATCGAGAAGCGCAAACCTCTAAAAGATACAGCAGCGCAACTACCATTAACTCAAGCAGCAACCAGCGCCCCAGCTACGCGAATAGACACTGTTTCTCATGAATCATTGCTGCAACTAAACCAAGCACAACAGCAGCGTTAGTTATCATCACCCATTTTGAGTGCCGCAATGAAGGCCGATTGTGGGATTTCGACATTCCCAACTTGGCGCATGCGTTTCTTACCTTTTTTCTGTTTCTCAAGCAGTTTGCGCTTACGGGAAATGTCGCCGCCATAACACTTCGCGGTTACGTCCTTACGCAAAGCCGAGATAGTCTCACGCGCAATAATTTTTCCGCCAATCGCCGCTTGAATAGCAATCTGGAACATGTGTCGTGGAATCAGTTCTTTGAGGCGACCACATAGAGCACGGCCACGCGGGTCAGCCTGCGAGCGATGCACGATGATACCCAGCGCATCAACGGGCTCACCATTCACCAGAATCGACACTTTCACCAAATCCGACTCGCGGTAGCTGTCGATATGATATTCGAAAGAAGCATAACCGCGAGTACCCGATTTCAAGCGGTCATAGAAATCGAACACTACTTCGTTGAGCGGCAATTTATATTCCACCAATGCGCGCGAACCTACATACGTCAGGTTCACCTGCTGGCCGCGTTTTTCGGTACAAAGCGCCAGCACGTTACCTAGATATTCATCTGGCACGAAGATGGTCGCATGAATCCATGGCTCTTCCTGCGTTTCAATATACGTCACATCAGGGTAATCGGCAGGGTTATGAATCTCGACCTCACGCCCATCGGTCATTTTCAATTTATAGACCACGCTTGGCGCAGTGGTAATCAAATCCAAATCGAATTCGCGCTCCAAGCGCTCTTGGATGATCTCAAGGTGCAAGAGTCCCAAGAACCCGCAACGGAAACCAAAGCCAAGCGCATTGCTGCTTTCCGCTTCGAACTGGAAACTCGCATCATTCAGACGCAGCTTGGCGAGCGATTCTTTGAGGTTCTCAAAGTCCGCCGACTCGGTGGGGTAAAGACCGCAGAACACCACGGGCTGCACAGGCTTAAAGCCTGGCAATGGCTCACTTGCCAGATTTTTTTCATCGGTAATCGTGTCACCCACATTACAGTCGGCAACCAGTTTAATGCCCGTTTGGATATAACCAACTTCACCAGGGGTGAGTTCATTCACGGCCAGTTTTTTCGGCGTGAATACGCCCACTGCTTCAACGGTTTGTGTAACACCAGCATTCATGAAGCGAATCTTCTGGCCTTTTTTCATCGTGCCTTCAAATACACGCACCAGAATGATCACGCCCAGATACGTGTCGTACCAACTATCCACCAGCAGCGCTTTAAGAGGCGCATTCGCATCTCCCTTGGGGTGCGGGATACGCTGCACAATCGCTTCCAACAAATCAGGGATACCAAGACCCGTTTTGGCACTCACTCTCAGCGCGTCGGTACAATCAATGCCGATCATATCTTCCACTTGCTGCGCCACGCGCTCTGGCTCGGCTGCGGGCAAGTCGATCTTATTCAAGACTGGTACAATCTCGTTATTATTATCGAGCGCTTGGTACACGTTGGCGAGCGTTTGCGCTTCCACACCTTGCGACGCATCCACCACCAGCAACGAACCTTCACATGCCGCCAAGCAACGGCTCACTTCATAGGCAAAATCCACGTGGCCTGGGGTATCCATCAGGTTCAGCGTGTATTCCACCCCGTCCTTCGCCTTGTACTTCAGGCGTACTGTCTGCGACTTGATGGTGATACCGCGCTCTTTCTCGATATCCATGGTATCGAGCATCTGCTCGGTCATCTCGCGGGCTTCCACGGCGTTAGTGGCCTGAATGATGCGGTCAGCCAGCGTTGACTTGCCGTGGTCGATATGGGCGATAATCGAGAAGTTGCGTATCTTGGTAAGTTCCGTCATGGGCGCGGTTTTATAGGAAATGGAAGGGGTTGCAAGTCCTAAAACGTCATCAAACTGTCACACAACGTCTTAGGTAAAATGGCTAGAATGCAAAGGAATGGAGAATCCTATGCAAGAACCTAAAGAGACTGCACCTGTTGCTCAAGAAATCGCGATGGATGCGCTAGCACCCGCTCCCGCACCTGTTGCAGAGCCTGTAGCAGCGCCAACCCCAACGCCTGCGGCAGTCGCTGAAGCCACTCCAGCGCCCGTCGCACCCGCTCCATCACAACCATCCGCTATGCCGATTGAAAACCCACCCACACTTGCCCCTACCCTTAGCGCGCAAGAAAAAGAGGTGATGTACGGTGCACTACGCAACAAAATTAAAGGCAGTGCCACAACGGTAGGCGGCGGCCTTGGTACGCTCGCTGGTCTTGTTGGCGGCGGTATCTTTGCATTGGTTACGAAAAGCAAAATCAAAGGCAAAGCGAACGGTATGCATTGGTCGCTTAAAACCCTGCTGCCTGCGGTAGCTATTGGCGCGATTGGCGCTGTGGTAAGCCGTATTACTTGGGGCAAAGGCGAGGCTGATAAAGCCATCACCAACCTTGAACAGCAAATTTCAGCACTGCCACCCGAGCAGCAAGCTGCCGCCTATGAGGAAATTCGCGGTCATTTGGGCGTTAATAACAATACGCCTAAAACCTCGGTTGCTGCGGATACCGCGCAAATTCAGCCAATGCAGGCTATGCAGTCCGCACAACTGGGCGCATAAGACCGTTTCTGTATTCGCTATTTACTTTTTAGCCCATAAAGCTAGCCTTCCTCCACATTCACATTTGGAGGTTTTATGCGCCATTTTCTTGCTACTAGCACTGTATTAATGTCCCTTTCCACTGCTGCATTCGCTGCTGGGGAATGGACACCACCCTCCACCGCACTCGATAAAGTACCAAGCGGCATTTATACGCTCGACAAATCGCACGCCAGCGTCACCTTCACGGTTAAGCACCTTGGTTTCTCGAACTACACCGCCCGCTTTGATGGAGTAGATGCCAAGCTGGACTTCAACGCTAAAGACGTCACCAAAAGCAAGCTAGAGGTGACGATTGACACAGGCAGTGCCAGCGTGAACAACCCCAAAATGGAAGAAAAGTGGGATGGCCCAGCATTCTTCAATATCGCCCAATTCCCAACAGCTACCTTCAAAGCCACAAAGATCGAAAAAACGTCCGATACGGAAGGCACCATTACGGGTGACTTTACTATGCTAGGCGTTACCAAGCCTGTCACCCTGCGCACCACCTTTAATGGCGCTGGTTTCAACCCTTACGCAGCAGCCAATGTGCTAGGCTTTAGTGCTATTGGTAAACTGAATCGCTCAGATTTTGGCTTGAAAGAGTATTTGCCAGCCGTAGGCGATGAAGTTAAGTTCTACGTCGAAGTGGAATTTAACCAGCCGGCGGAGAAAAAATAATGTCACAGGAGCGCTATCATCGTGTTGCCGTATTCCTGCACTGGGTAATCGGCCTTTCAATTATTTTGATGATCGCGCTCGGGTTGGTCATGGAAGATATTAAGCCGATCTCATTGCGGATCGACGCTTATGGCTTCCATAAATCGCTCGGTATAACGATATTATTCCTCTCTCTCTTCCGTGTGTATTGGCGGCTCACTCACCCCGCGCCCGCACTGCCAGCAGGCATGAAATCGTGGGAAGTGCTCGCATCTAAAGCGACGCACATCGCTTTCTACGCGCTCATCATCATCATGCCGCTTTCAGGTTGGCTGCTGGTTTCAGCATCAGGCAAGTATCCTACCATTTTCTTCTGGTTATTTGAAATGCCGCACTTACCTGTCACGGGTCAGAAGGCATTGGGTAAACAGGCATACGAAATCCATGAGCTCACCACGCAATGGATTGCGATACCGCTTATCGCGCTGCATGTCCTTGCCGCGCTCAAGCATCACTTCATCAATCGCGATACAGTGCTGACGCGTATGTTGCCACGCTTTATCGCGGTGAAGCTGGGGCGTTAATGAAACGCACGCTTCTAGCGTTAGCCTTTCTACCAAGCCTTGCTATTGCGCAAGAATGGCAGGTGGACCCTGCCAAATCATCGCTCACATTCACTGCCGAACAAGCGGGTGATGTCTTTGGTGGCGGCTTCAAGCGCTTCACACCTGCCATCACTTTTGATGCAACGGCACTCGACAAAACCAATATTCGCGTGAGCATCGACCTAACATCCGTTGAAGTCGAAGGCAGCGACAGACAGGCCGAGATTAGTAACACCGAATGGTTAGATACTAAGCAGTTCACCAGTGCTGAATTTTCCGCCACCAGCGCACGCAAAGAGGGCGACCACTACATCGCCGACGGTACGTTGAATCTGAAAGGCATCAAAAAGCCTGTATCGTTGAATTTCTCGCTAAGTGAAGCAAATGGCACAACCACTGCAAAAGGAACGGCGCAGTTCAATCGCCGTGATTTTAATGTGGGTGCTGGTAGCGAATGGGAAAGCGACCAGTGGGTCGCCTTCCCTGTTCACATACAATTCACCATTGTCGCAAAGCCCAAAAGCTAGGCCGCTTTTTTCGCACTCTTTTCTGCATCCACCGACGACACATAGCTCTCACGGCTACGAATCTTCTCCAAATAAGCGGTGGTTTTCGCACCAAACGTAATCTCTGGTGAAATGAGCGGCGACCAACTAGCAATCACGCTCAACAAAATATCGCCGACTGTAATCGTATTGCCCGCAATATATTCCTGCGTTGCTAAAACAGACTCTACTTCTGCCCAATATTTTTTAATCGCAGCAACGCCCATTTGGTAAAACTCATTCTCTGGCGCCTTGTCACCAAGCTTGCCTTTCATGCCAAACAAACGACCATAGACTGGGTGCAACGTGCTATTGCCAAACGCCAACCACTCCATCGCCTTGGCACGCTCCCAGCCCGAAGAGGGCAACAACGAACTTTCGTGCGTTTCTGCAATATATGTCAAAATCGCTGCACCTTCGCGCAGCACCTTTCCATCCACCACCAAAATAGGAACCGACCCGCGCGGGTTCAGTTTCATATATTCAGCATTGCGTGGATTGGCTTTGATATCTTCTTTGATCAATTCAAACGATGCGCCCACTTCACGCAATAACACGTGCACCGCAAGTGAGCATGTACCTGGTGCAAAATACAGTTGATAGGTCATAAAATCCTCCTTGGTTAACGTTAAGCAGCTTGCGCGTTGAGAAATGGATAATCCGTGTAGCCCTTCTCTGCACCACCATAGAACGTTGCGCGGTTGTAGGGGTTAAGCTCTGCACCGCGTGCAATACGCTCTGGCAAATCAGGGTTTGCTATGAATGGACGACCGAAGGCAACTGCATCCACCTGTCCGCTTTCTACGGCCTGTTTAGCACTTTCAGGTGTATATCCACCTGCCGACATAAATACACCTTTGAAATGCGCGCGGAATAGTTGCGACGTCGATGGCGCATCCGCATTGACCGCATCACTGCCGCCTGCAGAGGTTGCGCGTGGCTCAATCACATGCACATAGGCAATACCTCGAGCAGAAAGCTGATCAAGCACGTAAGTGAACAGTGCAACAGGGTTGCTATCGCTCATATCGCTGAACGTTCCGTAAGGCGACAAACGCACACCCACGCGCCCCTTACCCCACACACCAATCACTGCATCGACGACTTCCAGCAATAGTCGCGCACGATTTTCAATCGAGCCACCATATACATCGGTGCGTTTATTCGTACCGTCTTGCAAGAACTGGTCGAGCAGATAGCCATTCGCGCTATGCACTTCAATGCCGTCAAAGCCTGCTTCTTTTGCATTCTGCGCGGCCTTTACATAGTCAGCGACCAGCGCAGGCAACTCGGAGGCCTCAAGTGCTCGCGGCGTTTCATAAGGCACTTGCTTCCAATCTGCTGTGAAGGTTTTGCCACTTGGCGCAATCGCCGAAGCGGAGACTGGTAGGCCACCATGGAAGGAAGAATGCGAAATGCGCCCAACATGCCAAAGTTGCAAAAAGATTTTGCCACCTTGCTTATGCACCGCGTCTGTCACCAGTTTCCAGCCCTCCACTTGCTCAGCCGAGTGAATGCCAGGCGTTGCGGGATAGCCTTGGCCTTGCGGCGAAATCTGCGTGGCTTCCGCAATGATCAACCCTGCGCTGGCACGCTGCGCGTAATATTCAGCATTGAGCGCATAAGGAATATTTCCTGGCTGCTTCGAGCGCATGCGCGTTAGCGGCGCCATGATAACACGATTCGCTAATGTTATGTCCCCAAGCTGCATCGTATCAAGTAAAGTCGTCATATCGAATCCTTTCGAAAAGCTATGCGTTAGTACCACCGTCAACGAGCAGCGTTGCACCAGTGACATAGGTAGAATCAGGGCCTGCAAAAAACGCCACTGCTGCAGCGATCTCATCTGGCTTGCCGTATCGTCCTAGCGCTGTCTGGGCAATTTGCTGTGCCGAGCCTTCCCCATTTGCTGGGTTCATATCGGTATCAATGGGCCCTGGGCAAACGGCATTCACCAGAATACCCTTCGCGCCCAAATCCTTTGCCCAACTGCGGGTGAACCCCGTGACCGCAAATTTGCTGGCGTTATACACGTTAAGGCCTGGGCCAATCGCGCGTTCACCGAGGATAGAACTTATATTGATAATACGCGCACCAGATTGCAAATGCGGCACCAGCGCGTTGGTCAATGCGAATACCGACTCAACATTCACATCGAAAATACGACGATAGTGATCATGCGGGATATCACCAATCAGTCCGAAATCTGCAACGCCTGCATTATTGACCAATACATCGACTCGACCGAACTCCTTAATGAACGCGTCCGCAAATGCCTTCATGGTCTCAGGCTTCGAAGCATCAGCCAGATAGGCTTTGCCACCGATTTTTTGTGCTAGCTTCTCTGCTTCCGTCGCTGACTTGCTATAGGTGAGGATGACCTTTGCACCATCCGCCGCCAGTCGTGTGCTAATCGCTGCGCCTATCCCGCGCGCGCCACCCGTTACTAGTGCTATTTTTCCTTGTAGTGGTTTGGTCATCGCGCGCTCCCTTAATGTCAGGGAAAGCTAATCCGATTAGCTGAAGATACAAGAACAGCCTTCGAAATGGACCGTGAGGTTTTAGGAAACAATGGTGCCGCTGAAGAGAATTGAACTCCCGACCTTCGCTTTACGAAAGCGCTGCTCTACCCCTGAGCTACAGCGGCACACTGCGGGGCTTCTAGCGAACCCCCGATTGAAAGCCAAGCGTTATTTCACCGTTTTGTTCGTTACGCTATGACGAATACCGTAAACGAGGTAAATCACCGCACCGCCTAAGAAAAACAGCTTAAGCTGAACGAAGGTGCTCCAAGGCATCTGCGCAATAAGGTACCCGCAGAATGCAATACCCGCCAGTGGCACAAATGGCTTGAGCGGCGTGCTATACGGACGCTCAAGGCCTGGCTGCTTATAGTGCAGATAAAGCACGCAGAGGCAAACCATCGCGAACGCACAGAGTGTACCCAGTGATACTAAGTCGCCCAACTGGCTAATAGGCATCGTGCCTGCCGCAACTGCCACAACCGCACCCACCAATAAAGTGTTGAGGTATGGAGTTTGGAACTTAGGGTGAACCTTAGCGATGAATTGTGGCAACAAGCCGTCCTTCGCCATGGTGTAGAAAATGCGGGTCTGGCCATAAAGCAGCACCAGCATCACCGAGCTGAGGCCCATGATTGCACCAATCTTAATGATGAACGCAAACCACCCCAAGCCAATCGCGTCGACCGCAACTGCAATCGGATCTGGCACGTTCAGCGCGCTATAATGCACCACGCCCGTAAGCACGAGTGCCACCATCATATAGATGATGGTACAAACAACGAGCGAACCGATGATGCCGAAAGGCATATCTTTTTGCGGGTCTTTGGCTTCCGCCGCCGCAGTCGACACCGCCTCAAAGCCTACATAGGCAAAGAAGATGATCGATGCCGCGCGCAATACCCCGTCAAACCCATATTTACCAGGTCCTTCATTTTCTGGCATAAATGGCACCCAATTATCGGTATTCACATAGAAGATACCGATACCGATAAACGCCATGATCACGGTTACTTTTACCGCTACGATGAAGTTATTAACGGTAGCCGATTCTTTCACACCCACGATGAGCAACAACGTAACCGCCGACACGCCAATGACTGCAGGCAGGTTGAAAATAGCTTCTGCTTGCGAGCCATCTGCCAGCGTAACCATCGTACCCGTTGCCGCTGTGTAAAGTGGGTCTAACGCCACGCCAAGTGTTTTTAGGAAGCTCACCACATAGCCCGACCAGCCAACCGCAACAGTTGATGCGGCAAGGCCATACTCAAGTACCAAGAGCCAGCCCATGGTCCAAGCGAACACTTCACCAAGCGTTACATAGGTATAGGTATAAGCACTGCCCGAAACGGGAAGCACCGAAGCCAGCTCTGCATAACAAAGTCCTGCGAACGCACAGGCAAAACCAGCAAATACGAAGGAGAGAATAATCGCAGGTCCTGCATGGTTTGCTGCTGCTGTTCCCGTCATCACGAAAATACCAGCGCCGATAATGCAACCAATACCGAGCGATACCAGATTCCATTTACCAAGCGTGCGCTTGAGCGCATGAGATTTTGCCTCACCCTGAATCTGGGCAACGGATTTACGTGCGAACAGTTTGTTAAGCATGAGAAGCCTCATTTAAGGATTTGAAAGTCCAAGGCTTATCAGCCATTTTGCCAATGCACAAGCATTAGTCTCGCAGGTGCAAAAACACGCGCAAATCCTGCGTACTAGGCAGCTTTCAATGAGCTCAACAGCCCATTTACTTTCTCGCTTAACAATTCAAGCTGCTCATGCACCAAACTACACGCACTGAGCATATCGCGTGACGCATCGCCCGCCTGTACCGATGTCTTAGAAACACTCTCTGTGGTTTCCGCCAACTGGTTGGTGTAGCCCGCAGCTTCACGAATGTTATTAGCAATACCACGTGTCGAGGCATCTTGCTCTTCCACGGCGGCGGCAATCACCGTCGAAATATCATTAATCTGGCGAACCGATTCCGTAATTTCCACAATCGAGCTTACTGTCGACTGTGTTTCGCTTTGAATACCTGAAACAATCTCGGCAATCTGGTCGGTTGCCTTGGCGGTTTGCGTCGCAAGCGTCTTCACCTCCGAAGCAACAACCGAGAATCCTTTGCCTGCCTCACCCGCACGCGCAGCTTCAATCGTTGCGTTGAGCGCCAGCAAGTTAATTTGCGCTGCGATTGAGCGTACAATCTCAATCACATCACCAATTTTCGCCGCACCATCCGCCAATGCTTGAATAGCAGTGCTGGCGTTCTGCGCCTTCTCCACTGCGGATTGTGTAATTTGCGACGACTTAGAAACTTGGCGGCTAATCTCTTCAATCGAGCTTGAAAGCTCTTGCGCTGCTGTACTGACGCTACCAACATTGCTTGAGGTTTGGTTAGCGATAGAGAACAACTCCTTCACGCGCGACGCTACCTTGCCCGACGAGTCCGCAACCAACCGACTTGCAGAGTCCAATTGTCCAGCCGACTCATCTAAACGGTTCGTAATCGCTTTCACCGACTGGTCCATCGTATTAGCCAAATCATTCAGCAACTGCTTGCGGTCCTGCTCAGCCTTGAGGCGTGCTTTTTCTTGCTCAGACTCCAAGCGACGAAGGTTAACTGCATTCTCCTGAAAGATTTTCACCTTACGCGCCATGCTGCCAATCTGGTCACCACTATTAATGTAGGGAACTTCAATCTCCAGTCTGCCTTCAGTTAAATCACGCATACGCTCAGCAAGATTAGTAATGCGCTTCGTAGTATTGCGGTGAATATACCAACCCACCAGCGCATTGACGATAATCGCCGCGACAATCTGCTTGTATAAATCAAGTTTGAAAATATGCGCCGCTTCCGCACCAAAATCGCCTTCTACGTGTAAGTAGGAACGCACTCCAAATGCAACGCCAACCAGCGAAAGGAACAACAAAGAAAATTGTAGTTTGGTAGAAAGCGAAGAGAGAAAGCGATTGGATTGTTTGTTGCTCATAAAGCCCTGACATAGATAAGAGATAAGTTATGGCGTCTATAGCAACCCAAGCTATTCAGTGGCAACTAAAATCTATAAAGTAACTTTTCGTAATTTTGCCAAGGCGATTCGTTTAAGCTCTTCCTCGCCTGCCTTTGGATCACCCACTATGCTTACTTCTTTTCCACTGAGCATATCAATCGCCGAGACCTTCACATAGTTTCCCATACGAATGAACTCAAAAGCAACGTCTTCGCTATTCTTGGGCATCTTCGAATTCATCTTCCGTTGGCAAGCGCTCAACAATTAGCTCGGTTAACTGGTGTCCCTTCTTCTCTGAGACTGTAAAGCGGGTACCAGCAAATTCAAATACCGCGCCTTTTTCTGGAATCACACGTGCATGGTGTAGTACCAGACCCGCAACGGTTGCTGCTTGATCTTCGGGCAAGTCCCAGTCCATTTGGCGATTCAAATCACGTACAGGCAGTCGCCCAGCGACGCGGTAAGCATTCTCGCCGAATGGAATCACTTCTGCCATCTCGAGCGGGTCATGCTCATCATCGATTTCGCCAACGATTTCTTCCAATATATCTTCAAGCGTCACAATACCTTTCCAAGCACCATACTCATCGACCACGCAGGCAAAATGCTTACGCTTGCTACGAAACGCGGAAAGCTGGTCGGCAAGGTTCGTCGTCTCAGGAACAAACCATGGCTTATGCGTAATGCGGCGTATCATCTCACGCGTAATACCAATGCGCTGCTCACGAATCAGGCGCAGCAAATCTTTCATATGCAAAATGCCAATGATATTCTCTGGCTCATCTTTCCAAAGCGGAATGCGGCTATGGTTAATCGCAATCGCCGCATCGATAATCCCTTCAGGCTCAAGACCAAAATCGATCATATCCACCTCTGAGCGGTGAATCATGATTTGCCCAAGCGTACGGTGATCAAGGTCCAGAATACTGCCCAGCATATCGCGGTCGTCTTTTTCGACTTCGCCTTCGCTGTGATGCAATTCAATAGCCCCACGAATCGCGTCATGCGCCGTGCTAAGGGATTTTGCCTTCGTGACATCAAGCCCAACAAGTCGCAGCATATGACGCACCATCCACTGCACTGTAATAGTCACGGGGTAGAGCAGCTTAAATATCACCATCAACCATGGCGAAAGTAACATCGCCGTACGCTCACTATGGTGTATTGCAATCGTTTTTGGCAGCACTTCACCGAAAATAAGCACGACGATTGTCATAAACACAGTGGCATAAAGAGGCCCATACTCTTCACCAAACATCTTGATGCAAATCACTGTCGCAATCGACGCCGCACCAATATTAACAATGTTATTACCCAGCAAGATAGTGCCAATGAGCGCATCTTTCTTGTCGCGCAGTTTAATCACCAGAGCAGCGCGTTTCACGCCCTCCTGCATCAAGGCAAACATACGTGCGCGTGAAATTGCCGTCAGCGCTGTTTCCGAGCAGGAGAAAAATGCCGAAAAACAAAGGCAGATGAAAATAAGAATCAACTCAAACGTCAAACTATCCACCTATAAACTCCTTCACTACCTCGGATGCTAATACCGCATCCACATCCTTTTGCACGCGCGCCTTACCAAGCGCATCAAGAACGATAAACGTAAGTGTGCCAGCCTCCGCCTTCTTGTCCGATGCGAAGTGGGAAACGATACGCGCTACATCCCAATCCTTGCGAATATCCTTAGGTGAGCATGGCATGCCAGACAGCTTCAAATGCGCGCTTAGCCGCTCCTCCAGGCCATCCACATTCAAACCCAACTTTGCAGACAAACGCAGCGCCATCACCATACCAATCGCTACGGCTTCACCGTGCAGCAACGTGCCATCATAGTTGCACTCCGCTTCCAAAGCGTGGCCAAACGTATGCCCAAAATTCAGCAAGGCACGCTCTGCTGATTCCTGCTCGTCGGCACCAACAATCTGCGCTTTCATTTCGCAGCACGCAGCAATCGCACGTGCGAGATACGCAACATTGCCAGCAAGCATTTCTTCGCCGTGGCGCTCGCACCATGCAAAGAAATCTGCATTCATGATAAGGCCATATTTCAAGATTTCCGCATGGCCTGCGCGCATCTCGCGTGGCGGAAGCGTTGCAAGTGTTGTCACATCTACCAACACCGCTTTTGGTTGGTAGAAACTGCCAACTAGATTCTTGCCAGCCTTGGTGTTGATGCCCGTTTTGCCACCCACCGAGCTATCGACTTGCGCCAGCAATGTCGTCGGCACTTGAATGAAATCCACACCACGCAGCAAGATGCTTGCTGCAAATCCAACCAAATCACCGATTACGCCACCGCCAAGCGCAATCAACGTTGTCTTGCGGTCTGGCTTCAACGCCAGCAAAGCATTCATCAGCGTTTCTAATTGGGCAAATGATTTGGTTTGTTCTCCGCCCGCAAGGGTCACAACATCTGCACGTATTGCGCGCGCTTTGAGGCCCGCAACCAACGTTTCTGCAAAGTCTTTCACTGCACTATCCGCAACCACAATCACACGTGGCGCACGCAGTAATGGTGCGATGTGCTCGGCAGCGTGTGTAAGCAGCCCTTCACCTACTAGAATGTCATAGGCACGCTCGCGTAGCGGCACTTTTACTTTTGTAACAGTCATGGATTTACCTCTGCGCTATTGAGCGCAGCAATGACGGATTTCACTACATTATCATGCGGGCCTTTTCCTGAATCCACCGCGATATCCGCCTGCGCATAAACGGGGTAACGTTCATCCATCAACTTACTAAGAATCGCGCGCTTATCGCCCGTCTCAAGCAAGGGGCGATGACCACGACGCGATACACGTTCCAACAACACGTCCAAATCCGCACGCAACCATACGGATGTCGCATCACGCTTAATGAGTTCACGCACGTGCGGCTGCATCCACGCACCACCGCCAGTGGCTAGCACTAGTGGCTCGCCATGTAGCAACCGCGTAATCACGCGTTGCTCTAGATCACGGAAAATAGGCTCGCCATACATCGCGAACATATCCGAGATACTGCAACCTGCTGCTTCCACAATCTCGTCGTCAGAATCGACAAACCTCCAACCAATCTCTTTGGCCAAGCGGTGGCCAACGCTGGATTTGCCAGCACCCATCAAGCCGATAAGCACCAACGTGCGCGAACGCCACGGTGCGGCCAAACGCACAGGTTTTGTAGTGTGTAACTCTGGTGAGGTACTTGTCATGGGTCCACAAGTTAACTAGAATCGCGCTATTACGCAATCATTCGTGAGTAACCTATGAAAAAACTAGTCCTAGCCCTGCCCGTCCTTGTTATTCTTGTCCTCGCTGCTGCTATGTTTTCCACCCCAAGCGTGACCCCCACCAACGTTGAGGTGGACGTGCCGCTAGCCTCACTACAGAAATAAGAATGATTGTTCGCCCAACCATCCCTTCCGATTGGCTGGCTTTCAAAGAATCCTTCATGGAGATGCTGCTGACCGAGAAAGGCTCGGCGCTCAACACACTCCAATCCTATAGCCGCGATATTGACGACTTCTTCATGGACGCCGCCAAGCACGGCTGGCTGATGCCAACCGTCACCCATAAAGATATCAGCAGCTATCTTGCGAGTTTGACTAAGCGCAAGATGGAACCCTCCACACTCGCCCGCAAGCGTTCGGCGCTGAATCAATGGTTCCGCTTTCTGGTGCGCGAGCATGTGCGGGCCGACAATCCCGTCGCGTTGACAAGCGCCCCAAAGCGCAATCGCCCACTGCCAAACGTCCTCACCGAAGTAGAAATCAACACGCTGCTCGATACCGCCCGCGCCGATACCTCACCCGAGGGGATACGCTTACTCGCCTTGCTCGAACTGATGTACGCTTCAGGCATGCGCGTCAGCGAGCTGGTGACACTCACCACCCGTCATATCGAACGCGACGCATCCAAAAAAGGTACAGTGCAGCCCTATTTCATGATTAAGGGCAAGGGCGGCAAAGAACGCCTCGTGCCGCTCCATCCACGCGCCATTGGTGCGATGGAAGCCTATATGGCGATTCGCCCTGTATTTGAATCGGGCGACAAAGAGAGTAAATGGCTTTTCCCTTCGCGTGGCAAATTTGGCTACGTCACACGCCAGCGCGTCTGCCAACTGCTCAAAGAACTGTGCTTGAAAGCCAACCTCGACCCCGAGCGCTGCTCGCCACACACACTGCGTCACAGTTTTGCGACACACCTGCTCAGTGGCGGTGCGGATTTGCGGGTGATTCAGGAATTATTGGGACATGCCGACATCAGCACCACACAAATATACACGCATGTGGCAGGCGAACGTTTGGAAAAAGTGGTAAATACCCATCACCCGTTAGCGAAGAATACTCGCTAATGAAGGAGTACCAAAAGGCGATGATGGCGCGCTAGCAGAGTCAGTTTCTAATGCTGTTTTGAAAGCTCGCATAAACTCTTCGTTGTTAATAGCCGCAAGCACCGCCTCATTAATTGATGCTCGACCATTACCATGTCGCTGGACAGCATCGTTAATTCCTATAGCACGACCAACACGCTCAATCGCTTCTTCCGAAAGTCGCCCAATATTACCATCGACAGAACGATCATTGGCACCACCTCGGTCTGTTGCAAGACCTGCGCGCTCTAGGGCGCTTTGAATAGATGTTGCTTGAAAACTGTCATCAAACAAAATCGCGCTCTGTGTGTAATGCAAAATATTTCCATTTGGGCAGCGGCCTAATCTTTGTTCTACAGAGCTTCTTACTAGATTAGCCGCAAGCTGGGCCAAACGCGATGATTCAGTTGCATCAATACCCTGCGTCATAGATGGTAGCGCATTAGAGAAGCTAGAGGAAACTCTTAGAGTGCTTAGTGCCGAAGGGGTAATTGAAGTGGTTTCAGAAATTAATCTGTCCATAAACTCTTCTGTAATATCATATCGATCCCGACCGCGAGGATTGTACTCTATTCCAAATCGACGTTTAAGCTGTAATACTGCCGCTTGTGAAGCAGGCCCAAAATCACCATCCACAACACCATCAGCTCTAGCATCAGTGGCTACACCAAGCGATTCCATACGACGCTGTAAATCCAAAACATATTGAGGCGAGCGTATTGAACTATCTACATAGCTTAAATCAACCAGAGCATTATCTCGTGGAATTTGCCATGGACGACGTGCATAATACGACTCCGTGAATCGGAAAAAATCGTGCCCACCAATAACTATATTTCTCTCTAAATTGCCCCGTCTAACCTCACTGCCCATCCAAGAGTCAGGCAGGCTAGACGCTTCAAAGAAAGTCGCACCGTGTGTTGGGTCGGGCAATTGGCCATTATAAATTTGCTCGGCTATTCTCTCTGCACGCTCATATGCAGCGCTCCCATCAGGGCTGCTTGCACGAATCCTCGCGAATGCGCCATCCGCCATTGGGGAATATTCGTAAACACCATTTGATAAACGTCTGGTAACTACGTCTTCAATAGTTCTGGGCCACTCAGTTTCGAAATTAGTGCGGTTGCGTATTACCCAAGCCGCACCAGCAAGTCCTTGGTCGCTCTCACCACCTGCCTCTGCTAACATCATCCATATCAGATAATTCCTCTCTGACTGGGATAATTGGCTCCAACTTGTTGCGCCTCTTGTCATTCAATCGCACTCCTACAGGCTCAATATACCCTAGGAATGTTACGATTTTATGAAGATGGGGCGGATTTATCGTCTTTTTTAGCCGATTTTGGGCCACCCTCGCAGGCGACGACACTAATATCATAAATCGGGTGCTCAAGCCCAGTGAGTGAGGGGCTGGAGGCCATCATCCACCCCGAAAACAGGGCCTGCGGCTGGGTTTCGTCTGGTTTTTGCTCAGAAATACTCAATAGCGCCGCCGCATCAGGCTGGGCGTTTTCCACACTGGCGCGGCAAAGCTGCGCCTGAATCGTCAGATTCCCGAAACGCTCCTGCCCACCAGGCGGCAGAGTCGCCAAAATCGCATGCCCCGTTACCTTATTGAGCGCACGCAGTTTCACAGGGCGTGGCGCGGCGTCCTTATCTTCAAATAGCGTACCCGTTTGCAGTGTCGTTTTGGAGGGATCCTGCAACGCGTCGGGCAATTCACCTTCGATAAGGTCGCTATAAACAGGCGCTTCGGCTTCCATTCCTTCAACAACACCCACAGGTGCTGACTCTGTCGTCCGTGGGCCCGTAGGCACGGGAATTAGCGCGTCGGGCGACGCGCGGCCAAACGGCACATCTTTTGGTAAAGCTTGTTTGCCAAGCGGAGCTACAGGATTCTTTGTGGTGTAAACACCGCTCTCACGCTTGGGAAGCTGCAGTTGGAACGGTATCACCTGCTGTTGCTGCTGAGCAAAGGCACTACTGCTCACGATGCATAATGATGCAAGCAGTTGGATGGGTTTCATGAATTACTCAATACCCGTGCTGAGGCTGTTCTCGTCGTCAGACTTTTCTTCCGAAACACCGCCGCCAGAGAATACGAATTTACCGATCATCTCCTCGAGGTTGACCGACGCTTGGGTGTAGCTAATCGTGTCACCGTCTTGCATGACTTCCTCAGCACCACCTGGTTCGATGGTCACGAACTTCTCACCCAACAAACTGGCGCTCTGAATCGCAGCAGATGAGTCTTTAGGTAATTTCACTTCTTCTTTGATACGCATGGTGAGCACTGCTTCATAGGTTTTGGGATCAAGATCCAAGGTCTCGATCACGCCAACCTTAATTCCGCCAATACGCACATCACTGCCAACACCCACACCGCTTACGCTGGTAAAGTCAGCTTTGACTTCATAACCATCCACCGCTTTCACGTTGCTATTATTGTAAGCAAAATACAAAAAACCGCCAGCCACGGTCAACACTACCGCGCCCATGACTGTTTCAATCACATTATTGGCCATAATTACCTCAAAAAGGAGAATGGGTGATGGTTAGCACGAGCCGAATCGCATGTCCAGTTACCTAGATTTAAGAATTGAGCTAAGCGAGGTTTTTTAAGATGAGTGGTAGGAGTTTTGTCACTTAGCGAGTGAGCGTACACGTCAGTACGTGACATGAGCGAGGGGATAAAACGACACCCCAATCACTTAAAAAATCCGCTTAATCACCAGCCCAAGCCAGACTTCTGGGCACTCTTGCAGTTACCATAAAAGTCACAATCCGAATCACTGGCAGACTTGCGGCCATAGAACTTATCCAGCCACTCACGCTCTTTTTTATTCTCTTCGCTTTCGGTGCTTAAACTATCAAGTCCAGGAAACGTCTTGGCCTCGTCTGTATCCAGACTGCCAAGCCCCATGCCTTGGCATGCGCTCAATCCCAGCAGCAGCATTATCACGAAGGGTGCGTGGCGCATCACTCAGGTTTCCATGCCTGATAGTCCGCCTCATTAGAGGCGCGTTTGCCACCTTTTAGCAAATGCCCAGGCGGTAAATAACGCCCTTGCGTACCCGTCAGATTCGGCAGGTGCTGTTTTTGCCATTTAAATTTCTTGGTCACTTTTTCTGCAAGTGGTGCTTCATGTGTGTGGTGCAGCCAGCCATGCCAACCTGATGGCACTTTGGTAGGTTCCGCAATACCCTTATACATAACCCAACGACGCTTGCGGCCCTGAGCGTCCCTACGTCCTCGCGACTCATAATAGCGATTGCCAAACTCGTCCTTACCGATGAATTTGCCGTGAAAAATCGTGAATAAACGTGTACCAGTCGTCGCAGCCATAAGTTCCTCTTAGCGCAGTTTTTTTAGATACGGCAAAATGTTGGTGTAATCATCTGTCCACACATTTGTATCAGCTTCTGGAACAAGTTTCCACCATCCATTCGACGCGTCAATAATGGGCGACAAGGTCGCTTCATCGCGCGCCAGAACCACCCAGTCCGATGGATAAGTGAGACTATTATCACCCTCAAAATGCTTAGTGTAAGCCACCATGCCGCTTGCTTGTGCCTGAAGTCCAATCAGTGGGTTCAATTCCAAATGGCGGTTGGTGATATGAATAATCAAAACACCCTCAGGCATCAGCTTATCCAGATACATCGCGAAGGCTTCTTTAGTAAGCAAATGCACAGGAATCGCGTCTGAAGAAAAGGCATCGATGATAATGGTACCGTATTTTTCATGCGGCATCTGCGCCATCGTCAATCGACCATCCCCCAGAATAATATCGTGCGCGCCCTTACAATCCGAAAGATAGGTGAAGAGATTCACATCTTGAGCAATACGCACCACTAGGGGGTTAATCTCGAACAAATCCATGTGCTGGTTGGTGTTGGTTTGGCACTTCACCACACCAATACCAAGCCCAATCGCTGCTATAGGCGCGTCACTCACAGCAGGCGCGCGATGGGGCATAATCATGGGCAGTGCCGAGTAATAGGACGCGGCACTCAGTCGATAGGCGGGATCCAAACTTTGCAACCCATGAATCGTTGTGTTGTGCTGCAAATACCGCTTACCCTCGCGCTCATAGACACGTGATACGCCATAAAAATTACGTTCTTTCAGTAGCGATTCCTTACCCGCACGCAACACCATCAATGCCAACAAGCCAACAGCGACAAGTACAAATAGCAAGCGCCATTTTTTATAAGTGAGCACATAACCAACCAGTGCTGCGGCACATAAAACCACCTTATATTCAAAGATGCTATTAAGCAGCATGGGCGCAGCAATCGCGTTGAATACACCACCTAATGCACCACCAATCGACAAGCACACATAGTACCATGTGAGGTATGCAACCTCTGGCTTTCGTTCAGCGAGGTGTCCATGAATCGCGAATGCTAAGGTAGAAAACCCAAGAATATGCGGCAAGATCACGTAGCCATGACCAACATGGACCATATCCGTCAGTAATACCAAACAGAGTACAGCCATAAACGGCGCAATGCGCTTGGCGAGCGGCACGAAACGGGGCTTCGCTGCAAACGCGTCCACAAAGCTCAGCAGATAGATGGCAAACGTAAGCACCCAGAAAAAAGGTACCGAGGCAATGTCGATCGTAATATGCGTGGTAAGGCCAAGCGACAAGCTGGAGGGAATGAACGCAAGCGCAACCCACAACAACGAACGCGCCGCAGGCACTTGAGACCAGCCCATACCCTGCCCTTGCGACGCGGTCGCTTGCGCACTCATGCGAGTGGCAAACGCAATCAGCATCGCAGAGACCGCGATGAAGCCATAACCCCACCCCGCCATTTGCAACGATACAGGCGCGTTCGGTTCAATCAGCGCAATATAGCCAATCAGCGCCGACATCGAGCCCAAGTTGCTTGCGCTATAAAGCACATAGGGCTTCGCAGCGAGTGATGACTGCGAATAGCTCACCCAGCGCTGTAACAAAGGCGCAGTCGCCGCCACACAGAAAAATGGAATGCCAACGCCCTGTAATAATTGCCAGACAAGGCTACGAATCGGCGCATGCGAAATCTCCGCCGCATCGGGCGCGGTAAATGCAATCGGCAATAACATGCAGGCACATGCAATCAACGCCGCGTGGGTAATGATTTGAGCGCGTGGCTTGAGTAGGCTTGTGAGAAAATGGGCATAAAGATAGCCAAGCAGCAGCAAGACCTGAAAGCATAACATCGCCGTATTCCAAACGGCAGGCGTGCCGCCAAATTGGGGCAAAATGACCTTCGTTGCCATTGGTTGTACAACGAACAGCAAAAACGCCATCGAAAAACTAATGAGATAGGCAACGAGCGTGGCCATGGTTCACCCCCGCAATAGCAGGCCACAAATCAGCCCCCAAGACAAGCGCCCCCTTAAGCTAAAATTATCCAGTATTTTAGATAATTTATTTCTATCGCATTTAGGGAACATATTAATCGTTTGTTAAGCCATCGAACGTAGTATTAACGGTATGAATGCACCCCTACAGTTGGAAGCAGACTATGACTCGCAGGTTAACGCGGCACAAGGTATGCTTGGCGATCTGCTTGGTCAAGTAACCGACCCCGAACAGCGCCGAGAGATATTGTCGTTACTTGGCAATCTACATTCCATCGGCCCACAAACCAATGTGAGTGCTTTGCTTGCACAAGCAAATACTGTGGCAATTGCCGCAAGAGACAAAGCCTCTACCAACGAAAGTCTAAGGCGTATCGTTAACGAGTATATACTCGAACAACAGCAAGCCGCACAGCTTAACGCCCGTATTGCATGGATGAGTTACATCACCAGTGAAGAATTCATCGATGAAAACACGACCTACAGTGCAACAAATCTTACTGGTATTTATGATGCTAACGGCATACTTCGCGATGACTTGTTAATTACCAACGCCGAAGCTCAAGCAGCAGGTTACACAAGCGCTGCAGCTTATGCACAAAGTCTTGGTTGGAGGGATGCTAATGGTGCATCACTCGTAGTTGAGAACGATACTGGCAATGTTATCACGGGCGCAGATGGTGAAGATATACCTCCACGCCAATACTACACGATGAACAATGGCGTTCCGACTATTATCTTTCGTGAACAAGATCGATTGTCAGTAGCAGCCCAAGATGCAACTGCAACCATACAACGCATACATGCCGATCAAACCTTGACCCCAGAGCAACGCGCTACTCAAATAGACGTTATCCAACTGCACACTCAAAGGAGGTTGATAGCCGCTGGTGCAACGCCTGAAGATTTCTCTATGGAGCTTTCTCCTGAACAACGTCAGGCAGGTGGATTGTACATAAACCCGCTTACTGGCGAGCATTTTCGTGCAGATGACGTACCCGAAGGCGAAAGAGTAGTACCCCTAGATCATTACGATATGTTAGTAAGGCAACAGCGAGAGGCTCTTGTAGAAAAATCTGGATCTTAACGGCGATAGATTTGTTTCTACAGAAGAGAAGACACGGCTAGCAGATAGCATGGATCTCAATGATGACGGCAGAGTAGAAGCCAGTGAGGTCATACGTTTCACACAATTAGAGCAAGCACACGGCATTGACTTGGCTGATATCGCACGCTCATTGGATGCGGCCGGAGTGCGCATAGGCACTGGTTCCGCACAAGAAATTGCTGATGGGATGCAACAATTCGTTTCAACCCCCGCCCAACAAGCTGCTGCCGCGATTACTCAGCGCTAGGTTAATTATCCAAGAAGCTACGCATTTTGCGGCTGCGGCTTGGGTGCTTCAGTTTACGAAGCGCCTTCGCCTCAATCTGGCGGATACGCTCACGTGTTACACTGAATTGCTGGCCCACTTCCTCAAGCGTATGATCGGTGTTCATACCGATACCAAAACGCATGCGGAGTACGCGCTCTTCACGTGGAGTGAGTGACGCCAGAATACGCGTCGTTACTTCACGCAAGTTGCTCTGAATCGCCGAATCAAGCGGCAATACGGCGTTCTTGTCCTCGATGAAATCACCAAGATGCGAATCTTCCTCGTCACCCACTGGCGTCTCGAGCGACACAGGCTCCTTAGCGATTTTCATTACCTTGCGCACTTTGTCGAGAGGCATCACAAGACGTTCTGCCAACTCTTCCGGTGTTGGTTCGCGGCCAATTTCATGCAACATCTGGCGGCTGGTGCGAACGATTTTATTGATCGTCTCGATCATATGCACGGGAATACGAATGGTGCGCGCTTGGTCAGCAATCGAACGTGTGATGGCTTGGCGAATCCACCATGTCGCATAGGTCGAGAATTTATAACCACGGCGATATTCGAACTTATCAACCGCTTTCATAAGACCGATGTTACCTTCCTGAATCAAATCAAGGAATTGCAGACCACGGTTCGTGTACTTTTTCGCAATCGAAATCACTAATCGAAGGTTAGCCTCGATCATCTCTTTCTTTGCGCGGCCAGCATCGCGCTCACCCTTGCTCACGGCCGATATAACGCGCTTCAACTCACCGATATCCAAGCCAGTCTCCGCCGAGATTTTACCAATCTCCGAGCGAATATCCTCAACCGCTTTTTTCTCTTTTTCGGCGAATTCTTTCCAGCCTTTTTCCTTGAGCTTCGCCACGCGCTTTAGCCAGTTTGGCTCCAACTCATGACCTGAATATTCTTTCAAGAAGTTCTGGCGCGACACTTTGTGCTTTTCTGCCAACTTAAGTAGCTGCATCTCAAAACCCAGCAAGCGCTTATTGATGCCGTAAACCGTATGCATCAAATACTCGACCTTCATGTTGTTGAAACGAATGGAGAGCAAAATCTCCACCATTTCATCCAGCAGGGCTTTATATTTTTTACCATCTGGGCCAGTGAATAATTCTTTGTCACCCATGGCCTGTGATTGTTTTTTCTCTTGAAGCTTACGCAAGGTTTTCGAGAGTTTCGCGAACTGGTCGAACTTCTCAAGCACTTGTGGCAGCAGTTCCTGCTCCATCGCAACAAGTGACAATACCGCAGCCTCGTCGTCGTAATCGTCTTCTTCGACTTGCTCTTTACGACCACCTTCAAGCTTAGCGTATTCGTCCTCTTCTTCCTCGTCGTCCTCTTCTTCGTCCTTCTTGCTGAGCACACCTTCACGCGCAGCTTCAGCAAATTTTTCTTCGGTACCCGCGCCGTAGGTTGCGTCTAGATCAATCACTTCGCGCAGCATCATCTCGCCATTGCTGAGACGATCGCGCCATTCCAGAATCATTTTCATCACGGTAGGCGATTCGCAGAGCGACGAAATCACCATTTCGCGGCCACCTTCGATTCGCTTAGCAATCTCAATCTCACCTTCGCGGCTGAGCAGCTCTACGTTACCCATCTCGCGCAGATACATGCGCACAGGGTCATCCGAACGACCGTAGGACTCTTCTACTTTTGCAGCATTCTCTGCTTCAAGCTCGAAGCCGTCACCCGCAACTGCCACCTCTTCTTCACCTTCAACAAAGGGGGCATCATCCGCCTTGTCATCCACGTCAGGCAGTTCAATCACCTTCACACCTTGTTTACCAAGGCGGGTCATCAATTCATCCATCACCTCAGGAGAGAATTCACCTTCAGGCAGACGCTTGTTAAGTTCATCAAACGTCAATACGCCCTTGCGCTTACCAATCTTGGTGAGCGCTGCAATCAACTCATCCGAAAGTTCCACTTTTGCTTTGGATGTTTTCGATGCTTTGGTTTCTTTAGCAGCAGGTTTTTTTGCAGCTTCCTTCACTGGCGCTTTTTGAGCAGCCTTTTTATCGTCTTTCTTCGCAGCGGCCTTTGGCGGCAAATCAAACAGCGCAAGCTGCTTGCTATCCTTTTTGGATTTAGCCGCAGTAGCCTTAGGCATAGCTTTCTTCGCTACTGGTTTAGGAGCGGGCTTTTTCGCGATAGGTTTTTTGGGAGCAACTTTTTTTGGCGCAACTTTCTTCGCCGCAGGCTTCTTCTTGATCACAGATTTAGCTACTTTCTTCACAGGTTTCTTGGGGGCGGGTTTCTTTTTCGCTTGAACTTTTTTCGCCAGTTTTTTGTTTGCCGATTTCTTGGACGCCATGCATTGACCTCGTTGTCAAGTGGGTAAGAGGCCGCATATATGCACTATGTTTTGAGTGTTTACAAGTGTTTAATTGGGGTTTGTCAAGAGGCTGTCAAGCACCTCTACAAACAACAAAAAAGGGTGCCTTCTTAAGGCACCCTTTATCAATCTCCAGCATTCAAGCCTAGCTTCGGAATACGCTTCGTGCGGTTTGCGTTAATTGTGCATCCGATTTGGGAGCACCATTTGTATAATTTGCTACCGCAGCTCTGAACTCCGCAGCTAATTCTGGATTAACGATGGTTCTTACCACATCACCACGACTACCCAATACCTCAAGTGTATTACCTCCGCTACGACCAGTAATCGTAAGGTCACCAACCGTTGCTACTGGTATAGGATCTCCATCAGTATCCACTCGTTCATATGATGCGTTAAGCGTGCTGTCTGCCATAAAATCTCCTTTTCGTGATTCGTAAGACAAAGCTAACAATAACTAGTTTATAATAAGTTAATATCTTATATTTTTAGCCGCCCGCCACCGGGTCTTCTCTATAAAACCGCGTGCGCTCCAATTCCACATGCTCAAGCTGGGTTTTAAGGTCAATGACACGCTGTTGATTTTCCTCACTTAATTCAGCCTCATAGGCGCGCTGGGCTTCGGCAATATCTGCCTTGAGTCGCAGCCTGTCGATATCATTCATCACCTCTGGCCAGAGGCGCTGGGCGAGCATCACCCGTGCGGTTTCGTCCCCTGCCCGCGCGATTCCCAAATCTTTAAGCGCCGTCTCGATAAGCTTGAGCTCCAGCGTATCTTCGCGCAGCATCTCCTCTAGCGCTTGTGCAGACAACGCAGGATATTCGATATGCGCCTCCGTAATACGACCATGCAGCTTAGCAAGCGCAGGCGTTGGGAGCGGCACACTTAACCATGCCTCTTCAGCATTTGCGTCTTGTAGTAATGGCGGGTGCGTAATGACCAGTGCTATCAACTTCGCCACGGGCGTAACCAGCGCCGCTTCAGCATCACGCGGCATGAAAGGCGCTGGTGGTGCAGTCACGCCTTGTGGTTGCTGCGGTTTGCCTTTTTGGTAAGGCACAAATTTAGGCTGCGCCGCAGGCTGCTGCTGCACACGCAATTTATCACGCATGAATTGCTTATAATAATGCTGTACCGTCGGATGCTTGATTTGCGTAATACGCTGCATGAGCTGCGCTTCTTGCTGCGCCTTCGCTTCGGGCGTATTCGCTTCTTGCCCCATCACCTGATTCCACAACACATCCGAGAGTGGTTGGGCGCGCTTCAGTACTTCAAACATCGCCTCCACACCTTGAATGCGAATCAGCGAATCGGGGTCTTCACCTTGCGGTAGCTGTGCGAACTTGAGCGTCTTACCTGGAACCAATAACGGCAACGCCAAATCCGACACGCGTGTCATGGCACGCGCACCGGCACTATCACCATCAAGGCACATGACAGGCTCTCCCACCAACTGCCAGCAAAGTTGCAATTGCTCGGGCGTTACTGCTGTGCCTAGTGGGGCGACTGCATGTTCGATTCCTGCTTGCGCAAGTACAATCACATCCATGTAGCCTTCGCATACCGTTAGCTCGCCAGTCGCAATAGCCGAACGTCGCGCAAAATCGAGATTGAACAGCATGCGCCCTTTGTGAAAGAGCGGCGTCTCAGGTGAGTTGAGATATTTTGGTGCTTCCGAATTGGGCTCACCTGGTAATACGCGACCACCAAATGCCACCACTTTGCTTTTGCGATCACGAATCGGAAAGATCAGTCGGCGACGGAATCGCGAGTAAGGCGTTTTGTCTTCCACGTTAATCAGCAAGCCAGCCTCGATGAGTTGAGCCTGCGTGATTCCCTTTTCGCGCATCGCTTTGCTTAGCGCATCACGGTCGGCAGGCGCATAACCTATGCGAAATTTTGCAAGTGTCTCTTGGTTAAGGCCGCGCTCGCGCGCATATTTACGGGCGAGCTCCCCCTCGGCCGACTGGTCAAATTGCTCCTCAAACCAGCTACATGCCGTCTCTACTATATACTGTAGGCCTTTGGCCTGCTCCTCGCGCTCCACCTCGGCCTTACTATAAGTAGGCAACTGCATCCCCGCCTGAATGGCCAAGCGTTCAATAGCCTCGGGGTAGCTAAGCCGCTCATAATCCATGGTAAAGCCAACGACATCCCCATGCGCGCCACAACCAAAGCAATGAAAGAACCCCTTTTCGTCATTGATGGTGAAGCTCGGCGTCTTCTCTTTATGGAAGGGGCAAAGGGCATGAAACTCCCTCCCTGCCCGTTTTATAGGCACAGCTTTACCGATCACTTCCGAAAGTCGGTAGCGGGATTTGAGGTCATCGATAAACGATTGAGAAAACTTCATTTTTTCTATGTTCTACTTTATTTTCACATTGTGCAAATAGTTCTATTGACCATGGGGGTTTTAGCGCCCTATGTTGAATGCAAGGGGTACATAGTTACTCCCGATTTTCCGAAATCAAAACAAAAAAGAAAAACAACCAAGGGCAACGCAATGACGAATCACTGGCACGAACTTTCTGTTCCTGAATTTCTAAAAGTCGGCAAAGAAGTTTTACCACTACTTATCAGACGCCATCAACGTGCCAAGCGCATTTGTTTGCGCTACCATCCGACTAAGCATGCAATCTCGCTCACGCTGCCACGTCACACACGCGTGAATGACGGACTGAACTTCCTCAACCAAAAAAGTGATTGGCTGATTACCACCTTAATGGAAATGCCAACCAAGAAGCGTATCAAGCCAGGCGTAGTGATTCCAATCCTTGGTGAGCGCGTGCGCATTAAGCACGATGCAGATCAACGTGCTGCTTATAAACTCGACCGCGATGCACTGATTATCTCAGGCGAGCGCGCAGACTTCCAAAAACGTACGACCGACGCACTTCGCAAAATCGCTAAAAAAGAAATTGCACTGCTGGCCGAGAAGAAAGCAAAGAAACTTGGCCGTCGCATCAACCGCGTCACCGTACGTGATACACGCAGCCGTTGGGGCAGTTGCTCGTCCACGGGTAACCTTTCCTTCTCATGGCGTTTGATTTTCGCACCAAGCGAAGTGATGGATTATGTAGTGGCACATGAAGTCGCGCACCTGCGCTATATGAACCACTCCGACAAATTCTGGAACATGGTCGAATATCTCTGCCCCGATTACGAAGTGGCCAAAGAATGGCTCAAGCTGCATGGCAAAGAACTCTATCGCTTTAATGCGTAATCATGTATAAGTGATAGCCATGATGCATCGTCGTGGTTTCAGCTTAGTCGAACTTTCTATTGTTCTCGTAATCCTCGGATTACTCACGGGCGGCATCCTCGCTGGCCAGTCACTCATCCGCGCATCGGAACTTCGTGCCGTAACGACAGAAGTCGCGCGCTACACTACAGCCGCCCAAACCTTCCGCGATAAATACTTCTCACTTCCCGGCGACACGCGTGACGCGACGCGCTTCTGGCTGCGCATGACCAATACCGCTGATTGCGTGACCAACTCTTCTGCGGCAGTTAACGCTGCTGGCAGCTGCGATGGGGATGGTGATGGCATGGTCGAAGTTGCAGGTGCTGCCAGTCAATCAGGTGAGATGCATCAATATTGGCGCCAACTTGCCCTCTCCGGCTTAATTGAGGGCACATATACTGGAACGGCAACCGCTACCAGTGCCTCACATGTATCAGTAGGCTCCAATGCCCCACGCTCTAAACTTGGTCAAGCAGGTTGGGGGGTTGTCTGGTACGGTACTACGAGCGATGCAGCGCGCTTTACCAGTAACTACGGGAATGTTTATACCTTCGGTGCCACCTCCGGCACCAGTGAGAATGATGGTGTAGTGCTCAAGGCCGAAGAGATGTGGAATATCGATACCAAGATGGATGATGGCAGACCTGCTTACGGAACTGTCATCTCGCGCAAGAACGCTTCACGTCCGAATTGCGCAACGACAGATGTCGAGAGCACGGCGCAATATGCGCTCACCACTACGGCGATTGGCTGTAATGCCTACATCAAAACAGGGTTCTAGAAATCTCTAACGACGCCTGCGATCACCATCAGGATAGGTGTATTCCACTTTACCTTCCTCCACGCCTAGCTTCTTCCAGAAACCTGGGGTGAGTACTTCTTCTTCCTTCTCCTCACGCGCTTCATTAGGCTGAGCGGCCTCGATCGCTTCTTCTGGCATGTCTTGTACTGGCGCATCAATGATGGGTGGGAATCGTTCAACCGACATTTCCTGAGCTGCGGGCACTTCGCCTTCAATCGTCTCCTGACCTTCGCCCCACTCTTCGCCTTGGCGTTTGAATGGTGCATCCGCCTGAATAGGTTGTCCATCTGCATCAAATTGCGGTTCTTCTGGCGTCGTCTCACTGCCACCAAACAACCAAGGCAACAAACCTTCGCTATTGCTGGTGCTGTTCGGAATCGACTGCACAGGAACACCTTCCATGGCACGCACCATAAAATCGCGCCAGATCATTGCAGGCAGGCTACCGCCTGTAATCTTCGCCATCGGCTGGTTGTTGTCATTCCCCACCCATGCACCCGCAACTAGTTGCGGCGTAAAACCAATAAACCATGCGTCTTTGTAGCCTTGGCTAGTTCCAGTCTTACCAGCAGCAGGGCGACCAATATTCGCACGCGCACCTGTACCAGCACGTACCACATCCAGCAGCATATAGTTCATCATCTCCACCGTACCACGCGCCAAAACAGGTTCGCGCTCCGTAGGTTCGTGCTTGAATAGCTCTTCGCCTTTCGTAGTGCGAATACGCTCAATACCGTAGGGCTTTACCTTAAATCCTTCATTGGCGAGGTGGCCATAGGCTCCCACCAAATCCAGCAACGTCACCTCCGAAGCACCAAGTGAAATAGAAGGATGCGCAGGAATATTCGGAATACCCAAACGCTGCGCCATCTGCGCGACTCGCCAGACTCCAGCATATTGCGCCAACCGTACCGACACCGTGTTCAGCGATTCACGGAATGCCTGCGCCGCAGGAATAAACCCTTTATAATCGCCTGTGTAATTTCCTGGCGTCCATGTTTTGTTACCAACTTGCAGCGTGATGGGCGCATCTTCCACTTCGCTCATCGGCGTTAAGCCTGCTTCGATTGCCGCAAGATATACAAACAACTTAAACGAAGAACCAGGTTGGCGCTTTGCTTGCGCCGCGCGGTTATATTGGCTTTTGCCGTAATTCAAACCACCAATCATGGCTTTCACTGCACCATCTGGCGACATCGCAATCATTGCGCCTTGGCTCACGTTCTTGCCTTCACCTTCCATCGCCACCACATTTTCTACAGCATCGTTGGCGTAGGCCTGCAAGTCAGGATCCATCGTCACCGTAACAACCAGATCACTTTCCACGTTGCCGACATACTCAGGCAATTGGTCGACAATCCAATCGGTGAAGTAGCGCACATGGCCCCCTTCTACCGCTTTAATCGAACCTTGGTCGTATTCACGAATGACGCTTTGTGCTTTCTGCGGGGTCATCATACCTGCATCGACCATGTTCAGCAGCACTTGCGCCGCACGGTTTTTTGCACGTTGCATACTAGCGGTCGGCGCAAAGCGTGACGGCGCTTTAAGCAGCCCCGCAATCATCGCCGATTCCATCATGCCCATATGGGTGGCGGGCTTGCCAAAATAACGTAGTGACGCCGCATCAATACCAAACGTTCCCGCGCCGAGATACACACGGTTCAGGTAAATCGCCATAATCTCTTGTTTAGTGAAACGCCCCTCCAGCCAGAAGGCCAAAATCGCTTCCTGCAATTTGCGCTTCAGTGAACGCTCTGGCGTCAGGAATACGTTCTTCGCCACTTGCTGCGTAATGGTAGATCCCCCCTCAACCACACGCCCAGCCATGATATTTTTTACCGTTGCCCGCGCAATGCCCCACACGTCGATACCATTATGGGCAAAATAGCGTCGGTCTTCGGTAGCAATCACTGCTTGGATAAGATGCTTGGGCATCTGCTCGTACGAAACATAATTGCCGTAAATATCACCATAAGTAGCAAGGATTTTACCATCCTGCGCTTCAACCGTTACGCCGCGCTGCTTCTTCACCACATCAAGCGAACTAATATCGGGCAAATCGCGCACGATGAGAATCAACCCAATGCCGCCCACGATCATCAGCAGCATCATGACGCTAAAGCTTGCACCCACTAAACGACGGCGCAACGCACTGCGCTCTTTGCGTGCCTTCAACCCTTTCGGGGCACGCCCGCCCACATAAAGCTTATTACGCACAGGCTTCTTCTTCACGGGCGCCCGCTCGCGCGCACCTGTGGGCGCTGATAGCTTGGGCTCTCCGCGCTTTATGGATTTCTTCTTGCGAAGCTTGCGTTTTTTCTTTTTGCCAAAAAATAACATGCGGCGCTCTATAGCGGATGTTAGTGGCATCGTCACTAAGCTTATGTTAGGAACCGTTTTATGAGCACTGAAACTGACTTCCACCGCTTTGCCGATGCCACACTTGCTGCCCTATTCGAGCAGCTTGAAAGCGCCTATGAGAGCGGCTCTTTAGAGGACTTAGACCTGCAAGACGGCATCCTGACCATTCAAACCCAAAGCGCTCAGACCTTCGTCGTCAGCAAACATACTGCTTCGGGGCAGATATGGCTGGCATCGCCCCTCACGGGCGGCCTGCATTTTTCCTTCCAAGACGGTGAGTGGAAATTGGCCGACGGCACCATACTTGCCGAACGCCTAACCCTTGAGCTTATGCAAGTAGGCGGCCTATGACATACCCCGTCATCAAAGATGATAGCCTTCCCAAAGGCAAACTCAGCAATTTGCGCTACTTGGCGCATTATCTTCGCCCTTACAAAAACGGAGTGATTGGCGCGAGCGTCGCACTCGTGATTACTTCCAGTGGCGTATTAGGCATTGGCAAAGCGCTGCAATACCTCGTCGATGAAGGCATCGCCAAAGGCAACCCAGCATTGCTTGGTAACGGCTATCTCATTTTACTGGGCGTCGTTGTCATACTCGCAGTGGCCACTTATGCACGCTATCTTTGCGTATCATGGGTGGGTGAGCGCGTGGTGGCCGATATTCGTCGCGACGTATTTGCCAAAATTCTTTCTATGCACACTGCCTATTTTGAATCCACCCGCACGGGCGATTTACTCTCGCGCATCACCACCGACACAACCTTACTACAAAACGTCGTTGGTTCTTCTGTGTCGATTTTTCTACGCAACACACTGCTATTCACCGGCGGTGTTATCATGCTGCTCATTACCAGCTCGGCACTCACCCAATATGTATTGCTCATGCTACCAATCGTCATTGTGCCCGTAATCGTTTTAGGCCGCAAAGTGCGTGCCCTTTCTCGCGCTACACAAGACAAGGTCGCCGACATTTCCTCCCACGCCGAAGAGGCAATAGGCGCGATCCACACCATTCACGCTATGACCCTGGAACAAAGCGAGAATAAGCGCTTCAATCGTATCGTTGAATCCACGCTCGCCACGGCACTGAAACGTATTCGCACACGCGCCTTGCTTACGGCTATTGCTATCACGCTTATTTTCGGCGCGATTGTAACGGTGCTCTATATTGGCGGGCAATACGTCGTTGCTGGAAAAATCACCCCTGGTGATTTATCCGCCTTTATTTTCTACGCCGTAGTAGTTGCGGGCGCTATGGGTGCTGTCAGCGAAGTCGTTGGTGAATTGCAGCGCGCTGCTGGTGCCACCGAACGCTTGATGGAGATGATGCAGCTAACACCCATCATCACTGCCCCAAAAGAGCCACATGTATTCAAAACAAATCCTGAAGGACGTATCGCATTCGAGCACATCACCTTCAATTACCCTGCACGGCCTGACCATGCCGCGCTCAGCAATATCTCGTTTCGTATCGAGCCAGGCGAGACCGTAGCAATCGTCGGCCCATCAGGCGCTGGCAAGACCACCCTCTTCCAATTATTACTGCGCTTTTATGACCCACAATTCGGCATCATCCGCGCCGATGGTGTCGATATACGCCACCTCGATCCACGCTACTGGCGCGGCTTCATCGGCACCGTGCCACAAGACCCCACTATCTTCTCCACCAATGTGTGGGACAATATTCGCTGCGGCAATCCAAGTGCAAGTGATGCAGCCGTACGTGCAGCCGCAACCACCGCTTCAGCGCTCGAATTCATTGAGGCTTTACCGCAAGGTTTTGATACGTATCTAGGTGAAAAAGGTGTGCGGCTTTCAGGCGGCCAGCGCCAGCGTTTAGCTATTGCACGCGCGATTGTGCGCAATCCTCGTATCCTGCTGCTCGACGAAGCCACCAGCGCATTGGATGCAGAAAATGAAACCGCGATTCAAACTGCGCTCACTGCCGCAACACAAGACCGCACAACACTAGTAATTGCACATCGCCTTGCAACCGTTCTCAAAGCCGACAGAATTATTGTGTTGAATGATGGCAAAATCGAAGCGATGGGCACACACACAACTTTGCTTGAAACCAGCCCGCTTTATAAGCGGTTGGCAGAGCTCCAATTCACATCGTCAGAATTGGCTATAGCGTAGCACAGTCGTCGCTATTTCAAGAACACATCCGCACGCTCTGCCTGTTCTTTATTACCCATTGCCTGCACATTGATTTTTAGTTGGTTCACGCCTTGATCAATCAAATGCGCGCGAATCTGCAAGGCACGCGAGAGCGAGATACGGCGCGCAATGGAAGCTTGCTCTGCTGTACCTGCTGCATAGGCAACAATTCGCACGTTACGGTCTTCACGGGTAATTTGTTTAGCGAGATCGGTCAGCTCTGCCTTGGATGCTTCATCCAACTCCGTAGCATCTTTACTGAAGGTAAACTGCGCGCTCGCCGTGCCCTCCACCACTGGTTTTGCTGGCTCTTTCTTAATATCCGCTTTCACGAATTCTGGCTTTGGTAACGGTGCCATTGCTACTTTAGTTTTCTTGGCGGGTGCTTCAGGCGATGATTTGAGTTGCGAGAAATCAGGTAATGGCGGTGGCGCATCCTTATCCGTTTCTTTTGGCTGTACTGCTGGCAACTCGATAGGTGGTAATGCTGGCTCAGCTTCACCTTTCGTTACTTTAGGCATTTCCTCTGGCGCATCCAGTGGCTGCAAGACAGGCGGCTGCGTATCCTTACTCATCACACCATCTTGTGGCGCCACAATATCCAGTGAGGATTTTTCTTCGCCCCCACCCGTAATCGGAGTCAACGAAGGTAGCGCAGGTGGTGGTAAATCAACGTCATTACTGCCTGCGGCGATTGGTTTATTTTCCAATGCTGGAATCTCAGGCAATGCCGCGATTTGTGTTTCTTCACGCTTCACTGGCGCAGTTGACTTTGGCAATACTGCCTCCATCGGCGTTGCGGCTGCTTCTGCTAAACGCTGCTTCTCTTCCAATTGCGCGCGACGTGCCGCTTCCTGCTGATCAGCAAGTTGTGCCGCCGCTTCATCGGCTTTCATTTTGGAATCAACAGTTGGATCAATGATCGTCGTCTTGTCACCAATCACACCCTCTTTTTCAGGTTGCTTGGCGAACAACGTATCCATCCGTTTTTCAAGGGATGGCAATAATGGTTTTTCGTCTGGCGCAGCACCAACTGCAGGTAATTCTATTGGCGGTAATTCCACTGCATCCTTCTTCACGACCAATACATCAGGTGCTGGCGCAGGTTCGGGCAATGCAGGCGGCAATTGCTGTGCTTCCTGTTTAGGTGGCTCTGGCAACGCAAGGTCAGACTTCAATTCAGGAATGCCTGGCGCCGCTTTGAAATCAGGAATCTCTGGTAGTGCTGGTGCTTCCGTTTTAGCGGTTTCAGTAGGTTTAGGTGCTTCCTTCTCAAGCGCCTCCATCAGCTTCTTTTCATCCATTGGCTTAGGTGGCTCGGCCGCTACTGGCGGTGGCGGTGCCGCTACGGGTTTTTCTGCGGGAGCTGCTGGTTTTGGGGGTTCTGCTTTTGCAGTCTCAACAGGCTTAGCTGCTGGTTTTGGCTTCGGCTTTGGCGCTTTGGCAACCACTGGCTCCAATCGTGGTGCTGGGCCACTGGATGCACCAAACGGTGCATTCACAGGCTTGCGCTGGGCCACCATATTTTCCTCAGGCTGCATAGGCTGCTCTTCGGGGATCTTGCGGCCACTGGCCGTCACACGCTGGCTTGGACCAGTGTTGGTGGTAGGTGCGCTATAGCCCACAGGCGGAAGTGCGGTAGCAGATATGCTATCACGCCCTTGAACGGGAGCAGCAAAACTGGTTCCCCGCGCGGCGGCCTCAAGCTCTTTGAGGACTTCAAAATTCACCTCGACACTCGGCTTGGTAGGCCTGCGCATCTGCGCCTCAGCCGAAGGCGCACCCCACGCGCACAGCAAGGCAGCGCATAGAATGCGTGCACGCCAAGACTGGTTCAACTGGTTACGCATATGAGGCATGTTCTTGTTTTTCTACTCGTAATAGCTGCCGAGGGTAGCCTAAACTTGTATCAAACCGCTAATGTGGGAGGCAAGCAACTTACCCCATGATATTCACAGGCAAAATAGTCGCCTTTTTAGGGATTTAGCGGGAAAAACTTGCGCACTACATTGCTTTGGCATAAGACGCGCGGATGCAAGCATCTCCGCTCCTACATGTTATGACCCGCGCCGTCCTTAAATGTGCGAAGCCGCTCGTGCGTGATTTTGGCGAGGTCGATAAGTTACAAGTCTCGAAAAAGGGCGCGTCGAACTTCGTGACCAACGCTGACTTGCGCACTGAAAAAACACTGGTTGAGGAATTAACCTCCGTACGCCCAAAATTCGGATTCTTAACCGAAGAGAGCGGCATCATCGAAGGTAAAGAGAAAACCCACCGCTTCGTGATTGACCCGATTGATGGCACCACCAACTTCATGCGCGCCATTCCCTATTTCTGCGTATCGGTTGCCGCACAAGAAATGACCGACAATGGTTGGGAAAGCATCGCGGGTGTTATCTACGATCCCATTCACGATGAGTTGTTCACCGCCGAGAAGAATCAAGGTGCCACCGTCAATAACTACAAACTTCGCGTTTCGAAACGCACAGAAGATTTCTTGGTATCCACCTCATCGCCACGCAAATCACGCGAAGGCTACAAAGCCATGGTTGAGCGCCTCGAGCGTGTCACCGACCACGGCGCTGTCGTACGCTGCTCAGGTTCCGCCGCACTTGATTTGGCCTATGTTGCCGCAGGTCGTTTGGATGGCACATGGTACCATAATCTCAACGCATGGGATATGGCAGCAGGCCATTTGATTGTACGCGAAGCAGGCGGTGTTGTCGCAAGCCTGGAAGGTAAGCCACTAAATGCGGATGGTGGTAGTATAGTTGCTGCATCGCCAGCGATTTACAAAACCCTTCAGGGCTTACTGATCTCTCACGCAGCCTGACGTTTGAGCGCTTTTTTAATCGCCTGATTAAACTCTTTCACCGCTTCCGCAGCGCCCTTGGGGTGACTCCACACTGCATTAATGGCTGCAACGAAATCAGCGCCCGCCTCAACAAGTGGCCCACAATTCTGTGGTTGAATCCCACCAATAGCCACGCACGGAATCAGCGTATAAGTGCTCCACCATTCAATAATATCGGGCTTAGGCGTGCCATATTTTGCAAGCTTATCGGGTGTTTTGGAAGTGGTGGGGTAGAAAGCGCCAAACGCCACATAGTCCGCACCATGATCTCCCGCTTCCATCGCTAAATGCGAGCTATCATGACAACTCACACCAATCACACGTTCCTTGCCTAATATACGACGAGCTTCTTCGGCCATCATATCCTCTTGGCCGAGATGTACTCCATCCACTTCAAGCTCTAGCGCTAGGTCCACACGATCATTGAGAATAAAGGCAGTACCTTTAGCGCGGCAAAGCGGCATCAAAACCCGTACGGCCTCACGAATCTCTTTATCGCTTGCACCTTTCAACCGAAGTTGGAACGCGCCGACATCCCCCGCATTCAATGCAGATTCAAACGTTTTCGCAAACGCGCCAAGTTCGATAGTTGGCGGTGAAATGAGATAGAGTCGACACGGATAAATGAGATCTTCAGATTCAGTCATGCATCTGTATTAGCGTAATGCACTACACAAATCCAGCCCCCTAGCGATTACGGGGATTACTACGGCTGGCTTCCACGACATCCAATGCCTCATCCAACATAATTTCAGCCAATGCGCGCTGCTGTGTATCCGAGAAGTTCAAATTCGGAATCTCATTAAGACGCTCAATAGTTGCTTCCAGCAGTAATTCTTTGTCTAAATTTTTTGGGCTGCGTGCCGCCAGAACAGCATCCAGCACACGTTCGCTTACAAATCGTAAATTGATAATTTGTTGTGCTCGTTCGCCAAAACTGCCTTCTGCAGAGCCAGTGCCTACGAATGCTCTGCCCTGCGCAGCATTGACAACCCGACTATCTTCAGGAGCTGGCCAGTAATCGCCTAATATAGTTAAATCATTGCGTCTTAGTGCCTCGATACGCATCTGACGATTGACGACGCCAAGCAACGTCTCACCATCAATAGCGTAAGTATTCATCATGGCTGTGTGCTCAGAAAAATTTCTTACATCCGTTAGGAATCCTACATACAGATCATTGAGAGTATTAGGCGCCCCCATAAATAACCGCATAAAGAATTCCTCGCGTGTACCTGCGGTCTTACGATGACGTCTCGCTACATGGCCTTCATCATGCTCCTCTAGCATCCACTCATCTAGTTCTCTACGTTCTTCAGCCCTCACGTTTGCGCATGCTTCAAGTGCCGCATCAAACACCGTAAAAGAGAGATTCGTGACAGCATGGTAATCCACATCATCGCTTCCCGTTTCGTGGCAAATCAGCTTATGTTTTTGCGCATAGGCCGTGATTTTAGCGCGCTCAACGGAGATTTGTTCTTCTGTAGGTGAGTCAATGATAGAAAGTGAAAAAGCGGCACGAAATGCCATGCTCTTTAACGTTTTCCATGCAGCAACTTCTTCTGCCATTTCACGAATCTGGCTAAACGCTGAACTATGTTGAATTTGATGAAAATCGCCCTTGATGCGTTCCGACATAACGGAAGGATCAACCGACGGCACCTTATAATCCGTGCTTTCTGAAACAATTAGCCACACAAGCAGATCAGGGTCTTTACGAAAATGGCTACCAGAAGGTATGAGATGCATAATGTCGGAAATAAGTTTTTCAGCGCCATCATCCACGCGCTTTTCTAGCAGATCAATGTAATCCAAATATGCGCCCGCTTCTACACGGCTGCGTATATCCTGATTCCCGTCACTTCCATCATCGTCGTAATACATGCCGTTATTTTACGCATTACACGGGCTGTAGCGTATGACAATTCTATGAAGAATCAGCCTAAATTAGACTGCTTTATACACGTTGATGATATCGTTCAACAGGCTCTCAGCCTCAGCCTTAGGGCGCTGGAAGGCATTTCGACCCATAATCGAGCCATCACCGCCACCAGCCGCAATACCCTTCACTTCATCCAACACTTCTGCATTGGACTTGGCACCACCGCCCGAGAAAATCACGATGCGGCGGCCACCAAACGTCGTTTGCTTGATGTGTGCAATACGCTCAGCAAGCGTGCCAACGGCAATCTTTTCTTTCTCGTACACTTTCTTCGCCTCAGCCTGCTCGATATGCGCAGTCGGCGGCTTCACCTTAATAATATGTGCACCCACAAGTGCCGCGATATGCGCGGCATAGGCTGTTACATCAATTGCCGTCTCGCCTTCTTTGCTCAAACCCGCACCACGCGGATACGACCACACAACCACCACCAAACCTTTTGCTTTCGCTTCGGCGGTCAGTTCACGCAGTTCTTCGAGCATGTCATTGGCTTTCGCCGAACCAGGGTAAATCGTATAGCCAATCGCGGCACATCCCAAACGCACTGCATCATCCACGGTTGCGGTAACCGCTTGGTCAGGCTGTTCGTCTTTCGGGGCAAGCGAGTTATTGCTGTTCACCTTCAAAATCGTTGGTAACTTGCCTTTAAAGCTATCAACGCCTGCTTCAATCATTCCAAGCGGCGCTGCGTAAGCATTCAACCCAGCATCTAGCGCAAGCTGGAAATGATAATGCGGGTTATAGGCCGCAGGGTTCACCGCGAAGCTACGCGCAGGTCCATGCTCGAAACCTTGGTCAACGGGCAGAATCACCATTTTACCAGTGCCACCCAGCTTACCTTGCATCAACATGCGGGCGAGGTTTTTTTTGGTCGCGTCACTCGCGCCCTCGTACCAGCCCAGAATTTCTTTTACCTTCGGTGTCATACCCATAACATTCTCCATTACTGCGACTGGTGTAAACGCTCACACCATTCTGTCAAGCTAGGCGGCAGCGTTATCCAAAAACTTTACACCTTGTGCCTCGGCTATTGATTGTAATTTGGCGGCCATGGTTTCATTGGCCTCGCAGCGTACATTCAACCCCAAACGCATCGCATCATGTGCCATGGCGGCATTGCGTCCGCAGCACACCCATAGCGTATAAGTCGTTTTCGGAAATTCCTCGGCAATCAGTTTTTGCACCGCGTCCCAATAGCCGACACCCGCAATACAACCTGAATTAAATGGCGTAATACACTCGCGCTCACCCGCTTCAAGCGCGGCTTTCAAATCACTAAGCTGTCGCACGACGCGCATGAGTCGCCCCGTTCAGCAATGCTGCAATCCCTGGCAATTCCTTACCCTCAAGCCACTCAAGGAATGCGCCACCTGCCGTGGAAAGATAGCTGAGTTCGTTCGCAAGCCCTGCATGCGCAAGCGCCGCCACCGTGTCACCACCACCCGCAACGCTATGCAGGCTACCTTCGCGCGAACGCTGCGCCACCAGTCGCGCCAACTGCACGGTAGAAGCATCAAACGGCTGCGTTTCATAGGCTCCCACAGGCCCATTCCACACCAGTGTTTTGCACTGCTCAATCACCTCGAATAACCGCACCATCGAGCGCGGGCCAACATCCAGAATCGACATAACTTTGGGGATACTCTTCACATCCACCACCTGCGAAGCCGCATGCGGCGCCAGTTTATTCGCCACCACCGCATCCACGGGCAAGACAATCTCGCAGCCTTTTGCCGCCGCTTCTTTCAGAATCTTCTGCGCAGTCTCTTTCATCTCTTTTTCGCATAGACTTGCACCAACATCATACCCCTGTGCGTGAAGGAACGTATTCGCCATCGCGCCACCAATAATCAGCTTATCGACCTTACCCGTCAGGTTGCCAAGCAACTCCAACTTGGTCGAAATTTTTGAACCGCCGACAATCGCCGCCATTGGGCGATCGGGCGTGGTGAGTGTTTTACTGAGCGCTTCGACTTCCTGTTGCAATAGTCGCCCCGCCGCCGAGGGCAAATGATTATTGATTCCGACAACCGAAGCATGCGCACGGTGCGAGCACGAAAACGCATCATTCACATAGGCATCGCCCAATTCAGCAAGCGCCTTGGCGAATTCAGGGTCATTCCCCTCCTCGCCTTTGTGGAAGCGCAGATTTTCCATCAAAATCACATCGCCCTCGCTGGCATTTTGCACAGCCATTTTCGCGGTGTTACCAATACAGTCTGGCGAGAATTTTACAGGCCTATCCCACAGATTTTCTGACAATGCATCGACCAATGGCGCAAGCGACAACGCGGGGTCAAAGCTCTTCGGGCGTCCCAAATGCGACAACACCACGACTTTTGCGTGGCGCTCAATCAGGTATTGCAAGGTCGGAATAATGCGTAAAATCCGTGTGTTATCAAGCACACGCCCTGCCTGCATGGGCACGTTCAAATCAAGCCGTACCAATACGGTTTTGCCGTTCACATCCAGCGATTCAAGGGTCGGTAAGCTGCTCATGAGAGCTTTATTGGCCTACTTTTTTTGCCAAGTCCAGCATTCTGCAGCTAAAGCCCCACTCATTATCATACCATGCCGCTACGTGCACCAGCGTGCCGCCCACCACATTGGTGGCGGTAAGGTCAGCGATTGAGCTGGCATTATCATGGTTGAAATCGATGGAAACCAGCGGGCGCTCGTTAATCTTGAGCACGTTTTTTGGCATCTTGACGCTCGCTGCTTTGAGCGCAGCATTCACGTCTTCTTTCATGGTCGCTTTTTTCACTACCACGTTCAAATCCACCATCGACACATTCGGCGTTGGCACACGAATCGCCGCGCCATTCAGCTTGCCCGCAAGTTGCGGCAGCACAAGGCCGAGCGCCTTGGCAGCACCTGTTTTGGTCGGCACCATTGAAAGTGCTGCGGCACGCGCACGGCGCAAGTCTTTGTGCGAACCATCATGAATATTCTGGTCACCCGTATAGGCATGAATCGTTGTCATATAGCCAGACTCGATACCAAAGGCTTCGTCTAACACCTTCGCAACAGGTGCGAGCGCATTGGTCGTACAAGAACCGATAGAAAATACGGTATGCTCAGCCTTCAGGCCGTTACAATTCACACCATACACAAACGTCGGGCAATCATCACCCGCAGGTGCTGAAATCAACACGCGCTTTGCACCTTGCGTCAGGTGAACCGCTGCCGCATCTTTCGTAGCGAAAGCGCCCGTGCATTCTAAAACAATATCAACGCCCAACGCTGCCCAATCCAGTTTTTGCGGGTCACGCTCATGCGTTACTTTAATTTTTTTACCAGCAACGGTGAGCACATCACCCTCATGCGAAACACCGCCTTTGAAGCGACCATGCACTGAATCAAATTCCAATAGATGCGCGTGGGTTTCGGTGGCCGCAGGGCCATTCACCGCAACGACCTCAATATCATCGTATCCCTCTTCGCTAACAGCGCGCAATACGCAGCGCCCAATACGACCCAGTCCATTAATACCGATTTTGATTGTCATACGAACCTCTGCGGCGCTTATAACGCCTGAATAGTGCTACACAATTAAAATTTTACAAACTTCAGTAAAATGCGCACTGCCCATTCCCAGCGATAGGCGCTGAGCGGGCGTGTCATGCCGAACATGATGACCTCGTTTTTCGGGTCATTCACGAACTCGCCATAATACCAGCGCTTGAATTTCAGCTTCATACTCATGCGTTTTCTGCCGCTTTCACGATCGCATCTACGGTGATACCAAATTGCTTATAGAGCTCCGGCGCAGGTGCAGAGGCACCAAAACCCTGCATACCAATGAACACGCCATTCTCACCAATCCAGCGCTCCCAGCCAAAGCCGATACCTGCCTCAACCGCAATGCGCAGTGCATTACCGCCCAATACTTGTTCTTGGTAACGCTTCGGCTGTGCTGCAAACAAATCCATACATGGCATCGAGACCACGCGGGTTGAGACACCCTTCTCTTCCAGTTTGGTTTGCGCTTCGGTGCAGAGATGCAGCTCCGTACCCGTACCAATCAGCACCACTTGAGGCGCAGTCGAAGCCTCGCGCAAAATATAGGCGCCTTTCGCGCACAGATTATCTTTGGTGTATTCCGTGCGCAGTGCAGGAACCGCCTGTCGGCTGAGTGCCAGCACCGAAGGCGTCTCGCGTGAGGCAATTGAAAGTGCCCAGCACTCTGCTGTTTCCATCGCATCCGCAGGGCGGAACACATTTACATTCGGCATCGCACGCAGGCTTGCTACATGTTCTACAGGTTGGTGTGTCGGGCCATCTTCACCCAAGCCAATTGAGTCATGCGTCATCACGTAAATCACGCGCTGCTGCATCAATGCGCTGAGACGAATCGAAGGACGGCAATAATCCGTGAATACAAGGAATGTACCAGAATAAGGCACAAAACCACCATGCAGAGCGATACCATTCATCGCCGCAGCCATGCCATGCTCGCGCACGCCATAATAAATATAGCGGCCGCTAAAATCACTCGCCGTAACGCCTTTCATCGGCTTCGTTTTCGTATTATTCGAACCCGTCAAATCCGCCGAACCACCCAGCAAGGCTGGCGCGTGGGGCACAATCGCCTCGAGCACATTCTGGCTCGACTGGCGCGTTGCTTCTTTTGGCTGCGACTCGGCAAGAGCGCGTTTAAACTCGTCCATCGCCTTGACCCACGCATCACCCAAATCACCCGCCATACGCGCGCTGAATTCGCTTTGCGTATCTTTTGGCAGTGCTGCAAACTTCTTTTCCCACGCAGCATATTCTGCCGCACCACGCTTGGCAGCATCGCGCCATGCGCTCAAAATATCATCGGGAATTTCAAAGGGTGCATAGCTCCAATCCAGATTCTTACGCGCACCTGCAATCTCTTCATCACCCAGTGGCGAACCATGGCTTGAGTTCTTACCCGCTTTGGTTGGCGCACCTTTCGCAATCACCGTTTTGCAGGCAATCAGCGTTGGCTTGTCGGACTTCTGCGCCTTCAAAATCGCCGCGCGAATCTCCGCGGCATCATGCCCATCAATACTCTGCGTGTTCCAACCCTGCGCCTCGAAACGTTTGCAATGATCGTCGCTAATCGCAAGTGAGGTTGGGCCATCAATCGAAATTCCGTTATCATCGAACAACACGATGAGTTTATTGAGCTTCAAATGCCCCGCGAGCGAAGCGGCCTCAAGGCTAATGCCTTCCATCAAGCACCCATCCCCTGCAATCACATAGGTATAGTGATTCACTGCATCACCGAACTCGGCATTCAGCAAACGCTCAGCCAGCGCGAAGCCCACGCTGTTGGCAATGCCTTGGCCTAGCGGGCCTGTTGTCGTCTCAATCCCTTGCGCATGGCCATATTCTGGGTGACCCGCCGTTTTCGCGCCCCATTGGCGGAAGTTCTTGATTTGCTCAAGCGTCATGTCCTCGTAACCCATCAGGTAATGCAGCGCGTATTGCAGCATCGACCCGTGACCCGCCGAGAGAATGAAGCGGTCACGATTCGGCCACTCAGGGTGCTTAGGGTCGATATTCAAGAATTCGGTGAATAGCACCGTCGCTACATCTGCCATCCCCATCGGCATACCGGGGTGGCCGGATTTTGCTTTTTCCACCGCATCCATACTCAAGGCGCGAATCGCATTCGCCATCTGGTCATGAGTAACGGAGGTTAAGGGGGATTGTTTCATAGCGGCACTCTTCATGTCGTAATCTCCAAAGGAGCGTTGAGTTGCGCACGTGTGTACACGCGCCTGTGCGCGAGCGCAAGGGCGGTTATCAAGGTTATCCACTAGATGAGAATAGAGATTGCAATTGCTAAACCGAATGGCTATTCGTTGAGTTAACAAGAACATAAAATGAAAAACGCATCTAAAGCGTTACATTAAGGTAAGCATGACGAACCCAACTCTCAAAGCGGCATTTGACCGTTTGAATACCGCCATTGGAAGGCTTGACGCCGCTAGTGCGAATGCCGCATTGCGCCAATCTCTCGAAGGTGACTCGCAGGCGCAAGCCAATGCAGAACTCGTCTCTGAGTGGGAACAAAAACTTGCCGCTAATGAGTCTGAACTCATCGCCGTGCGCGAGGAAAATGACTTCCTGAAAAACGACAATTTACGCCTAGGCAATCAGTTGCAAGAATTGCAGCAAGAGCATCTCGAACTCCAGCGCGCCGCAGGTGGTATCGTGCAGCGCTTGGATGGTTCCATCAAACAACTCGACATGATTTTGGAGCACTAGCATGAGCACCGTCAAAGCAGTGATTGCTGGTAAAGAATACAAGCTCGCCTGCGAAGACGGGCAAGAACAGCACCTTGAGACACTCGTAAAACAGGTCGATGGCCGTGCACAAACCTTGCTCAAGCAAGTTGGCAAACTGCCAGAGAACATGCTGCTGGTATATACATCCCTGATGATTGCCGACGAATTGCACGACGCGAAAAAAGAAATGCGCAAACTCGTCGCTGCGATGGAAAATGGCTCCGACGGTGCAAAACTCGCCGCCATGGAAGCCGAAATGGCCACCCATATCGAGACCATGGCTTCACGCATCGAGCAACTGGCACAAAGGCTGGAAGCTGCCTAGGCCAGAGTTCTTGCATTTGGGCGGGTTTTGCCCTATTCTCACAAGCGAATGGATACTGCTGAATTCGGTGCAGGCGCAATTATTCCAAGACCGACTAGCAACTCCACGGGAACTGTCACTGCTACTGGCCCGAGGCCTATAGTATACGGTGCCCACCTTAACTTAAGGGTCTACGGAGAATTTAGACGACCCACGCTTTCGGTGGTTCCATTCACTTTTTATTTGCTCTAGACATCCTTTCGATGCTCTCAAAACCTCAATTACGCAGCGATATGCAAACCAAGCGCGCGTCTCTTGGCGCAGTGCAAATCGCGCAAACATCGCAAGCCATTGCCCGTCATTTCGCCGACCACCCGATTCTTGCTTTCGCACCCTCTTGTGCTGGCTACATCGCCATGCGCGGTGAAGTGGACGTCATGCCCATTCTCGCCTTCATGCAAAATCTGGCCAGAGAAACCGCGCTTCCACGCATCACCTTAAAAGACGCACCCCTTACCTTCCATCAGTGGCGTGCGGGTGAAGCACTGGAAACCCACACACTTGGCATGAAGGAACCGCTCGCCAGCGCGCCCATCGCCATTCCCAACATCATACTCGTACCCCTGCTTGCTTTTGACGCGGCGGGTTATCGCTTAGGCTATGGCGGCGGCTATTATGACCGCACCATGCAGACATTGCGTGCAGAAGCAAAAGCTCCACTTTTTATTGGCGTTGCTTATAGCTGGCAGGAAGTCAAAGCCCTGCCCGCCGAACCGCATGATGCAAAACTCGATGGCATCCTTACCGAACTCGGTGTAAGCCTCTTCCCATGAAAATTTTATATTGCGGAGATGTGGTCGGCCGTAGCGGGCGCGATGCGGTGCTTGAGAATGTACCGATCTTGCGTGCAGCACACCAGTTGGATGCAGTGATCGTCAATGTCGACAACGCCGCCGCAGGCTTTGGCACCACAGGTGAAATCTTGAACGATTTCAAAAAAATCGGTGTCGATGTCATGCCGGGTGGCGATCACGTATTCGACCAGAAAGACGCCCTCGGCCTACTTGCTACCGACGCAACCTTGCTGCGCCCCCATAACTTTCCTTCATCCGTTGCTGGCACGGGCTGCAAACTCTTCACACTCGCTAATGGCAAAAAATTATTGGTGCTGCATTTGCTCGGCCAAGTATTCCATCGCGAATATCTGAATAGCCCATTTGAATGCGCGCAGGCAGCACTGGAACCATACAAGCTTGGCAAGAACGTGGACGCAATTTTGGTCGATATGCATGCTGAAGCCACCAGCGAGAAAATGGCCATGGGTGTTTTCTTGGATGGTAAAGTAAGCTGCGTGATTGGTTCGCATACACATGTGCCCACGGCTGACGCACATATATTAGCAGGTGGTACCGCCTATCAAACGGATGCGGGCATGTGCGGCGACTATCACAACACGGTGATTGGCTTCGACCCCGAGGGCCCTATGCAGCAATTCTTGAACAAATTCCGTAAGGTGCGCATGGAGCCTGGCAAAGGCAAAGGCACACTTTCAGGTGCGATTATCACAATCAAAGAAAATGGATTGGCTGAATCTATCACGCCGATTCAGATGAAGTAGCCTACTCGGCGTCTTCCTCGTCGAATGCTTCAACCTTGGCAGCACGCTTAGCGCGCGGCTTATCACTGCCCGCTTTAGCCTTGGTAAGCTTGCCTTTAGCGGCGTCCCACACGAACGTGTTCACGATGGTTTTGGTTCCCGTCGTCACAATATCGCCGTTTGGTAACTGCAGCACATCAAAACCCTCTTTCAGTGCTTCATTGATCACCGAAGAAGAATGACGCAGATACTCAGGGTTTGCCATGAGATCAGCAAGTTGTTGGTCACCGACCGAGGCTGATTCTTTAGCCTCTTTCGAGATATTCATCGTATTCAGAAAGGTCGTTTTATACGCCATATCGAATCCTACCTATCTCTAACCGTTAAGGCGCGCACGCCATGTTTCAACGCTTTGTTAACTTTTAAACCTAAGCCCGCTTGCCCGCAAGTGCTTGAGCTACATTCCACCTGCCGACTTCTGGCTTTACAAATCGATTGTGCCTAGTTCGCCACAATCCAATCTGTTAGCTTTTTGTTAACGAACATTTACATAGCAGATGAAACAGGCGGCACAATAGGCCGCGTGAAATCTTAACAGAACCGTCACAAAACTCTTCTCGGGCCGGATATTCAAACAAAAAAGCGGCTCGGAGGTCGCCCTACCGAGCCCAAGAAGGAGCTAGACACTCGTAGAAAACCAGCGCGGGTTACCCAACGCTGGCTTTCAATTCATTGCGTTAGAGCTGGTTAAGCTGCTCCAACAATTCGTCGGTGGTTTTAATCACCCGTGTATTCGCTTGATAAGCGCGTTGCGCGACGATCATGTCGGTCAACTGCTCAGCAAGATCCACGTTTGATTGTTCCAGTGCGCCCGATACCACGGTACCCGTGCCGTTCGTGCCGGCTTCACGCAGGTTCACTTCACCTGATTCACGAGTTTGTGAGTAAACGTTACCGCTAATGGCACGTAACCCATCGTAGTTCGCGAAGTCCGCAATCGGTAACTTGTAAAGCGCTTGCGTTTCACCGTTCGAGTAGGAAGCAATCACTTCACCCTCATCGGTAATCGATACACTCACAAGCTGACCTACTGGTGCACCGTTCTGGTTCGCAAACGATACGTTGTACGAACTATCAAACTGGGAAAGACCATCGGTCAAACCAATCACTGAAGCGCCTACCGTACCAAATGGCTGGCCTGCAGTACCTAGATCCAGCGCGATGCTGCTAGTAGATGCACCGTTGGTCCAGTTAATGCTTAGTGCGTTGGTAAGACTCGTGCTGACCGAACGTAAGCTACCATCGCCGTTGAAGTTAATGGTACCCGTAGCAATCTGACCATCTGGCAAGGTGGTGCTGACATCCGTTTCAGGAATCGCGTGAATCTCAACCGCCCACGTATTCTGAGCCGTTTTGATGAAGCTGAAGCGCACATCATGTCCCGAACCTAAGCTGTCATAGATTCGGATATTGCGGCTGAACTGCGCCGTAATATTGCCCGATGCCATGTTATCACCCACAGTGCCCGTCACGTCATAGCGTGGCCCAAGCGTGCCTGTATCAATCTGCGAATAGGTTCCCGTCAATGGTGTGGTTGGTGAACCGTCACCATCCGCGATGGTCAGAGCACCCATAATCGAGCCTTGGTTCGAACGACCAATCACCGAAACAGAGTTACCAGCAGGTGCTGCATAGTTACCCGCAGTTGGGTTGATCGATACACCAGCAGGAATCGTATAGCGCACAGTGTAGCTACCAACAGTCACGTTGGTCACATCAAGGAATGAGCCGTTTGGCCAACCATATGGCAGACCAGAACCCGCCAAGTTAAGACCCGAGACCGATACGAAATCGTTGACGGTCAGACCTGTTGGTGGCGCCGTGTTGATCACGATATCAATCGAACCAGTGAATGGACCACCACCTGGGATAGTCACGGGCGTACCAACCGTAGGCACGGACGCTGCAGGAATCAATGCAAGGTCGCGCAACTGAATGGTGGTGCTTGGATCATCCACACGAATCTCAATCGAAGAAGCGGAGAGTGGGTTCAACACCGTAGCACTCAGACCAACGTCTGAATTTACAATGTTTGCCAAGCTCTGCAGCGAGTTGAATCGGCGTGTATCCGTACCAGGAAATGCTGCTGGCAATTGAACGTTGGCGAGGCCAAGTTCTGCAACCCAGTCCAATCCGCGACGGGTACCATCACCGCTACCAACAATGTCACCGTTTGCAAAGGTCACTGCTTCTGCTGGGTCTTCCGATGATACCACCAGACGCGTACCAGCCACACGTGCCGACAAACCATTCACTTCGTTGATCGCCTGCGCAAGCGTTGCAAGGCTGTTGAATTGGCCATCGAACGTATTGGGACTCGTATTCACATACGTGAAGGTCATCGCAGGCTTAGTCGTCGTTGAAATAGTGAAGGTCAATGCAGCCGTTGTAAAGCTGGTCGAAGGCGTTGAACCACCAAGGAATGTCGAACCTGCGCTGGTCGCATTCAGAATGTTACCTGAATACTGGCGCGTATCGGCAAAAATGTTGCCAGGGTTCACGTTGGTACCTGGTGCACCACCATGTGCCGTGCCAACCGTAATCGAGAAGGTATTGTTTGAAAGCCACGTAATCGTGTGCGTTGCGTTCAACTGCGCTGCTGGCGTTGCACCGAGTGCACCCGCGAAACCAGATAGATCCACTTGGTCACCCGTGATCAAACCGTGGTTAGCAAGCGTAATCGTGTAGGTGTTACCCGCACCAACTGTGATTGCAGAAGCCGCCGCACCAAGTGGGCGCAGTACGGTCGTATCAATGTTGCTGTCACCCACGTTAGCAACACCTGCTACCGAGATGTCACGACCTACCGTGAATCCACCATAAAGATAGCGATAGGTGTTACCCGTACCTGTCAACACTTCGAACATATCACCGCGATGCAGATTGTTCTGTGTCGCGAATCCATATTCATCACCAACAATAATTGCTTCCGCGTTAATATTCGCGTTCGCTGTGGTGCGTGCATCAGGCAAGCCCGTTACTGCTTCACCAGGGAAGATCGCTTCGCCTGCATTGAGGTTTGCACCCAGCTCAATCACACTGGTTGACTGCGCAACACCAGAAGCCGATTCCACGTTTACCGTTTCGAGCGAATCAAAGTTGGTGAATGCGATCGTATTCAAGTTACCTGGCTCACCTGGCAGACGACCTTCACGGTCAAGTGGCCAACCTTGTAGGAAGAAGCCTTGGGCATTCACGAAGTTACCAAGTGAATCTTGGCGGAATGAGCCAGCGCGCGTAAAGAGTGGTAATGCGCTTGTATCGCTTGCATCGGTAACCGTCGATGTTTGGCGTACCACGAAAAGTCCATTACCCGACATTGCGATATCGGTAGGTGCGTCAGTCGAAGAGAGCAGACCCTGCTTCGATACGGCAAGACGTGTACTGCCGCGCACACCACCTGTTTGGTAGGTACCAGTTGTCGAGCTGTTCACCACGAGGGTTTGGAACTCACCCGTGGATTGCTTGTAGCCGACTGTGTTTACGTTGGCGATGTTGTCAGAAATCACACCGATTTTGCTGCTCTGTGCGCGAAGACCAGAAACGCCCCCGAATAATGCACCATATAAACTCATAAATTCCTCCCTAGTTCGTCAGGTAAATCCCGTTAATCCCTATTAAATATCTATGATGCATTTCCCGTGCCAAGATCGACGATCACTGGGTCACGCACCGCTAAAATTTCATCAAATGGCACTTCAACATCACCGACTGAGAGCAAGATTTTGCCTTCTTTCGAGCTCTCTACGCCCGTCACAATTCCGACTGCACGCGTATCGACATCCATGTCGTTACCGGCAGCATTTTTTGCCTTCACCGTAATGGTGTATTTACCGTTTGGCTCATCGTCGCCGTTGAAACTATTAGTACCGTCCCACACCACAAGGTTGCGGCCCTTATCAAGCGATCCTTGGCCGTTAAATACAGCCCTGCCCGCCGCGTTGGTGATTGTCACCTGTGCCGATTGAGCTGACTCTGGAAGGAAATAACTAAACGTCGCCTGTCCTGCTGAAAGCGTACCCGTGTTTCCTTCCGTCTCCACTTCACGATTGAGGTAGCTAACGGCGGTGGAAAGTTGGGTTTGCTGTTGCGCAGCAATCAATTTCTCAATGCCTTGATTGGTTCTGGCTTGTTGCTCGACCGTACTGAACTGCGCTAACTGCGAGGTCATCTCGTTCGTGTCTAGCGGATTGGTTGGGTCCTGATTTTGCAACTGCACCGTAAATAACTTCAAGAATGTATTGAGGTCGCCACTCAGCCCCGTACCTGCCACCGTAGCGGTGGAGGGATTGGTGGTCTGACTAATCGCATCAATAGGCATGGCGACCTCAACTTTCTTACGTTAATTAACCAATCAACTTGAGCAGGTTCTGGGTAAGCTGGTTCGCTTGCGCGAGTACGCTTACGCCCGCTTGAACTTGCACCTGAGCATTTGCGTAATCCGTCGACTCCTTGCTGATATCCGTATCAAGGAGTGCGCTACGCGCTGAGTCTTGGTTCTGCACCGAGAATTGAATATTGTTCGATGCAAAATCGAAGCGTGACTGCAATGCACCTACGTTGGCACGAATCGCCGTAACACGGTTGATCGCAATATCCAGAACATCGGATGCTGCTGAAGCCGCCGCTTGCGTTGCAATGCTCAACACTTTGCCACCGTAGATGTTCTGGGTGGTGACACTGTCAATTTTTACACCTAGTGTTTCACCTGCAGCATTACCCACACGGAAGCTCAGTTTTGCACTGCCAGCATCAATCCCGAAAGCGTTCTTCAGCGCTGCTTCCAATGCATCTGCATTAGCTTGAGTGGTGAGATCAAGCGCGGTTACTGACGAACCAGCAATCGCCGTATTACCAGTTTGAAGTGTCAGAACACGATTTGGATTACTGATGTTTTGCAAAGTAATGGAAGTGTTGATACCAATCTGGTTACCAATACCCGACAAGCTCACATAAGTCTCGCCATTCACTTGCACAGTGAATTTAACGTCCGTTGAACCAATCGGTGCCTCATCAATTTGGATGTCTTCAATACTGACTGAACTGAAATCATCCGAGCGGAAATTCACCGATGCACCATTCAGGTTGGATACCTCAACACCATTGACTTGTACTACCGCACCTTCTTGGAAGTTAGTAATGTCACGGTTTTGCGTAAACGTTACACCAGAGAATGCTTCATTGAATTGCGCAAGCAATTGTTCCAGCTGCCCTTGGCTGTCGAAAGTTGTAACCGTGCCACCACCAACGTTCAAGGTAAAGCTACCGCCAACAGAATTCCCAAACTCATCTGCACCAGTGAAGACCAGTGGAATAACTGCAGGATCAACAATATCCGTAACATTGGTCGTATAGGTAATGTTACCAACTTTGAGTTGGAATGTTGCAGTATCGGTTGCAGTATAGGTGCCAGTAAATATCCCTAGCTTACCAGTACCAAGCTTGCCGATAAAATCAGCATTATCCTCAATCGTAGTGGTGATTATTGCAGGGCCAGCAAGCGCTGCAGTAGTATCGCCATTGGCAAATAGAGTGCCCTTTACCGCACCGACTGCACGCACACGGTCTACTGATAAACCATCACCTGATGTACCAGCAGCGATTGTACGATCTGCTGCAGTGCCAAGCGTAATGTTTGTCGCAGTACCTAGCGATGCTTCTAGTATATACGCACCATCCAGAGCACCACCTCCCCAGTTGGCAGTGATATTCGCACCTGTTGCCACAAAACTCAGATTCGACAAACGTGGGTCTGAATTTTCGTTGAGGAAACGTGCAAGGTTTGCGGCGGTTTCAGCAGGCGCGGCGCCTACCACCACTCTACCTGCGGCACCGGCAGTGCCAACTGCCGAAGTTGTAAAGGTAACCGTAACACCATTAACGGAGATGGTTTCTCCGTTACCTACAGCACCAGTGAATTGAAACACATCCGCCGCTGTTGTCGCAGAAGTGTTAGTGCCTAGTTGGACGTTACTTACCAGCGACTCCGCACCCGACAAGGTACCATCCAAAAGCGTCACAGAACCGAACTTGGTCGATTTTGCGATACGGTTAATCTCATCCGCCAAGGCTTGAAATTCTTGGTTGATGAATGAGCGATCCATGTCACTGACTGAACCAGAGCCTGCTTGCGCCGATAGTGCTTTCTGACGTTGTAGAATGTCCATCACTTGGCTCAATGCACCGTCCGCAATCTGTAGCAAACTCGTACCTTGCGAAGTGTTGAGCAATGCTTGACGCAGCACCGTAACACTACCGCGTAGCGCACCACCTGTTGCAGTAGCGGCCACATCGTCGCCTGCGCGAACAATGCGGTTACCACTTGAAAGACGTGTAATCGAATCTGCTGTATTTTGCGAAGCAGCCCCAATGCTGCGTTGCGCCGAATAAGCAGGAATATTAGAATTAATTGAACTAATAGACATGAGACTCTCCTATGCTGTGATATCGAGGCGATCACTCACCAAATGCACATACATCTGGGTCGGCAAATCACCGGGGTTAAACGTGGTTGAAAGATTGGAAACTTCTGTTGCCGCAGCATTACCGTCATTGTGGTCGGCCGCCTCACCCCACGGCTCTTTATTTTGACTTTCTTGACGTAGGTTAAATTCCATACTGCCCGCATCGGCGCGCACGCCGGCTTCTTGCAGCATGCGCTCAAGCGCACGTGCATCACGTTGCAGCAAATCAAAGGTATCGGCTTTATCGACGAGGAACGAAATCTGCGACATACCATCAGCCGCGATGTCCATCTTTACTTCGACACGACCTAAGTCCTGAGGGTTAAGCTGAATGGTGATACGATCCACACCATCACTAATTGCTTGCGTCACACCTACTTTTACCTGATCCATTACCTCGCTACGCAAATAGGCAAAATTTGCATGATGAATACGCACATTATCATGCACACGGTGCTCAGCACTTGTCGCGCTAGGCTGGTGTGCAAGACCATTAATGCTTGTTGGTTCGCCTTCTTTTGATGATGGAGAAACAGCTAAATCTTCAATAGCCACATCACTGGATGGCTCCATCGAGAGATCGGCAATCATTGCCTCAAACACATCTGGCTTGTTTTGGCCATGCGCGTGCTGATGTGGAGTATTTTGTTTAGTGGCCACAAGAACAAGCGCGTCATCGGCGGTGATTCCCTGTTCAACAGGGGCCGCTTCTGCAGTTCGAGTGTCAGGTAAATCAACCTCTGGCAACGTTGCAAAAGGTGCGTTACTAGCCATGGGCGATAAGATCTTTTCTGCTACGTTGGACACCACACGTGCTGGAGCAGACGTAGATTGAGAGGTTTCATCTGTAGGCACACTAATCTGACGAACCCAGTGCGGAATCATTTTCGCAACTTCTTCTGTTCCTTGCGTTTCTTTTCTTCGCTCTGACGCAGGAGTCGTAATTTCCGGAAAGGTAGCACCAGCGCTCATCGCCGCCAGCGCTTCCATAGGTGCAGGATTAGAGGTGAGTGCTTGTTGCAGCCATTGCAGGGCTCGCTGTAGTGTGGTCGCACGCTGCTCTGTTATTTCATCAGGTTGGCCTGCAGCTACTTGGCTAAGAATATCTTGTACGGTGCTTACTTCACCTGAAGCTTCAATCTGCTCTAGTGCTTCTTTAAGTGCTTCCGGTGGCTTCTCACCGTTAGAATTGCCACTGAATTGCTGTAATAATTCATGGGCCGTCTCCGGAGAAATTTTACGATCAAGAATATTTTGAATATGCGCTGCATGTGGATTCGTTACGCCTGATACAACGTGCCCATCTTCTTGGGCAACCATGATATTTGCAACGAGCTCGCGGACAAGATCGCCGCCGCTTGCCTGCTGCTGACCTTGCTGCGAATCGCTTTGCTGAGGGTTTGCACTTACCAATAACTCAGAAAACGCAGTCCCCTCTGATTCGGTGCCTTGCTTACCTTCTTGAGGTACAGCAGCACCAACCGCCGCAAGCTGCTGCGGCTGAATGCCTAAAAGACTTAGCAATGAAAATTGCATAAGATGCCCCGAGTTAATACGGGTCTATCTTTGCAATCACTATGCCAAGACAGTATAAGCCACTGAATCTAATGAATTATGCGGAAATCGTGACAGGTTCTTCAGGTGGTTGTGGTGGCACTTCCTGCTCATCTGCAACTTCTGGTGCAGCATCCTTTTCAGGCAAGCCGCGATCAATACGGTTCCACACGTCGCGCATTTCTTTGAGGTCTGCAATGATGCGATCGCAATCGGCGATATCATTGGTACGGTGCAGCGAGATAATGCGCATATCAATCGTTGAATAGAATCCATAAAGCACACGCGCCGCATCACCACCATTGTCAAAATCAAGGCTGGATTGCAGCCCCATAATAATCTCACCCGCCTTGATAAGCTTATTATAGCGTCCTTCGATATCGCGGCTTTCCATACAATCGCGCGCCTGCTTCAAGAAACGAATCATCCCGTCATACAGCATCACGACCTGCCGCGTCTTTGCAACGGTATGGCTAGCACGATGATAGGCTTTGACGTTCTGATAGTTACTAGGCGACATAAAGATTACCGCACATTATGCAGAGTTACGCGCATCCGCTTGCGCACCAAGTAGTTGTAACAGGTTATTGGCTTTCGACAACGCCTCTTCTAAACGACTATATTGCGCGATGAGTTGCTCGCGGTAACGTGCAATGAATGTATCAATATCGGTGATTTCCTCTTCATTGTTCGTCACCACGTCTTCTAAGCGGTTTTGCTCGCCAGTCAGCAAGCCTTCTTCATCATCAATGATGGATTCAATCGCATTGAAGAGACGATCACCAATGCCTTGCGTGAAGCTGACATCGAATGTTTCGTCGGTTGTTGCCGAGAAGATCAGCTCCAACCCCTCCAACACCGTACCGTTTTGCCCTTTGAGGAACACACCACCCGTTGATGTAATATCCGTACCATCTAGGTTCACTGTCACCGAACCCAATAGCGGGTCATTATACGTTGCCGTATAAATAGGCGTGACGGGGTCGCGATCGATCGTCAGCGTAATATCATTTACAGCAAGTGAGTTGTTGCGTTTGAATACCGCCAAGTTGGCGTTCTGCGAATTCATCTGAAATTCAAATACTGCGCGTACTCCGTCATAATTCGATTCAAGTGCCGACTTCAGTTTATCCGAATCCAACACGATAATGTTGCGAGTAAAGGGATTATCCTCGTCCCCTTCAAAATCTTGGAACTTAATACCAAGGTCCGCAAGTTGTGATGGGTTGCCACCAGTAATGCCAGATACCGTGCTTGAAACTTCGCTACTCAGCGTATTCATGATCGAACGCAACGTCGAGTTATTGGCCAGAACCGCCGTCTCAAGTGGCAGACCATCTTTGCCAACCTCGGATTGCTTGGATACAAACAAACGCAGTTCGTTATACACGTCTGCAAGCTGTGTAATCGCATTGGTAACAATTTCTGTATCAGGCTCGATCGTGAGCGCAACAGACGTTAGTGCAGGCGTAACCTGCTTGAGGTTAAAGGTGATACCATCAATCGCATCCGCCACCGAGTTGGTTTGGCGTTGAATCGCCACACCATCCAGTGTGAATTGTGAGTTGAGGGCTGACTGCGTGGTCGCAAAATTGAGGTTGGAAAGCACACCCGATGGATCAGAGGTAACGGTGGCCGCATTCTCTAAATCAAACGCCGTATCAAGACCTGTTTTCGTTGCCGTAAATACCAGCGTATAGGTATTATTCGGCACACCATCCGCTACCTTCAAGACAGTCGCTTGAATACCTGTAGCGCTCTTCACTTCATTAAATTTATTGGCCACTGTTTGCAATGAATCGCCTGCATCAAGCGTAATCGGCGTGCTGCCGCCACCAAGACGGCGCAAGTTAAACGTTCCTGCCGTGAATGTACCAGGCGTTGATACAGCAGATACTACCGAGCTAGTAATAGCATCAGGCAGCAAAAAGTTATCACTTTGCTGTTTCGTTTCACGCGCCAGTTGGTCTACTGAGTCAACCGTAAAGGTCTGCGTCGCAGCCCCCGGCTCTACGGTTGCGGTGACATAGTTACTTGCGGCAACACCCGTATTCGTGGTCAGCGTTGCTACACGATATTGGAAAATATTTTGCGCGGCATTGCCAACACCAGGAGGATTCCTGAGCGTATCCACCGCGCTTTTGAAGCGCGACATCAAACCGCGTAGATCGGTCAATGCTTCTTGCTGCTTACCGATGGTCTCGTTCTTCTTCTCAAGCGTCACCGCAGGAAGACGCTTCGCCTCAACAAGGCTGTTAATGATAGACTCGGTGTCGAACGCGGTTTGGCCACCCCCAACAACAGTCCTACCGTTTTGCTGGAACAAATTGCCCAGCTGTATCTGCGTTACCATGACGTATCTCCTACCGTTTCAGGCGCTGGGCACTTGCGCACCCAGCTCCCAAACTTCTTAAGCGATGCAAGCTCTATGCCAGAGCTTACACCACCTAAGCCTGAATTTCTATCAGCGATCCACCACCGCCACTGCTATGTTGCAGCAGCTGAGGCTCGGGAATGTAGGTGACCCTACCATCCCGAAGACTCGTGAACCGCGTAATATACTGACCCGACGCATCTTTATAGATTGAGAATGTATGGTCATTGACCGCGTAGACATCCTTGAAGAATGACTCAGCGGCTTTCTTGACCTGCTCAAAACGACGAACTTCTGCGGATGCAACATCATTCGCTTGGTTCGCGCCAGGCAGCGCACTCTCAACGTTCTGTGACGTTTTGACGACGGGAATCTCAGTGCCGCCTCTGGCGGCTGGAAGAGATTGGGGTAACTTGATACCCCCTCTTAGATTGATCTCCATTGTCCTTACTCCTTCTTGCCTCGGCCGCTGATCCGGTGGGGGTACTTAACCCAAAGTCCCCCACCTTTAATCAGCGCTAGGTAAACCCTAGACTCCCAGGCTCATTAATTACCCAATGAGCTTGAGCAGGTTCTGCGGCAGTAGGTTCGCTTGCGCGAGTACCGCAATACCAGCTTGGAGTTGCACCTGAGCCGTAGCGTAGGCTGTCGATTCGGCCGTTACATCCGTATCAAGCAATACGCCACGTGCTGCGTCTTGGTTTTGGACGTTCACTTCTAGAATCGAAGCAGCAAAGTCGAAGCGAGACTGCAAGGCACCCACACTCGCACGAATCGCCGTAACGCGGTTCAATGCAGCGTCAATCGCCGTACCAGCTGCCGAAGCATTGGCTTGGGTATCGACGCTCAAGGTAGCACCAGCATAAATGTTCTTAGTCTCAACGCTATCGATGCGTACCCCAAGCGATTCCGAAGAGGTGTTACCCACCTGGAACGTAAGAGCAGCACTACCAGCCTTAATACCAAACGCATCTTTCAAAGCAGACTCAATAGCATCTGCATTAGTCTGTGTTGAAAGGTTTAAGGCAGTTGTACCAGTTACAGCGACTGTACCCGTCATGAAGTTGAATGACTTGGTGGGGTCTTTCACGTTCTGCAAGGCAATCTGGGTGTTGGTGGCAATCTGGTTACCAATACCCGAGAAGCTAACGTAATCCTCACCATTGATACGTACCGTAATCTTCGCATCCGTTGAACCAAATGGAGGCGCTTCAATCTGAATATCTTCGATATTCATGCTGGTGAAGTTGCCCGACACAAAGTTCGCGCGCATGTTGTTGAAGTTAGCAACCTGAACGCCACCCACATTAACAATCGCACCTTCTTGGAAGGTGGTGATGTCGCGGTTTTGAACGAATGTTACACCAGCAAGGGAATCATTCATCTGCTCGGCAATCGAGTCGAACTCCGCCTGACTGTTCGCATCGGCAGCAGCAATAGCACCACCCGCGACGTTCAGTGTGAAAGTACCACCAGTGTTGACACCCAACGAGTTACGACCCTGGAAGACCAGAGGAACCACCGCAGCGTTCACCACATCCGTCGCCGGAGTGGTATAGGTGATGTCGCCCACTTGCAGTGAGAAGATGGCCGTGTCCGCAACACCTGTGTAGGTAGCCGTAATTTTACCCAGCTTACCCTCACCAAGCTTGCCGATGAAATCAGCATTGCCTTGGATACCAGTGTTCGCACCAGCAAAGAACGTGGTGATAGCTGGACCAGCCAATGCAGCGGTTGTACCACCAGTTGCGAAGATTGAACCAGTCACTGCACCAAGCGCTTTCGTGCTGTTCACGCTCAGACCATCTGCCGTCGTACCCACCGCAATCGTGCGGTTGGCAGCCGTGCCAACGGTAAGGTTGGTCGCTGTACCAGCGGCCACATCCAACACAGCAGCACCACTCAATGTGCCACCAGCCCACACAGCAACAACGTTCCCCGCGTTGGCGATAAACTGGTAGTTTTGCAAGCGCGCATCGGTGTTCTCGTTCAGGAACTTAGCAAGGTTAGCAGACGTTTGTGCTACAGCAGCACCCACGACCACTTTACCCGCCGCATCGGCTGAACCAAGCGCCGAAGTGGTAAAGGTAACCGTTACGCCGTTAACTGTGATGGTGCCACCGTTCGCTGGAGCACCCGTAATAGTAATGGCGTTGGCCGCGGTTTGGTTGTTGGTCGCAACACCCAAAGTCGTGTTGACACCGAAAGCTTCTGAACCAGAGAGTGCACCGTTAAGCAGATTGACCGAGCTAAACTTAGTCTGCGTAGCAATACGGTTAATCTCGTCTGAGAGGGCTTGGAACTCTTGGTTAAGGAATGAGCGGTCCGTATCGCTGAGCGAACCCGAACCCGCTTGTACCGCAAGTGCCTTTTGACGTTGCAGAATGTCAACCACTTGACCGAGCGCGCCATCAGCGATCTGCAGTAAGCTTGAACCCTGCGAGGTGTTGAGCAGCGCTTGTTTCAACGTGGTCACGCTGGTGCGCAGCGAAGTACCAGTTGAAAGGGCCGCCACGTCATCCGAGGCTTTTACAATGCGGTTACCGCTCGACAAGCGAGCGATCGACGCACCAGCACTATCCGACGCAGCGCCAATATTGCGCTGGGCTGAATATGCCGCAATGTTAGTATTAATGGAACTCAAAGACATGATGTTCTCCTACTTGGACGTTAATGTTACTAGGGCTACTTGCCCACTACATGGTCAGATGAAACTCCTTCTTGGAGTAACAGATTCCCACCACATAGCTCACCAATAACAGATCTTCGTTAAGAAACCGTTAATGGCTTAACCAATGCACACACATAGTTCGAAATTTTTTCGGGTCACTACATGAACCCATCAAAATTGCGGCTACGTGCCTGCATCTGGACAATCCGCGCTACTGCACAGACTACTCCCATAGATGTGACATTGGCATATTTTTGACGCTTTGTCATCAGGAATTTTATACATCACCTACTAGCGCTCTAAGGCGCGCTTCGCGTGTCCAGCCTGTCTCTTCATAGATGGAGAGGGAGAGTTGCGAATCCGCAAGGTGGTCCTGAAAGCGTGAAAGGCTTTGCACGATACGTACGACTTCCGTTTCAGGAATAGCGCCCTGCGCTTCAAAACACGCGGCCATCAGTGCTAGTTTCACGGTTGCGAAACGCACCGCAATAATGGTCACGCGTTCTGAAAGTGTCTTACCAAGCCCCGCAAAGGGGAAGAGATTCAAGCGCAATTGTGCTTGCAGATAACGCCGCAATATCGGCTGATACTGCGCACCATGCTCGCGCCACCAGGCCTGCATATTCACTACACGCTGCGTACCATCGGGGTGCAAATCTAGAATCAGCTTTTCCCAATTGAGCGTCACCCCAAGCGCACGCGCGGTCATCTCAATCACATTCATCAAGCGCTCGCGTGGTGATGCAGGCGCAGAATGCACAAGTCCCTGCAATGCGTTAAGCAGCATAAAGGGGTCAGTGGCTTTCAGTTCTGCCGCAGGAATTCGCCCTTCTGCCATGCGGAAATAAAACGGCACGGCTGCTTCCCACTGGTCTTTTGGCTGTGGCTCCAGCCCGCGCACCATCGCGCTCAGCCGCATCAGATTGCGTTCTGCGCTATGAGCTTCATTACCCATTTCATTCACGCATATTTCATGAATATTCAAGGCTGCTTCGGCTGAAAGCTCTTGCGGTGCATAGTTTCTTAGTGAGTGCGGCACGCGCTCAAATGTCGTTTCATGATAGGCAAAGGCACCATCTTCCGTAAGCATCAATCGCGTCGACTCAGGGCATGAAAGCGCCATCGTCATCACGGTAATGTCACCCAACGCGCGGGTTGAGCGCGGAAAAAAATGACACGCGTCCCCCAGATAATCACTGCCATACTTCTTGTGAACGCCACACCAGCCCGCCTGAAACTCGACACAATAATCGGTTTTCTCATCGCGCCGCATGATGAATTCAGCCTCACCACTCGTCACGCTTTGCATGAGCTCAGGAGCTTTAGATTGATAGAGATCGACCGTTTCCTTCGTAAGCTGCATGCCCCAGCCTTTGCAGCACGTATCCTCACACGCATCACCCAGACAGTTGAACTTCTGAGTCGCCACTGTCTGTAAATGCGTTGCCACCGCGTTAGAAGGCCAGCATATGGCGGATATTATATTTGCTCGACGCAAATACGTGCTGAACAGCCGTACGTTTCATCGCATTCACCAATAACGGCGCGCGCGCATTCACTGATAAACGTACACCGCTTGATTCACGATGTACGGATACAATCAGCAGCACGGTAAGCTCCGCAGCAGGAATATTTAATTCCTGTGCTGCTTGCGCTAAATCGGCAGCGTCAAAAATTGGATTGTTGTTATCAATCGGCAGCGTGATGAATGAAAGCGCATCATCCTCCAGCGATTGAAGCATTTTGAAACGTGCCATTTTAGGCGAAGGAAAATTCGTCAGACAGAATTCGCTACGATCTGGCATACCAAGAATGCCATTCGGGAATAAGATAGGGTTTTTGCGATAAACCGTCACCTTACCAAAGCGAGTGTCAATAACATCCGTCTCTGGCTTCGCATCCGTTGGTGCCATGGGCGGCATTGCCGGTGACCCACTACCCTTCATTACCATTTCTCCTTGCAACATATCGCCTCCCCTTTTTAATTCTTTGTCATATACTTCGCATGACGTAACACAGTAAAAAGGCTGGCTTTCTGCACTTTACCATAGTCACGCACGCTTGCAAGTATTCCGCTCATTTTTTCACTCAACCTATAAGTAATCCGACAATCGCAACTGGCTCAGTCGCGCATATACCTGAAACGTTGCCTGTAGCACTGCCTCATGGTTTGCAACTTCTGTCGCTGCTGCAACCGTATCTGTTTTTGACACTTGCTCCGTCACACCTTTGAGATATACGCGCATCTGGTCCAGACGTGCGCCCGTTTGGTCAATATTTACAATGGCGGTATTCACGCGCGAACGCGCCGCAACTAGCTGTTCCTGACCTCTTTGAATCAAGTCGAGGGCTTGGCCCAATTGCTGGTCCCCATCGGCTGCATCGGCTTGCAGCGCGAGATGATATCCCGCAATAATATTCTGAAATGCAACATCATCAGCACGCGCAGGGAATTCATCTTCAAGTCGATCATCAATACGGTACGTGATGTTCGTGTCCGAACCAAGGTAGTAATTCTTATCTGGAACCCCAACTTCGGTAGGATTCGGCAGCGGCTCCTCAACAGGTGGATTTGCCGTGTCGATTCCGCCAAAAATATAGCGCCCTTCAAATTGGGTATTCATCGAATTAGTGAGGCGTGCCATCAAATCTTCCAACTGCTGCGCAAAGGCCATGTTTCCTTCTAAACCCGCCGCACTTCTACGCAGGACAACCAGATTTTCAATATCATCTGCGGTTGCCACCATTTGGTCGAGCGCTTGGTCGGCCGTGCGCAAGCGCGCTTCGGTGACGGCGTTATTTTGTTTGAATTGCTCAATCTTACGCAGGCGTGCTTCTAGCAGCGTGAATTGCTCCACTTGCCCATTTAGTCCTTTAAAATTATCCGACTTGAAGCCGCTAGAAAGCTGTCCTTGCAGCTCAGCAAGATTGCTGAACGTGTTGCCGATATCGCGCTGTGTGCGATTAAACAACGAAAGGGTACTTACCCGACTAACTGCCATGACTGACTCCTATTATCCAAATGCGCCGATCAAATCTTCGAACAGCTGATTCACTAAACTAATGACCCGCGCATTCGCTGCGTAGGCGTTCTGAAAAGTAATGGTATTTGCAAGTTCTTCATCAAGGTTCACGCCACTGACTGACTGCTGACGTTCCGACAATCCGTTGAATAGAACTTGCTGGTTTTCAAATGCGCTCGTGGCAGACACTGCTTCTGATGCGACATAGCCGAGCAATTCACTTACATAGCCGCCAACCGTAAGTGTCGATGAGGCAGTACCACCTGCAGCATCGAACCCAACGGCTTTCGTTGAGAATGCTGCCATTGCCATGGCTGTTTGGTTATCACCGCTATAGCGCACATACGTATATTGCGGAATATCGTTCGGGTTACTTGGCTGGCGTTGCAAGACCATTTTGCCTGTAGCAATCAGATTGGGGTCACTGACAATCGCATCCTCAACCTCTAAATCAATTGCAGAGTTTTTGAGGTTTGTAGCTTCACGATAATCCAGATTGTCTTTGAATAGATTATTCAATCCAAAAAAGTGCGAGAACCCACGATTCGTGGCCATTGTCGTCGGCACGACATTGAAATCACCAAGCTGCTTAGAGTTCATCTCGTCGATCGAAATACTGAGGCCATCGCGCGCAACAAACTTCAAATATCCCGTATCTGCACCAATATAGCGGCCATTAATTTTCGGCAGCTCCATACCATCAGCATCCACAAGAATGGCGCTCATAAATTCTTGCGAATTATTCGGTATAACACGCTGCCCATTGCCGCCCACCGCCGTATTATCAAAGCGATCATTGAGCATATTGGTTTGATTGTTATTCACACGATAAGTGATCGTAGAGGTCACTAATGCACCTTGCTCATCGACCACCGCAACATCGAGCGTGATATCGTAGTAGGCCGAGCCAAAATTACCCGATAGATCGAGTGCAAATTGCCCACCCGAATCACGTGTGCGGCGCTTTTCACCTGCATCAATCGTATCATAGGCAGACTGCGCATAAACCGTCGCATCACTCACTGGGCCACCTGGGCCAGCAGGTGCGCCTGTCACCTGAATTTCGACTTGATTGCCTACCACACTGATTACTTGGAAATAACCCGTCAACTGTGCAGGCGTTAAGCCATTGACAGCGCCCGCAGGTGGCGAGAGATATATAGTGTCACCCACATTAACCGTAGGCGTGCTATTGAATGCCACTTGTACGTTATTAGTGCCCACAGTGGTCGTATAGGTGCCAACAGGGTTAAGCGTAATTTGCGGCGCACCCGTGGTTACGCTGGTGATGTTGGTCGCCGTATCATCCAGCACCGTAAATCCCGTAACGAAAATATTGGCATCGGTTTTTGAGATGTTATCGATATCCAAATCGAAGCGAAAATTCGGGCTAGCAACATTGGGTATAAAGTCGGTTGTTGAGACAAGCTGAATATTATTCGCATTGCCCACTTTGGCTTTCACTGGCGGTGCACGAAAGTGATTATTGATTTCATCAATAATCGTTTGCATGTTGGGACGACTCGTACCCTGCCCTGAATCAAGGAATGTCAAATCCAGATTGAGCGGTCGTGCCCCTGTATAGGCTTCATCCAAATAGCCTGCTGGCGCAGGTTCGCCATTCGCACTGAGCACACCAATGCGTACACTGCCTGTCCAGTTATACTGGTCAGCGCTGCTAACAAGGCGTGTACCCGTTAAGCTGGCGCGGCCAGGAAATGCTGACCCATTATTATGAATCGCATTCACCTCATCACGCAGGCGTGATGACAGCATATCCAGCATATCGAGCACATCCGGCAAGACCGTATCACGTAATTCTTGAAGGCCTTTCAATGTACCACCCGTCAACTGCGTAGTAACCGCGCTAGACTGGCCTGCTGAGATTAATGTCTGGGGGTTAGGCAGTAAATTGCCATTGCTATCTAACGTCGCAACCGAAAGGCTATTGAAGCTCGCATCATCAATAAAACTCTGCGCTGAGCCTTGCACCGAATACTGCAGGCGTTTTGGCGTTCCATCCACCAAAGAGATGCCCGACGAGGTCAGCACGCTCACCCTGCCCGATTCTTCGAAGAAGGTGGTGATATCCATGTAGCTGGCCATATCATTGAGAATAATATCACGCTGATCCAGCAAGTCTGGCGTCGATTGCCCAAGCGTGTAGCTACGTGAAATCGCTGTGTTTAATACATCAAGACGGCTCATCAAATCATTCACCGCAGTCACGGCCTGACCAATTTCGCGGTCCGCTTCATAGCGCAGATTTTCAATTTGAAATGCCAACTCAGAAATCTGGCTCGCAAGCGTTATCGCCGAGTCCACTGCACCTGTACGAAACGAGGTGCGCTCTGGCGTTTCTGCTAATTGCTGCAAACTGTTGAAGAATGTCGAGACATACTCATCCAACGAGTTACTGGCGCCAGGTTCACCAAACAGAATCTGTAAGCGATCATGGAATTCATCAATCACGTCAGTACGAGATAATGACGATTGTTGTGTCGTAATGGAGCGCTGCAAATAGCGATCAATATTGCGCACTACATCATTAATGCGTACACCACTGCCGACACCTCCAACCACCTGCGCTTCTTGGTTAACAATCTGGCGCGAATATCCAGGCGTGCTCACATTGGCGATGTTATGAGACAGCACGGCGATATTGCGCTGGGTGGCACGCAATCCCGTCAATGCATTATTCATACTGAGGCCAAGACTGCTCACACTATGCCTGCTGGTTAAGGTTAATCGACACGCCAGACATCTCCGCACCTGCGCGGAACTGCCCACCATTCTTGGTATAGACCGTCAAATGCTGCTGCTCGGCAATCGAGTCCGTGATGGCTTTCACCACCGTCTGATTGACGCTGCGCGCTGCCGCCACATGGCGGAAATTATGTTCCATGATTTTTCCAAATCCCGTGACAACGCTCACCAAACGTTCGCGTGTTTCAGCAGGCACTTCTTCAATGATATCGGGGCGCGCACGCAGCAAGGATTGGTATGACTCCAGCATCTGCGTCAGCTTCAATTTTTCTTGGTGCAACTCGGCCATTCCGCGCACATTCATTTGTGTCAGCAGCTCTGTTTCCTCATTCAGAATCTCCGCCATACGCACAGCAATCGCGATGAACTCTTCTGCATCAAAATGCAAAAGCATGTTGGGCGAAGGCTTCATTGTTGGTGATAGGTGGTCCATTATTCTACCTCCTGCATACGAATCATTTCGCGCTTCACGTGGTCAGCAACACCCACACCGCCAGCGCGTGAAATCAGCTTGCCATATTCATCGACCAGCAGAGACTTATACATCTCCTCACCTTCGCCACCGCCGAGCGCCTCATTGGTACCAACGGTTGAGAACATGCTACCCAGCATCTGCGAGAGAAACTGTGCCTCGAATTCCTGTGCAACCTCATCCAGCTTCGCTTCGCTCATACCGCGCGCTGCCGCTTTTGCTTTATTCATCTGCGCCAGTTTCGACTGGCTACTGGTAATTCTCATGGTCTCTACATCCACTGGACTGGTTAGGTCACTCATGGCCTCTACCTCGTTTCAATGTCGGCTTGCAGAGCGCCCGCCGCTTTGATGGTTTGTAAAATGGTAATCAAATCGCGTGGACCCACACCAAGTGCGTTCAAGCCAGTCACTAAATCTCTGAGTGTTGCGCCCTCTTGCAGCACCGCAATCTGATTGCCCGCTTCTTCATCCACCGTCACATCGGTACGCGGTACGAGCAGCGTCTGCGCACCTTCGGGTGCAAATGGGTTGGGCTGCGATACTTGGGGTGTTTCTTCAACTTTCACCACCAAATTACCTTGCGCTACCGCCACCGTTGAGATGCGAACATTCTCACCCATCACAATAGTACCCGTTGCCTCATCCACGACGATGCGTGCGGGTTGGTCGGTTTCCACTTGTAGGGTTTCAATATCGGCCAGCAGCCCTGTAACGTCACCATTATACGCTGCGGGAACAGTTACATTCACTGTACCAGGGTCCTCAACGCGTGAAGTGCCTGGGCCTACTTGTAAGTTAATCGCTTTAGCGATGCTATGCGCCGTAGAGATATCAGGGTTACGCAATGCTAAGCGCACGGATGGCAAATCGTTCAAGCGGAAATCAATCTCGCGCTCCACCAGTGCACCGTTAGGAATAAAGCCATTCGTCGGCACACCTTTTGTAATCGCCGTGCCTGATTGGCCAGATGCTTCAAATCCACCCACCGTTACAGGGCCCTGTGCCACCGCATAGACATTACCATCTGCACCAACGAGCGGCGTAGCCAGCAACGTACCGCCTAGCAAACTCTTCGCATCACCCATCGCGCTGATATTGACGTCCATCGTCGCACCCGCTCTAGCGAATGCAGGCAAGCGCGCGGTAATCGTCACGGCAGCAACGTTTTTCGATTTAAGTTCTAAGCCGCGCGTATTCACACCTTGGCGTTCTAAAAACGCAATCAAGCTTTGCTCGGTGAACGCGTTGTTTTGTAATTTATCGCCCGAGCCATTCAGACCAACGACAAGACCATACCCCATCAGCATGTTGTCGCGAACACCTTCGAAGGCCACCACATCTTTCACACGCGCTGCATGAGCTGGCGTTGCCGACATTACCAAGGCAATCGCCACCGTTGCCAACGACATCAACCACACGCCGCCACCAATCCGATCCTTGATTCGTTCGCCCATGGTCATCGCATCTTTCTGCTGCATCGTCCGCTCCTGACGGTTTCACGCTTATTAGACGTACGTATCTATGCGACTTTCGTGCCAACTATGAGCCAGCCAATAATTGCTTTTAATACAGCATGTTAGATATCGGTCGACTAGGGTCCGAAGGCCCAATCATCGCCCGTTGGCGCAAAGGGGCAAAATTTGCCGCCATACACATGGGTAACCACGATGTTTGCCTGATGGCTTCACCTTCGTTATAGTACTCGAATGATTAATAAAATTGGCTACACCAACCCCACGAATCCGACACAACGTACCAACAATGTTCGCCGTACCAGCAAAACTGGTAGCAGCAGTTTCGTTGATGCGTTGGACGGTGTCGGCGAAGTTGAAGAAGCACAAGCGACCACCCCCGTCGCTGCAATGAGCGGTATTGGCGTATTGCTCGGCGCGCAAGAAGTCAGCGAAGAAGAAGTGCGCCGCCGAAAGGCATTCAAGCAAGGCAAACTCACGCTCGATGCACTGGCAGAGCTGCGCGACGCGCTCATCATCGGCAACTTGCCGCTAAGCACCATCCGCAATCTTGAATCCATCGTCGCACAAGAGCGGGGCACCACCAATGATCCCGTGCTCAACGGCATCTTAGACGAAATCGAATTACGTGCTGCCGTGGAAATCGCCAAACTTGAAGCGGCAGGCGTGAGATTATGAGCGAAGGTAAAATTCGCCTCATCTCTACCAAGCAATGCAAACGCGCTCGCGCGCTGCTTAAATGGAACCCGCTCGACTTAGCCAGTCGTACACGTATTCCCATTCGCCATTTGGAAAAATTCGAGCGCAATCAAGCGCGACTCACCAAACCAGAGAATGACGAAATCGTGAAAGTATTTGACCGCCACGGCATCGAATTCCTGCCAGATGGCGAGGTCATTCTGCATGCTGGTATCTCCGAATTCGATACGCATGAGACAACCAAAGAATTCAAACATTATAATCTGGATAGCGGCGATGCTACGGAATCAGATAAAGACACCGCCAGCAAAGAAGCTGAGGAAGCCAAGCGTAAACGCGAGCGCGAAGAGGCTGAGCGCCGCAAAAAGCAAGGATAAAATCGTGTGCATAGCCACAATTTGTGGCTTGCAGCCCCCTTCCACGAGAGTAGAATCGACCCTCGTACCTTAAAGGTGCGGAAGTGACGTTTTTACTAACTAATCGCAAGGAAACTATCCTATGGCAAAAGCATCGGCAAAGAAAAAACCCGCTAAACCGGCAGCCAAAAAGTCGGTAAAACCAGCCGCTAAGAAACCTGCTCCTGCAAAGAAACCGCTTAAAAAAGCCGCTGCAAAGCCAGTAGCAAAAAAACCTGCCCCAGCAAAAAAAGTGGCCGCAAAGCCAGCCGCCAAGGCAGCACCAGTTAAAAAAATTACCCCTAAAATGGCCGCGCCAGCTAAGCCTTTAGTGAAGGCTAAGCCACGCAACAGCTACAAGCCAGCCAAGCTACCTCAGGGGTATAAGCCAAGCGAAAAAGAAGAATACATGAATGCGCTTCAGTTGGAGTATTTCCGTCAGAAATTGCTCAAATGGCGTGCAGACCTTCTTTCTGAATCACGCGAAACACTCGAACATCTGCATGAAGAAAACTGGCATCAGGCCGATATTGCAGACCGAGCTTCCTTGGAAACCGAGGCGGGCGTAGAATTGCGCACCCGCAATCGCTACCTGAAGCTCATCTCGAAGATCGATGCGGCGATTACCCGTATCGAAACAGGCGAGTATGGCTATTGCGAAGATTCAGGTGAGCCTATTGGCCTCAAACGTCTTGAGGCACGCCCTGTGGCCACCCTTTCTATCGAGGCACAAGAGCGCCACGAAAAGATGGAACGCCAATACACCGACGAAGAATAGCCAACCAGCAACGCTCTCTATTTAGTTTTGCTAGACGTCCGAGGCGTTTTTACGTGCGCGTAGGCCTCCTGCGTGAGCAAAAATGACCGCAGGACAACAGCACAAATGACAAAATATAGCGCGTTAACGTTCTTTTAACTTTTAGGGTCTATACACTCCCCATCAACACCACCACGCATTCAAAAACATCCGGTGGGCATAACAGGGAGAATCGGCATGGAAGCGTTACAAAGTTACAGTACTAGTCCGTCAACCGAACCATTCGCGACGTTCGTTGCAGCCTTCAAGCGCGATCGCCACGACCCAGAAACAGCGTTGCAAGAGGCGCTGCGTGAAATGGCCGCGAGCCTTAACAGTGACATGGGAAATGCACCCGTGCTCTACACGCCTGAGTCTATCTTGCAACAAGAAGCCATTCGTCATGGGTTTGATAACGCCCGCCATTTCCGCGAAGCGCTATTACCCGCGATCGAGCACCGTGCCTTGCAATTCTGCGCCCAAGATCTTTTCGCACACTAAAAAAACCCCAGGCCTTCCTCGCACAGGAAGATTGCAAGCACGACGACAAAGCGTTAGGTTAATTGGCAATGTTCTTGCCATCTAACATTACGCTTCAGTTCGGCGATACAGGTGAATTTGTTGCCGAGCTACAGCGCCGCCTAAGTCTCATTAATCTGTTTAATGAAGCCTTCATCAATGCGACCTTTGATGGCAATACCGTCAATGCGGTTAAAAGCTTCCAATCCATGCAAGGCCTACGCGTAGATGGCATTGCAGGGCCAGAGACACTTCGCCGCCTTAACGGCATGATTTCTGGGGATACGAGCAGCACCACCTCCTCCAGCAGCAATCAGGAAGAAGAGCAAAATAAAGTACGCGCCACCGCTTTGATGGTAGACGCCATCTTTGCCGACGCACAGCAGCAACCCATCGACCCCACTTTAATGGCTGCGCCAGAAGAAAAACGCGAAGCACCCGCCGCAGAAAAGCCATCTGTGCCTGTCCCGCCGCCACGTAATGACCTTGCACAAGCACAAGACACGCAGGCGCAACAGCAAAATATGGAGTTGCTCAAGCAGCAAGAAATGGCGCGCCAACAGCAGCAGCCTCCACAGCCTACTGCTGAAGAATTGCAAGCGCGACTCATGCAACAGCAAGCTGAAATGGCACGACTGCAAGAGCAGCTTAATCAACAACAAGCACCTAAGCTGGAACAAGCAGCCAAACCAAAAGAAGAGCCTAAAGCCAAAGAAGAGCAAGCCGTTGTAGAGCGTAAGCCGCTTAGCGCCATGCTGCAAAAACTGGTCGATTATATTGAATCGAAATTACCACGCTCTGTGGTCGATGAGGTAAAATCTATCGGGCTCGCCATGGCTCGCGCAGGTGTGCGCGAAGCCGCTATGCCTACTGAAGCCGTCGCCCGCGCCCCAGAGCTCGAAGCAGGTCGTGGCGCACAACAGCAGCAACAACGCGGCTAGTATTTTTTTAGAATAAGCACCGACCAGCGCCCGCGCCTAATACGCTTCGTAAGCCTCAATCCGTGATAGCGGTGCGCAGCAAGCACCATGTTTTCTTGATGATTTAGCAAACCCGATAAAATCAATGTGCCATTCGGCGCAACCGACTGGCTGGCTGCACGCGCCATGCGCATCAGTGGCCGCGCCAGAATATTGGCCACCACGACATCGTGTTTGCCTTCGCGCTTTACGCGCTGAGTCTTGTAACCATCACTGACATGCGCATGCATCCGTCGCAGACGGTTACATGCGAAGTTCTCGCGCGAGGTGCGCACTGCGCCCGCATCATTATCATAGGCGCTGATTCTCGCACCGCGCCAAAGCTTCGCTGCTGCAATCGCCAAAATCGCCGTGCCACACCCCATATCCAGCACGTGCCGCACATGCTTTTGTTTTTTCTTCAACCATTGCAACGCTAACAAACACCCCGCCGTCGTGTCATGCTCGCCCGTGCCAAATGCCGCCGCCGCATCAATCTTCAGTGGAATCGAATTGGCGGGAATAGGCTGCGTAGCGTGCGAACCATAAATATAGCACCTGCCCACCATGAACGGCGGAAAGTCCTTTTGCACCTTCGTCACCCAGTCAATATCACGCAGCATCGCGCCATGGATTTTCGCAGACTGCGCCTGCTGTTTCGCGATATCGTGAATACGCGTTTCAATCGCTTTCTGATGTGCGTCTTCAATCAAAAGTATCAGTTGCGGCGTATGCGTATCAATCGGCCGCGTGATTGAAAGCACCTCGTCTTCCAGCACCAACTCCACGATATCGAGGGTCTCTTTCGGTGCTTCAATGGTGAGCTGCATTGGCAGCTTCGGTTGTGCGAATGGGTTTTTCATCGTCCTATCAACGCAAACCACTCATCTTCCGTCAACACTTTCACGCCATACTTCTCGGCGTCCTTCAATTTGCTGCCCGCCTCTGCTCCCGCGACCACATAATCCGTCTTTTTGGAAACACTCCCCGCCACTTTCGCACCGATTGACTCTGCCTGCGCTTTCGCCTCCGCACGGCCAATGCTTTGCAGTGTTCCCGTGAATACCACGGTTTTTCCAGCCACGGGCGAATCCGTGCGCGCTGCAGCTTCTGGTGTAAATTCCATGAACGACTGCAATTCATTCAGTAACGTTTGGTTATGCTCTTCATGCACAAAATCAATGAGTGCTTGGGCAACCTTCGCGCCAATCCCATCAATCGCCAGCAATTCCTTATAGGCATCGCTCTCATGGTCATGCGCGGCTATCAGCGCATCGAATAGCGCCTCATACGTGCCATAATTCTTAGCGAGCAGCTTCGCGGTCTCTTCGCCAATATGGCGGATTCCAAGCGCGTAGATATAACGCGAGAGCGTCGTGCGCCGTGCCTTTTGAATCGCCGCAAACAAATTGGTGGCCGACTTCTCGCCCCAACCTTCACGATTTTTCAAGCGGCTCAGGTTCTGCGTATCCCGCGCTTCGAGCGTAAAAATATCGGCAGGGGTTTTCACCAAACCTTCGGCAAAAAACGCTTCAATTTGCTTGGCGCCCAGCCCGTCAATATCCAGCGCATTGCGCGCCACGAAATGCCGCAATCGCTCCACCGCCTGCGCTTCGCACACCAACCCACCCGTGCAGCGCTTGGCGACTTCACCTTCTTCCCTCACCGCTTCACTACCGCAGACAGGGCAGTGATTCGGGAATACATAAGGCGCACCATCACCACGCGTCTTGACCTCAACAACCTGCGGGATCACATCCCCCGCGCGTTGAATCACCACCATGTCACCAATCCGTACATCTTTCCGCGCAATCTCGTCTTCGTTGTGCAGCGTGGCGTTGCTCACCATCACCCCACCCACATTCACGGGCGTCAGGCGCGCCACAGGCGTCAGCACACCCGTGCGCCCGACCTGAATATCAATCGCTTCGAGCTTTGTAACCGCCTGCTCCGCCGGAAACTTATGCGCAATCGCCCAACGTGGTGCACGTGCTACCTGCCCTAACCGCTTTTGCCAATCAAGGCGGTTGATTTTAATCACCATCCCATCGATTTCGTAATCCAACAGTGCTCTATTCTCTTTAAGATCATCATATGCATTCATGGATTCAGGAAGATTAAAGCAACATTGCATCCGTGGATTAATATGAAATCCCATAAGCCCTAGACGCGTTACAGCATCAAAATGTGTATCCGCTATTGGCTCACTAACTTCACCCCAACCATATACAAAATAACTCAGTCTGCGTTTAGCAGTAATAGCTGGATCTAGTTGTCTTAGTGAACCCGCAGCAGCGTTACGTGGATTGGCAAATTTTTCAGATTCCTCACGTTCGCTGTTGAGAATTCTAAAATCTTCATTCCTCATGAAGACTTCACCACGCACTTCCAATAGTTCTGGAGCATTCGATAAGTTTTGGGGAAACCCTCTAATAGTCCTTATATTTGCGGTAATATCTTCGCCAACCTCACCATCTCCGCGCGTCACTGCATATTTCAATGCTCCGCGCTCATATCTTGCACTAAATGATAAGCCATCAATTTTAGGCTCACACACAAGTTCTATATTTACGGCGCTATCCAAATCCAAAAATTTTGCTGCACGAACTATAAATTCCTGAACATCAACCTCATCAAACGCATTCGCCAGTGAAAGCATCGGCATGGAATGGCGGATTTTTTTGAAGCCTTCACTGGGTGCAGCACCAACCTTTTGCGTGGCGCTATCGGGCGTTACGAGTTCAGGGAATTGGAATTCCAGCGCCTCTAATTCGCGACGCAGCTTGTCGTAATCAGCATCGGAGATAACAGGCGTGTCTTTTTGGTAGTAATGGGCGTCATGCTCGCGGATTTCCGCGTTCAACTCCGTATGGCGTTTTCTGGCTTCATCGAGCGTCATGACGCCTGCAGCAATTTCTTGGCGGCTTTACGCGCTTCGTCAGAAATCGTCGCGCCCGAAAGCATGCGCGCCAATTCTTCCGCCCGGTCACTCCGTGACAGGGTTTTTACTTTTGTTACGGTAGATCCAGCCTTTGTCTGTTTCTCAATATGCAAATGGTGATTCGCCTGCGCCGCCACTTGCGGTAAATGCGTCACCACCATGACTTGCTGATTCGCCGATAATTCCTTCAAACGCTGGCCAATAGCCTCGGCTACGGCGCCGCCTGTGCCTGCATCAATCTCGTCGAAAATCGCGCTGCTGGCCTCTTGCGTTTCGCGCAGCACCACTTTCATCGCCAACAGTAAGCGCGACAACTCACCGCCCGACGCCACCTTGTTCAGTGCCCCAAATGCCTGGCCTTTATTAGTCGAAACATCGAACTGCACCGTGTGTTTCCCCGCCTCGCCCCACTGCGCTTCGGGCAGCTCGGTCTGCGACACTTTAATGCTCGTCGCCGCCATCATCAGCGCTTTGAGTTCTTTCTCCACTGCCTTGCACAGCTTCTCGCCTGCCGCTGCACGCTTATCAAAAATCTCTGCCGCTGCGGCATCATAGGCCGCACGGGTTTCTTTCAATCGCTTGGCGGCGGCTGCGCGCTCAGCTTGCTGATTATTCAGCGTGGTCAATTGCTGCTGCGCCGTTTTCAATACGGCTTCCAACCCGTCGACCTGACAGTGATATTTCCGCGCGGCGTCACGCAAGGCAAACAACCTATCCTCTTTCGCTTCCAGCGCCGACTCATCCACGTCGCCGCCACTGAGCTTATCAAGCTGCACCAAGGCTTCGTCCACCTCACGGCTGGCATTGGCGAGCGTGGTGGTGAGTGCTTCCAAACCAAGCCTGCCCGCCAATTTCTCGGCCTGCACCAAACGCCCCACAATCGGCTGTCCACCTTCGAGCATCTCGCGCAACTGGTCAAAACTCTCGCGCAATTTCTTCGCTTGTTGTGCTTGCTGGCGCGCATCAGCCAACTCAGCTTCCTCACCCTCAACTGGGTTTAGCGCGCTGAGTTCCTGAACCGTATGGCGCAGATATTCTTCCTCTCGTAACGCCTTCTCAATTTCGGCTTCGACGTTTGCTAATGCAGCTTCAGCCGCTTTCCACGCATGGTAATGCGTGGCGAGTTGCGTCAATAATTTCTCGTAGCCACCGAATGCATCCAGCGCTTTGCGATGTTCTTTCACTTCCAACAAACCGCGCTGATCATGCTGCCCATGACGCGCCACCAGCAGCTCACCAATGCGCTTCAAACCTGTAACACTCACTGCCTCATCATTAACAAAAGCTTTGCTTTTACCGTCTTTAGAAATCGTGCGGCGAATGATGAGTTCATCTTCAACATTCAACCCAAGCTCATCCAGCACGCTCTTCAATAAACGATTCTCCTCGACATGAAATGTCGCGGTGACGGAGGCTTGGTCTTCGCCTGCGCGAATCAGTGCCGCGTCGGAGCGCTCACCGAGTACCAACCCGAGCGCATCAAGCAACATGGATTTACCCGCGCCTGTTTCACCCGTAAGCGTGTTGAGTCCTGTACCAAACTCCACTTCCTGCGAAGTGAATAACAACAAATTACGAATGGAAAGTTGTGAGAGCATTAGAGCACCTTGAGGTACTTATCGAACACATCTTCTTTTTCTTCAGGCGAGAGATTGCCCTTAATCATTTTATAGCTGTACTGGTACCAGTCCGAACCTGGGAAGTTATGTCCCAATACCGCCGCATATTTCTTGGCTTCACCCACCACACCAAGGCGCAAATAACATTCCACTAAGCGGTGCAACGCTTCAGGGATGTGGCTGGTGGTTTCATAGCTATCCACCACATATTTGAAACGACTCACCGCCGCTGCATACTCGTCGCGCTCTAGGTAGTAGCGACCTATTTCCATTTCCTTGCCTGCCAAATGGTCCGAAGTCAGGTCGAGTTTTAGCTTGGCATCTTGCGCATACTCACTGTCGGGATAGCGCGCAATCACGTCTTTGAGGGCTTGGCGAGCTTCTTCTGTCATTTTCTGGTCGCGGCCAACGTCGGTAATCTGGATATAGTAGCACAACGCCTTGAGATAATAGGCATAGGGTGCGGCTTTATGCGTCGGGTGAAGTTTGACGAAACGATCCAGAATCACAATCGCGTCCTCGTAGTAGCCGCCACGATACGCTGAATAGGCCGCCATGACTTGCGCTTGGCTAGCCCACGGCGAATAAGGGTGCTGACGCTCTACCTCTTCGAACTTTTCGATAGCAGGTTTGTATTCTTTTGAATTGAGCGTATTGAAAGCCTTATCATACAGCGCATCCACCGATTCGTTCTTTTCGGCAATCGCCTCATCGTCAATCGGTTCAGCACCACAAGCAGCAAGCACACCCATCACCAACAGTGATGCGCCTAACCGTGTTGTCTTATTAATCATGCTCATGGGAATTTTATAGCGCGCGCCTCACTTGCACGCAATCAGATTGCAGGGTAATACACAAGCTATGCGCACGGCCACCAAATATACCATTCGCGAGCTGAAACCCTCAGAAATGCAGGGCATATTCCCGCTCATCAGCCAACTTAACCCAGCGATGAGCAAGGCACTGTTCACCAAGCGCCTACGCACCATGCTTGCCTGTGGCTACCGCGCCGTTGCCGTATTTGAGGGCAAAAAGATGGTAGCACTTAGCGGTTTTTGGATTCGCACACGCTTTTGGTGCGGCAAACAACTCGATATTGATAACGTAGTTGTGAACGAGACTCATCGTGGCAAAGGGTTGGGAGCATTGATGAATGATTGGCTTGAAGCCCTCGCCAAGCAAGAGTCTATCGAGCTCATCGTGCTTGATTCCTACAACACCGCGCATACAGCGCATGCATTTTATCACCGCCAGGGCTACGGTATCACGGGGTATCATTTTACCAAGGATCCGCGCAGCGGCACGCCCTTCAGGAAGTCAAAATGAAGCCAGCACTACCAAAATCTGAAACACATTTCGGCACCAATTTACTTGGCTTCTTCGTTGCGCTTGCGACTATTTTTCTACTGAAAGATGTGGGATTAACAAAATTTGATACAGCCTTGGCCGTGTTGGCCGCCAGTGTCGTACCTGTATTGCTCATTGAATTCTTTATCTTCAAACGTCACCGCGAACCTAGCGCTTCACTGACAGCATTACGCCCTGCGAGCGTGAAGCGCGTAGCGGTAAAATGTTTCGGTCTATTGGCAATTCTCGGTTTATTTGCGGCACTTTACACGCTGTTCCCAGAATATGATAAGCGATTCTATGATCCAGCATGGCCTTTCTATTTAGCCATGTTACCAGCGGCTATTCTTATTGCGCCATTTTATTTTACATGGTGCGATGCGCGCCAAGATATCCCCGAAGACGGCTACTATCATCTTGGCCGCATGCTACTGAAATATAATGCCTCGGTTGATACGCATGCCATTACGTGTTTGCTGCGAAATTGGCTGGTAAAGGCTTTTTTCTTACCGCTCATGTTCGTTTACACGCTTGAGGCGATTTATCAATTGCAATACATGGATCTCACGCCGAGTACCTTCATAGAGCTATTTCTCATCGCACAAGCCATCATCATGTTCGGTGATCTACTCTATGCAACGCTTGGCTACATCTTCACCTTGCGCATATTTAATGCTCATATCCGCTCCAGCGAGCCAACATTCTTGGGCTGGGCCGTTGCCGTTCTTTGCTACTACCCGTTCTGGCAATTGCTCTTTTATAATTCGTATTTCACCTATCAAGATAGCTACGAATGGATGCAGCTTATCCCCCAAGGCATTTGGCAATATGTTTGGGGCAGCACCATTCTTGTATGCCTAGTGATTTATGTTTCTTCGACCATCAGTTTAGGCGTTCGCTTTTCCAACCTTACCTATCGCGGCCTCGTCACAAACGGCTGCTATCGTTTCTCCAAACACCCAGGCTATGTGGGTAAAAATCTCAGTTGGTGGTTGATTTCTATTCCCTTCATTTCCAACGAAGGTATTGGCACAGCCATTGCGCACAGCGCTGCACTGCTTGGTATTAATGTGATTTATTTCATCCGCGCCCGCACCGAGGAGCGCCACCTCAGCAATTACCCTGAATATGTCGAGTATGCGCTAGCGATGAACGAACGAAGTATCTTCGCGCCACTCGCAAAGCGCGTTCCATTCTTAATCTACAAGAAACCTGAAACTCTACCGAGAGTATAAACTACGCCGCAACGGTGATTGCTGCTTCTTCACGCACAAGCGGTTGTGCCTTAGCAGGCGCTTCAGCTTCAATGATGCGATAATTTGCAGGGTCCGCAAACAAGGCACGCAGCAACTTATTGTTGATGCCATGGCCTGGGCGCAGCGTTTCAATATTACCTTGCAACATGCCACCTGCGAGGAAGTAGTCGCCAACGCAATCAAGTGCCTTGTGACGCACGAACTCGTCATTGTAACGCAAGCCGCCTTCGTTCAGAATACCATCATCCGCTAGCACGATTGCATTATGCAATGAACCACCTAGCGCAAGACCCATGCTGCGCATTTTTTCAACGTCACGTGCGAAACCAAACGTACGCGCGCGGCAGAGCGCTTGCTTGAACGAGGTCGCAGCAAAATCATACACGGCTTGTTGGCGGTTGATGAGCTTGTGTGGGAAATCAATCGTAATATCGAGAGTGAACCCTTCAGCCGGCGAAAGCGTCACGGTCGATTCTTTTTCCTGAACAGTGATAGGCTTCAACACTTCAATCACACGCTTCGCTGCGCTCTGTTCGGTACGACCCGCGCAATCAATCAAGAAAATAAAGGGTTCCGAGCTACCGTCCATAATTGGCACTTCAGGGCCATCCACTTCGATGATGGCGTTATCAATACCCGCACCCCAAAGCGCTGCCATCACATGTTCAATCGTTGAAACAGTCACGCCGAACTCATTCGCAATCGTGGTACCCAAGGTGGTTTCCGTTACGCGATCATACGTGGCAGGCACAACATTGCGGCCTTCTTCCACATCGCGGCGCACGAACACAATACCCGTATTTTCGGCTGCTGGTTTAATCAGCATATCCACCATATCACCTGTATGCAGCGATACACCTGCGCAGCTCACGGGAGCAGCGATGGTATGTTGCATGAGAATGTTGCGTGACTGGGTCATAATTGTGGCCTTTGTTATTTCTGTACGATTGCAACCTAAGCCTTTGACTGTCCAACATCAAATCACGCTTTATGACGGAATATTACATGCTCCGGCCTCGCACACACCGTGCTCGCCTTCGCGCCGCTTCGCGGGCTCATGGCTGACTCGGTCCTGCTGAACCTCGAATAACAAGATTCCTATCGCTCCTGTTCGGAGTTATTTTGGATGAAATGCTAGAGGTTACAACTATACCACTAATGCGTAGCGCCGCAGCTGCGCGAGCCGCGTAGCGGCGGAGGGGGACACGGGGGAACGAAGCGTTCCCCCGAACTTAAAACTAATTCGCTTGGCGACGGAGGAACGCAGGAATATCATAGAATTCCTCTTCCTCAGCGCTTGCTGACGGGGTTTCACGCACCTCAGCCTTGCGAGCCGTGGCCTCGTTTCCTGCGCTCACTTGCACTTCACGTGCACGTGGCTCAGCCTTAACGGTGAATGCTTTTCCCACGCTAGCTAATCTACCAAAAAGCCCACCAGCCGCATTGCTGGTGCTTTCGCTGGTGATTTCCTCATCTTCTAAAATAGGAGATGCGGCGGTATGCACCATGCGTTGTGCTGGCATTTCTGGCTTAGGGCTCATGAAGAGCGGACCTGCATCATCATGAATAGGAGCAGCAGATTTCGCCTGCGCAGCAATACGCATTGCTTCATCAACACGCGCTTGTGCCTGAGCAGCCGCTTGCGCGTCTAGCTTGGCACGCAACTCGTCTTCTGCACGCACATTCTCATCGATAATGCGAACTACGGGCTGTGCAGCAGCAGGTGCTGTTGCCACCGAAGGAACCGTATGCACGCTTGGCGCTGCAGCGCGCGGAACGCTCACCGAGGCCTGACGCACAATCTCAGCAGCCGTACGCTCACGCGTTGGCGCAGGAGGAAGAGTCACTTCTGCTTTTTTGGAACCAAACATCAGCGGCTTTTTAGACGCCTGAGACACGCTCGCTGCGAGCTGCTCAGGCTGCTTAGGGCGCAGCGCTAACTCCGCCGCATCAATTCCCGTCGCTACCACTGATACACGCATTCTACCTTGCAATGCATCCGAGAAGGTCGAACCGAAGATGATATTTGCTTCTGGATCAACTTCATCACGAATACGATTCGCTGCTTCATCTACTTCAAAGAGCGTCATGTCTGGGCCGCCCGTAATGTTGATCAACACCGCACGCGCACCTTTCAGTGATACATCGTCCAGTAGTGGGTTGCTGATTGCCGCTTCCGCCGCTTCAAGTGCACGGCGCTCGCCAACTGCTTCGCCCGTACCCATCATCGCTTTACCCATTTCGCTCATCACGGAACGAATATCCGCGAAGTCGAGATTCACCAAGCCAGGCTTCACCATCAGATCGGTAACGCCGCGAACGCCTGAGTGCAGCACTTCATCCGCGAGGCGGAACGCTTCAGCAAAGGTCGTTTTCTCATTCGCGATACGGAAAAGATTCTGGTTTGGAATCACAATCAGCGTATCAACATATTCTTGCAGTTCTTTAATGCCCGCTTCCGCCATTTTCATGCGGTGCGCACCTTCAAACTGGAATGGCTTGGTAACAATACCAACCGTCAGCACGCCCTGCTCTTTTGCTAAACGCGCAATCACTGGCGCAGCACCCGTACCCGTACCACCGCCCATACCCGCAGCGATGAACACCATGTTCGAACCTTCAATCAACTGCGCGATATCATCGCTTGCTTCTTCTGCTGCTTGACGACCCATATTCGGATTCGCACCCGCACCAAGGCCACGCGTAACACTTGCACCAAGCTGAACGATACGTTCGGTCAACGAACCCTCGAGCGCCTGCGCGTCCGTGTTAGCATTAACGAAATCGACACCCTCAAGGTTCGCAGCGATCATGTTGTTGACCGCGTTACCACCCGCGCCACCTACACCAATCACGGTGATTTTTGGCTTCAGCGTATCAAGTTGGCTTGGCAAATGCAGATTAATAGACATAGGTGTCTCCCCTAGGAATGACGTGTTTTCAACTGCTTACTGCCGGGTGTTTTTCACTAACATATTGGTATATGTAGCGGTTTTTTGAATTTGGATAACACTATATGTAGTGTTAGGCAAATTGTAAAGCCGATTGTGCATAAGTTCACAGATTAAAATCAGAAGTTCTCTCTGATCCAATTCATGATTTTCTCTGGCACGAAACGACGTTTCGACTGCTCCGCCGATAAAATCTCTTCTTCCCATGGGCGTTGCGTCACGTAATTCAACATGCCGATCACCCCTGAAAACGCAGGGCCAGACACTGCATCCGCAAGTCCATTCAGTGGCATAGGTTTACCTTTACGCACTTGTTTGGAAAGCATGCGCGTTGCAAGTTCCGTAACGCCAAGCATTTGGCTTGCGCCACCCGTAATCACGCAACGTCTGCCGACTTTATCCATACCGCTTGCTTCGAGTTTACCACGAATCAATTCAAAAATTTCTTCCATGCGCGGGCGAATCACCCCAATCAACATTGAGCGCGGCATCGTCGTTGGTTCATTTTCGTCTTCACGCTCGCCCAGTTGCGGCACATCAATCATCACCTCGGTGTCTTTTGCTGCATTCACGGCGCTGCCATGCAATGTTTTCAAACGTTCTGCATGATGCAGTGATGTCGAAAGACCTTGCGCAATATCACTCGTTACATGGTTGCCGCCGACGGGAATCGAATCGCTGTAAACACTGCGCCCACCGAAATAAACAGCAAAACTCGTAACACCACCGCCCATATCAATCAGCAACACACCAAGATTCATTTCATCTGGCTCAAGCACTGCCAAAGCACTTGCATGCACACTCATCACATATTCGGAAATGTTGAGGTGCGAACGCGCAATACATTGCGATAGATTGCGTAAATACGAAGGCTTCGCCGTAATGATCTGCAATTCGGCACCAAGCTTACTGCCCACCATGCCGCGCGGATCGCGCAAGCCCTTTACTCCATCCAACATATAATTGGTTGGGAAGCAGTGAATAATCGTCGCATCATCACTTTGCAGCGAAGCGCAACCTTCATGAATAATGTCAGAGATATCATTATCACTTACACCATCCGCGAGTACATCCAGCTCTACCGATACTTGGCGCGATTTAAGGCTCGTGCCATTCACATTCACAATCACTTCTTCCACTGCATCCACGCCTGCCATTTGCTCAGCCGTATGTACCGCCGCAACGATAGAAGTCTCCACCTCACTTACATCGGTAATCACCCCAGACTTAATGCCTTTCGCCAGTTGATGACCAACGCCGGCCACAGTTAGTTGCCCATGCTCGTCTTTTCTAGCGATGATACAGGCGACTTTTGTTGTGCCAACATCCAGCGCGGTGATGATTTGTGTCTTGTTCGTAGCCTTACTCATGTATCTCTCGCAGTCGCAGTCGTTAAAGTGATGGGGGATTGATTCTGTTCTAGCGGCGTGATGAATACGCGGTCGTCCATGCGCATATCCACTTGGCGCACTGCCTTGCTCAGTAAGGCTTCATTTTTCACAAGCCCCGCAAAACGCTGCCATGCTTTATCTGGCGCATTCTCTGGCAACATAACCGTCACACCGTTGGCGAGCTTAACATTCCATCTGCGCTGGCCAACACGCACCACCGCTTGCACATCAGGCTTCATTTCTGGTGCCACATTCAGCAACGCAAGAAGCTCACTCAAATGCTCTGGCGCACCTTCGCCCACCACCACGGGTAGCGGCTCAGTAAGCGTATATTTCTTGCGGTCAAGCACGTGGCCCTCTTTATCCATCAGCACCTGCTTACCGCCCGATTGCCACACCACCGCAGGTATGCGCTCGTTCAGCGTAATGCGCAGCGCGTTCGGCAATTCACGAGCCACGCGCGCATGGTGCACTTCAGGAATTTTCTCAAGTCGGGTTTGAATCTCCGTCAATGAGAGGGCGAGAATTGGCATACCAACCTTCACATTTACCGCCGAGTTAACCGCCTGCTTGTCTGCATGCATGCGCCCTTCGAGATAGACCTGCTCCAACTTGAAGCCTGCTTCGGCCAAGCCGCGATACATTCCATTCTGCGTGTTGCGAATCGCATTATCCAACTTATGCTCGCCAAAATATCCCGCCACCGCAAAGGTGAGATATGCAATCATGCAGCTACCCAACCCAAATGAAATACGCTGCTGCAATTGCCTGCGTTTGGCGCGCGCTTTCTTGCGCGTCACCTCCGCCTGCATTTCACTGCGGGTCGTTGCTTTCTTCGTTACGCGTGCGCGGCGTTTAGCCATCGAGTTGTGCTCCGTCGAGTAAACGCTTCACCAGTTCATTAAAACTGATACCGCGCATGGCCGCCAGCTCTGGCGAAAGCGAAAGCGGTGTCATGCCTGGTTGCGTATTGGTCTCTAATATATAGATCTTGCCATCGCCTTTTTCATCATAGCGGAAGTCACTGCGCGAAAGACCACGGCAACCCAATGCCTTATGCGCGACAAGCGCCATGCGCATCGCCTCGTCATAGATAGGCTTTGGCAAATCCGCAGGGCAAATATGGGTCGAACCCCCTGCCGTATATTTATTGTCGTAATCGTAAAAACCGCTTTTGGTCGTTATCTCCGTCACGCCAAGCGGCTCATCATCGAGCACCGCCACGGTCAATTCGCGACCGGGGATATATTTTTCCACCATCACTGCGTAACCATAAGGCCAGTTATCTTTTGTGAATGGCTTATCACCCTCAAACATGAGTTTCACGCCAACGCTCGAGCCTTCATTATGCGGCTTAATCACGTACGGGCGCGGCAATACATCACGCGCGATCACCTCATCACGACACGCCATACGGCTTTCAGCTACATTGAGCCCTGCGGCTGCGAATACCTTAATTGCCATGGGCTTATCCATCGCCAATGCCGAAGCAAGCACACCCGAATGTGTGTAGGGAATTTTCAGAATCTCCAAAATGCCTTGAATGCAGCCATCTTCACCGAAGCGACCATGCAATGCATTAAACACCTTATCAGGCTTTACCTGCGCCAGCACTGCAGCAATGTCAGACTGCACATCAATCTCGGTGACGTCATAACCAAGTTCACGACACGCCTTTGCACACGCAGCGCCAGAGCTAAGCGATACCTCGCGCTCCGCCGACAACCCGCCCTTTAATACCGCAACACGCATACGCCGCGCACCTTATGATGAACGTTGAGTTACACTTGCCGATAGGGATTTTTTGATTTGCACTAAGTCTAGCCTAGGATTTTCGCAGGTGCAACGAGGATTTAACGACGACCTATGCGTTTGATTTCCCACTCAAGCTCAACCCCCGAATGGGCTTTCACCCGCTTGCGCACTTCGTCGCCCAAGGCTTCGAGCGCGGCGGCGGTCGCATTGCCCGTATTAATCATGAAATTACAGTGCATAGGCGACATTTGCGCGCCATCAATCGTCAGCCCGCGGCAGCCTGCCCCGTCCACCAATTGCCATGCTTTATGGCCTTCGGGGTTCTTAAAGGTGCTGCCGCCAGTACGTTCACGCACGGGTTGCGTCGCCTCGCGCTTGGTCGTAATTTCGGTGATGCGTGTGTGAATAGCCGCACTTTCGCCCGCCGAAGTCTTAAACCACGCCTTGGTGAATATGAGCCCCTCTTGGCCACCAAAATGGCGGTACGTATAGTTGCAATCCTCCACGCTGAGCGTGTGAATCTTCCCTGCCCTATCGACTGCCTCGGCCTTAATCAGAACGTCTTTGGTTTCGCCCTCATAAGCGCCTGCATTCATGGCGAGCGCACCACCAATCGTGCCCGGAATACCCGCATAAAACTCTAACCCTGCACGGCCATGATCAGCGGCGAAGCGCGCCACGTTCACATCTAGCACCGCAGCACCTGCGACCAGCACATCGCCTTCAATCGTGATATCCGTAAATCCGCGACCAAGGCGAATCACTACACCTTCCAACCCACCATCACGAATAATGAGGTTCGAACCCACACCAATCACCGTAACGGGAACGGAAGCGGGCACTGCCCGCAGAAAATCCGCCAAGTCTTGTGCATCCGCAGGCTTGAATAAAACATCCGCCACGCCACCCACACGAAACCAGTTCGTCGGCGCAAGCGGCACGTCAAAGCGATAGCTGCCTCGCACCGTCGGCAAATCATATTTCGAAGATTGGGCGGCAGGCTGCGCCATTATGCACGCGCCTTTGTTTTCATGAGCGGCTCAAGTTGCGCTGGCAATGCATAGGCCCATTTCGAAATGCTACCCGCACCCAAACAAATCACGAAGTCATTTGGCTGCGCAATCTCCGCAATCATAGCGGCTAACTCAGCCTCGCTCGGTAATGCCAGCACATGCTTGTGGCCGTGCTGTTTCATGCCTGCGACAAGCGCATCACGGTTCGCACCTTCAATCGGGTCTTCACCCGCCGTATAAACATCCGCCACCAGCACGGTGTCGGCTTGGTCGGCGCAGGTGCAGAAATCTTTGAACAGGTTCGAAAAGCGCGTGTAACGATGCGGCTGAATCACCGCAATCACCTTGCCCTTCTTCGCTTCCACCGCCTGACGCGCCGATGACAGCGTCGCCATAATCTCCACCGGGTGGTGACCATAATCGTCAATAATCGTCACGCCATTCACTTCACCCGTTTTGGTGAAGCGTCGCTTCACGCCACCAAATTCTTTGAGCGTTTTTTTGATGGTCGTTTCGCTCATTCCCAACTCACGCGCCACCGCAATCGCCGCCAGCGTATTGCGCACGTTATGCAGCCCATACATCGGCAATTCGATAGCCTTGAGTGTCTGCACTTTCTCGGTTGCGCGATCGGTAATTTCCACATCGAACGTTTGGCCGCCCGACACTTGCGTAATATTCACCGCGCGCACATCCGCCTGCGGGCTGGTTCCATAGCTAATGATGCGGCGATCCGTGATTTTCGCAATCAGCGCCTGCACTTCAGGGTGGTCAATGCACAGCACACCGAAACCATAGAATGGCAGTTGCGTAATGAATTGATGGAACGCTGCCTTAAGCGCCTCAAAGTCGCCATAATGATCGAGATGTTCAGGGTCGATATTGGTAATCACCGCCACGGTCGAGGGGATACGAATAAACGTCCCGTCCGACTCGTCGGCCTCTACCACCATCCACTCCCCTTCGCCAAGGAAAGCATTGGTTCCGAACGCATTGATGATACCACCATTAATCACGGTGGGGTTCATATCCGCACCTTTCAGCAAGGTCGAAATTAGCGACGTCGTCGTGGTCTTTCCATGCGTGCCCGCAACCGAAATCGTTGCCTTTAGGCGCATCAACTCAGCCAGCATTTCCGCTCTGCGCACCACCGGAATACGCTGCGCGCGTGCCTCGACCACTTCTGGGTTATCTTGCTTCACAGCCGAAGAAATCACCACCACCGACGCACCTTTAATATGCTTCGCATCATGCGCGCCGATATTCACCGTCATGCCCAATTTGCGCAAACGATCAATCGTGTAGCTCTCTGCAATGTCCGAACCCTGCACCGTATAACCCAGATTATGCAGCACCTCGGCAATGCCGCTCATGCCAATGCCACCAATGCCCACAAAATGCAGCGTGCCGATATTGAGCGGCATCGTCTTTGCAATCGGGAAAATTTTCATACTACTCATTTTTACCACATAACTTTTTATAGATTATATCCAACCATATGCACACTAGCGAGAAACCAAAGAAAACCGCCATTCCAACATAATTTGCGCCACCCGCAATTAATAAACCAAGAAAAAAGATTATAACTACAAGTTTCTGGATAAACGTCATGCCGCATTCTCCAACTTCTCACGTTCACTGGCGACGTTTTCGACGCCAGCCACATTCAATACCAAGTTCGCCAACCCATCAGCCGCATCCGGCTGGCCAAGTGGCTTCATGTTCGCCGCTGCTTCGGCAAGCGTTTTGGGTACACGCAAAAATGTCTCCAGCTTCGCTGCTAGCGCATCCGCGGTGAACCCGTCTTGTGCCATCACCCAACCACCGCCCGCATCTTCTACCGCCTCGGCGTTGAAATATTGGTGGTTGTCAGTCGCAGCAGGTAGCGGCACCAAAATCGCAGGGCGACCCGCCGCCGTCAATTCCGCCACGCTCGATGCACCCGCGCGGCTAATCACCAGATGCGCACCCGCAAGTCGTGCTGCCACGTCGGCAAAGAATGGTGCAATATCCACCTGCATACCCATCGCCTGATAAGCAGCTTTCGCGTGTTCGATTTCACGCACGCGGCATTGCTGGTCGAGTCGCACACGCGCGCGCAGTTGTGGCGAAAGTTTTTCAAATGCCTTCGGTACGACATCACTAAATACGCTCGCACCTTGCGAGCCACCAATCACCAGAATCTTGAGCATGCCGTCCAACTCAACATGCGGATACTCAATTTTCGCGAGCGCCTGAATCGCCGAACGCACGGGGTTGCCCGTACGCGTCGTTTTAAGCCCCGCCTTAACTGGCATGAATTGCGTATTGCGATAACTCACCGCAATGTGATTCACGAATCGTGCGGCAAGACGATTGACGCGCCCCAGCACCGAATTCTGTTCATGGATAATGGTTGTCTTACGCAGCAAGATTGCCGCCACCATTGTCGGGAAGGAAGGGTAGCCACCAAAGCCCACCACCGCCACAGGCCTGATACGGCGCAGGTGATTCACCGCCTGCACGATACCAACTAGCAAACCCACACCATTCAAAATGATTTTAAGTATGCCACCGCTCGGCGAGCCCGCGCGAATCGTATGGATGGGGATACGCGACAGCACCGCATCCGCATTCAGCTTGTTATAATCATGAAAGCGATGGTCGGTAATAAGCTCAGGCGTGTATCCACGCGCCAAGAGCACCTCGGCCAGCGCTTCCGCAGGGAAAATATGGCCGCCTGTACCGCCAGCAGCGAGGATGATTGTCTTGCTCATGGACGGAATCTAGCCCCAGACGCTGGGATTATCAAGCAAAGCGCGTATTTTTGCTATCGCCTACCCTGCCATAGCGTTTACGGGTCAACGCCAGCATCATACCCATGCCGCCTGCCATGGCGATTAACGAGGAACCACCGTAGCTTAGAAACGGCAGCGTCATACCCTTAGCGGGCAACATATTCACGGCAACCCCCATATTCACGATCGCTTGAATGCCAAACTGGGCGAGCAACCCGCCTACCGCAATCACGGTGAACATGTCCTCTTCTTCCCAAAGCTTCACAAGGCCACGCACCACGATAAATGCGAATAGCGCAATAATCAGCACACAGAACACCAAGCCAAATTCTTCGCCTGCCACTGCAAAAATAAAGTCTGTATGTGAGTCAGGGATATGTTGTTTCACCACGCCTTCACCTGGCCCAGCACCCAGCAACCCACCATGTTTGAAGGCCTCCAAGGATTTGGCAACCTGATAGTTATCGCCTGAGCTTGGATCAAGAAAACTGGTAATGCGCTTTTCCACATGCGGGAACGCATGGTATGCGCCAACCACTCCCGCAACGCCTGCGAATATCATTAAAATCACCCACAAGAACGGCATACCCGCCAAGAAAAACTGTACCGCAAACATGCCCGAAACCGTTACCACCATCCCGAAGTCTGGCTGAATAATCAGCAAGAACGCAGCAATCATATACATCGCCGTTGCCAAACGATAACTTGGGAAATCCGCACTACGGAAGCGCTGTGCAAAAATCCAAGCCACCACAACCGCAAAACACGGTTTCATAAATTCGGAAGGCTGAATTGACATGCCACCAAGGCGAATCCAGCGAATCGCCCCTTTATTCTCAAAACCAATGAATGGCAGCAATATCATGAGTATTAGGCTCGCCGCCAAGCCAACTAACGCCAATCTACGGACTTGCGGAATCGGCAGACAGGAAACCGCAATCAACGTCGCCACTGATATCGCCAAGAATATCTGGTGGCGCGTTACAAAATAAAAATCCGAAAGACCGATACGATTAGCCACCGCAGGGCTTGCCGCCGCAACAAGAAAAATTCCGATCGATACCAGCACCATCATTGCAAAGAATGCAGGGCGGTCCACTGTCCACCACCAACGACCAAGCATCGTTGTATTTCGCCTGTCTAGATGCAAATTCAGTTTAAGCGACATCCTTGAGCTCCTCGAATAACTTCATAAACACCTCGCCACGGTGCTCGAAATTCCTGAACTGATCGAACGATGCGCAAGCAGGCGACAGCACCACTGATTCACCAAGCTGCGCGTTCGCACGTGCCGCAGCAAATGCGCGCTCAAGTGTTACACATTGAGTATGCGGAACCGTATCACCTAACGTTGCAGCAAATGCCTCTGCAGCTTCACCGATCAAATACGCATGTTTGATTTTATGAAAATAATGCTGCAGCGTTTCAATGCCACCCTCTTTGGGCACACCGCCAATAATCCAGTGCATCTTATCATAGGTTTTGAGTGCTTTCTCCGTCGCATCCGCATTGGTTGCCTTGGAGTCATTCACATACTGCACACCATTCACTTCGCCCAACCACTGCATACGGTGCGCCAGACCAGGGAAGCTATGCATAGCGCTCATAATCTGTTCATGTGATAAACCATGCACAAAACATGCAGCATAGGCTGCCGCAGCATTCTGCCAATTATGTTCACCTTGTAGAGATTTAATGGCAGCAATATCAGCCGTCACTTCTGCATCACCCAATCGATTATGCAGCACTGCATCACGCACAAAAACCCCCTTCTCCAACACCTGCGTGGTGCTGATGGGAATCACGCGTTGCTTTTGCGCCGCTAGCATCTCACGGCACATGGCTTCGCTATAGGGCTCATCCACCCCTAGAATTGCGATATCGCTTGGTTGCTGGCGGTCAAAGATATGGCGTTTTGCTTCAATATATCCTGCCATGTCGCCATGCCTGTCCAAATGGTCAGGGCTGAAATTCAACAATACGGCAATGCCAAAACGTGTCGTCTCCAACAAGTCGAGTTGATACGAAGATAGCTCCAGAACATAGTTCTCCGAAACATCAAAATTCAGTACCGCACGGCCGAGATTACCACCCACATCCACCAACTTGCCGGCCGTCTTCATGATGTGTCCAACAAGGCTTGTGGTGGTTGATTTTCCGTTGGTTCCGGTGATCGCAATATAGCGCGCATGTGGCTGCGCGCGATAGAGCAATTCAATATCACCAATAATTGGGCGCTGATGTTGCTCGGCGAGCTCGACGACCAAATGCGGTACAGGGTGCGTAAGCGGCACACCTGGGCTTAACACCAGCGATTCGATTTTCTCCCATGGCCACGCTTCAGGTGGTGCAACATTGACTGCAGCAATTTCTGCTTTTAGCAGCTCAGTGTTTTCCTGCTTATCGTCCCATGCATAGACGTCTCCGCCTCCTGCAAGAATGGCGCGAGCAGTGGCGTTTCCGGTTTTCCCCAACCCGAACAGCCCGTAGGTTTTGCCTGCAGCAAAGTCGAGTTTCATTAGCGCAACTTCAAGGTGGATAAGCCAATAAGCGCAAGAATCACCGCGATGATCCAAAACCGAATCACAATGGTGGGTTCCTTCCAACCGAGCTTCTCGAAATGATGGTGAATCGGCGCCATGCGGAACACGCGCTTGCCCGTAAGCTTAAAGCTCGCCACCTGAATCATTACCGACACCGCCTCCAGCACAAAGAGGCCACCAATTATCGCGAGCACTATTTCGTTCTTGGTAATCACACTAATGGTGCCGAGTGACCCACCAAATGCAAGGCTGCCCGTATCGCCCATGAATACCATCGCGGGTGGAGCATTGTACCACAAGAAGCCCAGACCAGCGCCAATCATCGCTGCACAGAATACCGCAAGCTCACCCGTACCCTTCACCGCCGTAATTTGCAGATACGATGAGAATACTGCGTTACCTACAAGGTAGCTGATAAGCGCAAAGCACCCCGCAGCAATCATGATGGGCACAATGGCTAAGCCATCCAGACCATCCGTTAAATTCACGGCGTTGGAGGCACCAATCATCACCAAAATTGCAAACGGGATATAGAGAATACCGAGGTCAACCAACAAATCCTTAAAGAAAGGCAATGCTAAATGCTGCGCGATATTGGGCGATGTCACATGCGAAATCCATAGTACAGCCACCAGTGCAATCACAAACTGCGCCAGCAGCTTTTTCTTACCTGAAAGCCCCTTCACATTCTTTTTAGAAACCTTGAGATAGTCATCTGCGAAACCAATTACGCCGAATCCAAGCGTTACGAACAGAACGATCCAAACATATGCGCTCTGAATATCTGCCCACAGAATGGTTGAAACACTCACGGCAAAGAGCATCATCAAACCACCCATGGTTGGCGTACCCTTTTTGGTAAGCAGATGCGTTTCTGGGCCATCATCGCGGATTGGCTGGCCACCGTGCTGCTTGCTTTTGAGCCAACGAATTAGGCGTGGTCCAATAATAAAACTAATAATAAGCGCGGTAATAATCGCGCCGCCACTTCTGAACGTCAAATAGCGAAAGAGGTTGAAGAACTGGAATTCATCTGCAAGCGGGAAAAGCAGTTGATAGAGCATTTCTATTCTCCTATTTTTTCAATCGCATCGACGACAACATCCATACGTGAGCCGCGCGAACCCTTAACCAGCACCAAGTCACGTGCCTGTAATGCAGAAACCACTTTTGGCGCTAGCGCAACACTATTAGCTTCGTATGCGCCCTTCATTTGCTCTGGCAATGCCTCGAACAAATGGCGCATGAATGCACCTGCAGCAAATACCAAATCAATCTGATTATTCACCAGCGTTGGCGCCAATCCAACATGCAAATCACGGCTATGTTCACCCAACTCTAACATGTCGCCGAGTACCACTACCGTACGCAACGGCTCTTTCGACGCAGCACGCAGTTCCGATACTTTCTCGATAGCGCCTTTCACAGCAATTGGGCTAGCGTTATAGGCATCATCAATCAGGCGCAGATGTCCGCCTTTTACTGACAATTTGCGAATCTGGCCTCTGCCTTTTGGCTCGCTGAATACTGCAAGCGCTGCAGCAGATTTTGCCAAATCCGCGCCCAACGCATCCACCGCCGAAAGTACCGCAACGGACATCAGCGCCCAATGTTTTCCGATCGTGCCAATGCGGTAGCTGATGTGCGTTCCAGCAATCGTTGCCTCAACAATCGAGTGCATATCTTCAATCTGATAACTGAGCATGCGCGACAATGCATTATCACCGCTACCAAAAGATATAATGCGATCCAAATCCTGCTTCACCGCATAGGCGCTAAGACGATCATAATGCGCGTTATCAGCATTGAGAATCGCCGTACCTTTACCACCCATGCCATCAAAAATTGTCGCCTTCTCATCGGCGATGCCTTCAACACCATTTTCAAAAAACTCGATATGTACCGCATCCACCGTGGTTATGATCGATACATCTGGCTTTGCCCAGTGCGAAAGCTTGGCAATTTCACCAGGGTGATTCATGCCCATTTCCAACACGACATACTGCGCATCAAGCGGCATGTTGACTAAGCTTAACGGCACACCCAGATGGTTATTCAAGTTACCCTTGGTAGCGTGAGTTTTCCCAATCGCCGAAAGCGCTGCTGCCAGCATTTCTTTGCAACCCGTTTTGCCAACACTGCCTGTAACGCCAATATATTTCGCAGCACTGCGTGATCGTGCAGCAATTCCCAAATTCTGCAGTGCGATTTCTGTATCATTCACCATTACTAATTGTGCAGCATCCACACCATCAATCGGCGCACTAACAACGGCAGCAACCGCCCCTTTAGCAAGCGCTTCACGCACAAAATGATGACCATCCATATTTGCACCTTTAAGTGCAACATAAAGCGCGCCACTTTCTATAGAGCGTGTATCAATGCTGACGCTCGTCGCCACCCACTGGCCACTGCATTGGCCATTCGTGGCCTTTGCTACTTCTTTGCTTTCCCATTGTGTCGTCATAGCGCCCTCACTGCGTTTTGAATCTCTTCCGCATCATCAAAATGATGGGTTTGCCCGCCGACGATTTGGGTGGTTTCATGTCCTTTGCCTGCAACGACTAGAACATCTCCCTCTTGTAGATTTTTAACTGCATGGGCAATCGCTTGCTTGCGATCGCCAATTTCGGTAGCGCCCTTTGCTGCAGCCATAATTGCTGCGCGAATAGCATCAGGGTTTTCACTGCGCGGATTATCATCCGTTACGATAACATGGTCTGCAAACTGGCTAGCAGCCTTACCCATTTCTGGGCGCTTGCCTGCATCACGATCACCACCGCAGCCAAACACAACATTCAGTTTTTTTGCGGTGTGGTGGCGCAAGGTCTTTAAGATGTTCTCAAGCGCTGCGGGCGTGTGCGCATAATCAACAAAGATAGGCGCACCATTGGGATGCATCGCCGCACGTTCTAATCTGCCGCGCACACCTTGTAGTTTAGCGAATAAGGGCAAGAGGTCATTTTGCGCAATTCCCGTCGCGCGCAACAGCCCATACGCAGCAAGAATATTGTAAAGCTGGAATGCACCATAAAGCGGCAGAGAAACATGGGCTTCAGAACCTTCCAGATGCAGCACAGCATCCAACCCACCCGCATGTGGGGTGAGCGAAACAATGCGATAATCCGCACCTGATTTTCCAAAGGTTTTGAACTGTAATTTGCGCTGCTTGGCAATGTCCTGCAACTGCGCAACATAGGGATCATCTGCATTGATGATAGCAGTACCCTGCTCAGGCAACAGCGTATCAAACAAGCGGGCTTTTGCTGCAAAATAATTTTCTAACGTACCGTGATAATCTAGGTGATCACGTGTTAAATTAGTAAATGCGGCCGCCGTTAATTTGAGCCCATCCAAACGCTTCTGGTCAAGCCCATGGCTTGATGCCTCAATCGAAATATACTCAACACCTGATTTGCTCAATTGCTGCAAAGTCTTATGCAGCAAGACTGGTTCAGGCGATGTATTATTAGGCGGGAATGCTGCGTTCATCTGCGCATCAGGTGAACGCAAACCCAACGTACCCATCGACGCTGCCTTATGCCCCAAAAGCGAAGCCATTTGGCGCACGAAATCTGCGGTAGAAGTCTTGCCATCTGTACCCGTCACCGCAAGACAATAACGTGGCTGCTCAGGATAGAATGCTGCAGCCAGAGCACTCACCGCCGCGCGTACGTCTGCCACACGAATGACAGGCACGGTAGCAATCACATCGCTCTTCGTTTTTTGCGGAAGCAATAGCGCCGCCGCACCCTTCTTGAGTGCATCGGGAACGTATTGCGTACCATCCGCCGTGACGCCAGGGATAGCGATAAACAACGCATTTTTTTCCATTGCGCGTGAATCAGTAACCACAGAAGAAATAGCAACATTGCTGTCGCCTGTTACCGCAACATTGGCCATGTTCGCACGCGCAAGTAACTCAGTAAGTGGCAGCATGAATTGCCCTTTCCTGAAGTTTTTGCATGCGACGTGTATTGATTTGCTGCACGCGGTTTTCTGCGTCCGCCCACCAGCCATCAATCTCGGCGTCGTCATAAGTAAAGTCTGGCGCCATGCCAAATAGCGGGGCCATGCGTTGTACCACGCGTCCTACTGCTGGCGCAGCAACCCAGCCGCCTGTCGCATACCCATACGTCGCCTTTGTGCCCTTCGGTTCATCCACCATGATAAGAATTACATACTGCGGATCGTTTGCCGGGAAGGCTGCAACAAATGAGGCTAGCTTTGCGTTTGCATTATAAGCACCACCCGTGTTCTTCTCGGCCGTTCCCGTTTTTCCGCCAACTACATAGCCTGGCGCATCACCCGATTTGCCCGTGCCATGCTCCACCACAAGGCGCAGCAATTTACGAATCTTTGTCGATGTCTCAGCAGTTACAACACGCTCGGCCTGCGGCTTATCTTTATTACCGTCCTTCATCAAAGTGAGCGTGCGCTTTGTGCCGTCACCCACAAGCGATGCAATGGCCTGCACCACATGCAACGGCGAGACGGAAATGCCATGACCGAAGGAAATAGTCATCGTATTAATCTTGCGCCAGTCGCTTGGCACTAGCGGCTTTGCGCGCTCTGGCAATTCGATGGATACAGGATCCAGAAGCCCTAGCTTTCTCAAATATTCCTGCTGACTTTCGGTGCCCAAATCGAGCGCCATTTTCACCATGCCAATATTCGAGGAATGCGCAAAAATTTCGCCGACAGAAAGCCAGCGATTCTCAGGGTGCGAATCATTAATCGTAAAGCTCGCCACCTTAATGGGATGACTAGCATCATACCCACCCGTCACATCCACTGTCCCCTTATCAAGCGCGGCAGCCAGCGTGAAGGTTTTGAAGGTCGAACCCATTTCATAAGCGCCAAGACTTGCACGGTTAAACGTCGCGCTTGGATTGGCGTTTGGATATTGCGGGTTGAATTCTGGCAAGTTCGCCATCGCAATAATTTCGCCACTCTTCACATCCGCAATCACGCCCGTTGCACCAATAGCGCTAAAGGTTTTTACCGCCTGCGCCATTTCATCACGCAATATGGACTGCGCACGCAAATCAAGCGACAACACCAACGGCTCACGCTCAATCGGATGCTGCAACTTCGCATCGAAAAACTTCTCGATGCCCGCAATGCCTTTATTGTCCGTATCAACATACCCCAATACATGCGCAAACAGCCCACCATAGGGATAAACGCGGCGCGTGTCGGTCTCGAAGAACAAGCCGGGAATTCCCAAATTATTCACTGCTTCTTGCTGCGCAGGCGTTAAGTGACGACGCATGTAAATGAAGCTGCGCTTCTTATTTTCGAGCTTATCCAGCAGCACCTGTAATGACTGGTCAGGAAAAATCCGCTGCAACTGCATAGCAACATCCGACTCATGACGAATGATAGTAGGGTTCGCAACCAGCGATGCCGTTTTAATGGAAGTCGCAAGCACATACCCATTACGATCCGTAATCTCACGACGCACGATATGCTGCGTGTCCGCCGCTTTCGAAATGTCGATTTCTTCCTCACGCTGAAGCAATAATTGCGGCTCACTCACCAAACGCTTGAAGGGCAAATCACCACCGCCCACCAACGTTACCTCAAGTAGTCTCAAGCCCAATGCTGCAAATGAGAGTGCAAAAAAGACTGCAACACAAATCAAGCGCAGGCGTGATTGCTCAAGCGCTTTATGCGAACGCGATTCACCGCGAACAACACGCTGAGCAGGACGATGAGAGGAAAGACGCTGGTATTTGCGCACTAAAACCCTCCCACCGGCTGAAAGAGCTGAGATCTTTCGCGTACCGATGGGATAGTTTCTTGTTCTTGTATACGGACAGGCAGTGCCTGAATATTGGTCATTTTGCGCGTATCAAATGGCGCAAGCGTTAAATGCTTTTCTGCCATCGCGCGCAGGCGCTCAGGACGATTCAAATACGCCCACTCGGCATTGAGTAAATGCAGCGATTCTTCTTCCTGCTTTAATTCCGCAGCTAAGCGATTCACTTCTTTTTGCATGTCCTGCACCGTGTATTTGACGAGGTATAAACCAAATGCCGCCACCGCAAACATGCCCACACCCACCAACCACGACATCATGCGCTGCTTCATCATGCGGCCACTCCCGAACGAATAGCCGAGCGCAATGTTGCAGAACGTGCCCGTGCATTTTGCGCTATCTCGTCATCGCTTGGCAGCACGCGTGATACGCTGCTGAATGCTGCATTCTGCTGAGGCGCGACAAGCGCTAGCGGCATGTGGCGCGACGAGCCCTGCGCCTTATCGCTATTGCTTTGCATGAATTGTTTGACGATGCGGTCTTCGAGTGAATGGAAGGTCACCACCACTAAACGACCACCCGGCTTTAGCAGCGCAAGCGCTGCATCAAGCGCCGCCCGAAGCTCCGCCAACTCCTGATTCACTTCGATTCGAATCGCTTGGAAAGTGCGGGTTGCAGGGTGAATTTTAACATGCCCGCGCTTGAAGCTCACGCGATCAACAATGGTTGCAAGCTGCTTGGTCGTAGTGATTTTACCAATGCTGCGCTCCATCATGATTTCATGAGCAATGCGCTTAGCATTTTTTTCTTCGCCATACTCGCGCAGAATGCGCACAAGCTCGCTCTCAGAGTAGGAGTTTACCACGTCATAGGCGCTGATGCCCGAGCGCTCCATGCGCATATCAAGCGGCGCATCCGCACGGAAACTGAAGCCGCGATCCCCCTGATCGAGCTGCATCGAGGAAACCCCGATATCGAGCACAATCGCGTCCACCTTCTCAATACCAGCCTGATTCAGCAGCGACACCATCGCGCCGAATCGGCCAGGCAGGAATAAAAAATGCCCAAGGGTTTCCCGGGCAAGCGCATCGGCAAGTAACTGAACATCAGGGTCGCGATCCATTGCAACCACACGGCACTTCGCAGCACCTAAAATTCCTCGACTATAGCCGCCCGCACCAAAGGTGCCGTCCACGACCACGTCGCCATCTTTCGCATCAACCGCTTGCAAAACTTCGCGCAACATGACGGGAACATGGCTCATTGCGCACCCCCCGATTTAAGCGTTGCACGCTTTGCTTTCGCGGTATCACGCGCCGCCGTTTCATGTTTCGCAAATGCAGCGGGCGCCCAAATCTCAAACGTTGCACCCTTACCGATGAAGGTCGCATGCTCCGTAATACCCGCACGCTTGAGCAGCGATTCAGGCAACACCACGCGGCCCTCATTATCGAAAGCAAGTTGCACAGCCGAACCCAAAATCGCCGTAGTGAACGCATCACGCTCCTCACTGAACGGATCGAGCGACTCGATTTGCGCATAAAGTTTTTCCATACGGTCCATGCCGCAGGCCTCTAGGCACTCATGCACAAAGGATGGATAAACGATGATGCCGTTAAAATTCTGATGGGAAAGCACAGCACGGAAGGTTGGCGGCACACTCACGCGCCCCTTCTTGTCGATCTGTTTTTCAAAGGTCGATAAAAACAGCGCCATGGCTGCGACCCCTTCCCTCTATTCGGTGCCCCCGCAGCCTGCAATCTGGCTTTGGGCGCGGTTGGTGACTATCCCCTGTCGTGCTCGCCCGCTTGAACAGACGTCCACATTTTCCAAATAAATCTTTGTTTTTAATTCAATCGGTTAAAAGAAGAATGCACCGACCAAACGTTTCGTTCATGACGAAGCCCAAATTGGTAAGTTTTGGGGTTATTTGGAATATTTTGGGAGATTATGGGTAAAACTTGGGCTGGTCAAGGGGTTTATTGGGATTTTTATGAATTGGCGAAAAACCCCCTGAACTGTCACGAAAATGCCATGGTTTTGGGGTAGGTTAAGCGAATGCCAATCTACCCCGATAGCGCCCTATTACGCCGCACCCAGTTCGCCAACGACGCGGGCAAAACGGGTATCATTTCGATTGCGGCTTACAGGACTTCAGAGGGCGATGTATCGATCCAGATTCGCCTAGCGGCGGATGTTCCCAGTATAGGCTGGGACGAATTAATGCCTAGACTAGAAGCAAAAGTGAGAAATATTACAGGTCACAGTAATGCCATTCAATACGACCCCAACATGCTTGCGCAGCACGAACATCCCATCGATCGTTTCGATTTTAACGGCGATGTTATGACCATCAAACATATCCCGTTAGAGAAACTCGATGAAGGCTTGGCCGCCATTGTCGGCGCATTATCGAGCGGTGTAAGCGTGCGCGATGGGCAAGGAATCAGCGCACCATTACTGACAGATGCTGCCGCCACAAAAGCCGTTCATGAGTTAGGGTTGAAACCGTTTGTAGAGGCGTTGCGCACACAAGGTTACGGCGGTGCTTCACGTCGTGAAACACCATAATACGGCCCTGAAGCTTAGCATTCGAGGATTTACTGGATTTTCGCCGCCATTTAGCGTATATCCCCTCTTGCCAGATGGCTGGATGACCGCGGGGTTATCGTATGTCGCAGCGAGGCTAAACCTCTAACGCGGCCCAATCAATCCCGAGGAAAGTCCGGACTCCAGGGAAACGGTGGCGGGTAACGCCCGCCGAGCGTGAGCTTAGGGAAAGTGCCACAGAGAACAAACCGCCAACTTCGGTTGGTAAGGGTGAAAAGGTGCGGTAAGAGCGCACCGCGTTGCTGGTAACAGTGACGGCATGGTAAACCCCACCGGGAGCAAGACCAAATAGGCGCACATCAAGGCTGTCCCGGCCGTGCGCGGGTAGGTTGCTTGAGCGTATGAGCAATCATACGCCTAGATGAATGGTCATCGACAACAGAATCCGGCTTACGGGCCATCTGGCGAGTTTTTTAATGCTTCGCAGCTCACTACTGAATCTCGAATAGCGGGAATGGAACGCCGCAGGATAACAAAGCGCTATCTCAATTTTGATTGGATACTAGGAGTTCAAGGCGAGGAAGGTTGAGCGTAGCAGCGCTACATGAACGCCTGACGAGACCGATGAACGACGACGTAGGCAACAAAATTCAGATAGCGCCATGCAGTGCGGCTAATATGCTTGCACACTCACCATCCCACACACCATCGACCTTGTCTTGACGCCAGTGGCGCTGAAACGCGATGACGCATTTTTCCGTCTTCTCGCCATACTCGCCGTCGGTCTTCAGGCCATAACCCCAGTTATTGAGCGATTGCTGCAAGCGCATCACGGGCGTGCCCGTCTCACCGCGCTTCATCTCAATTCCCACCATTGGCTTCACATCCTCTGGGAAAATGCCAACACCGTTTTGTGCCAACCATTTCCAGTCAAACAACTCACCCGGGTCCATTTTGCGAAGGAACGCAATGTCCGAGTGCCCCACCACGTTTTGCGCGGGGATGCTGTGCCGCGCTAGAATTTCTTGGCTCAATTTCAGCACGGCATCCATCTGCACCTTTGGAAACGGCGTATAACCTTCCGTGTGGCCAGGGTTGGAAATTTCGATGCCGATCGAACGCGAATTGATATTACTCACGCCACGCCAATGGCTTTCGCCAGCGTGCCACGCACGCTCCGACTCCTCGACCAATCGAAACACCTCACCTTCACGCGAAATCACATAATGCGCCGAGACTTTTGCTGCAGGGTCGCACAAGCGCTTCACCGCATCAAGGCACGTATGCATATCGGTGTAATGCATCACCAGCATATCGATATGCTGCTCATGGCGGGAATCATGATTGGGTGAGGTAAAATCTGTACGCATTTGCGCGGTTTAGTCCATATTCACTCGATTGCAAGCAATCTTAACTGTATCGTAACGATTATCGATTACTCATAGAGCAATATGACTGGTAATCTAACACCATTAACTCAAGTTTCAGGTGCTGTAGCCTACAGCTCAGCACCTGAAACACAGCAAGCATTTAAGAATTTCAAAAAAGAATTGCTGGATATTCTATTAGACTCTGACGACGACATGGCCGAATTGGCACGTTTCCATGGCTATGAAGCAGAACACCCCTCCTCTGTAAGTATTAGGACGGATGAAGATGCAATCCAAATGCTCCTCAAAAAATATGGTCTGGACTATTCAGATACCACTGGCGAGTTATTGTTATTCGCATTGAACCAAATCTCTGCGGCCATGCATCTAGCTTATCACAAAGGAACGGCGGTTGGAAAAACAAATGACGCCCTATTTTATCCTGGATGTGGAGAGATAGACCCTGAAAATGAAGACCTGAACGCACAAAGGATCTGGATTTATCATCAAAGCTCCGAGGAACAGGCCATTGGCGATCCAGAAGACGAGGAAGTGCTTGGACTGCAAGAGCGGCCTGAGAGGCCGTTGGATGCGTTTGATGTGCTCCGCCTACCCGAGCACAGAGCCGAAATGAAAGCGCTGATTGATAAAGGCGAAGACGTAAAGCTAGAGAGTGCGCGCACTGCTGTTGGCAGGTGCTAAACCCGTTCCAGCTCCGCCAACTTTGGCCTTCTCAGTGTAATGATAGCAACACCCGCAACCGTCAATAGCGCACCGACGACAAGCTCCATTGTCATGCTTTCACCAAAGAACACCATGCCGCAACTAATACCAAATACAGGCACGAGCAACGAATAAGGCACGACCTGATTCACCGCATAGCGCGCCAGCAACCATGTCCATAATCCGTACCCAACAATCGACGACATGAGCGCGCTATATGTCACGCCTGCCCACGCAGTCCACGCCGCATTTTCAAGCGCTGCCACCTGCCCACTTTCAAACAGCAGCGACAATATCGCCATTTGTGGAATCGCAAAAACACCTGGCCAGAAAAGCGTCGCCGTCACGCTCGCAGGCGCCATGCGCTTCATGTGAATATTACTCGCTGCCCAACCCAACGCACCCACAAGGCCGATACCAAATGCGAGCGAATGATCTTGAACATCTGGTGCACCTGTGACCACAACGACCCCAGCAAATGCAAGCGCCAAACCCGCCGTTCGCCACGGCCCAAGATAGTCTTTGAAAAAAATTGCCGCCAACATCGAGCTAAACGGCACACCAAGCTGCGTAGCAATAATCGCACTCGTCACCGAAAGCCCTAAATACATGGCGAAGAAAATCATCGCGAAGTGGCCAGTGATATACAGCAACGAAAGAATCAGCATGTCTTTCAAGTTCGGAAGCTTCTGTCGCACAATAAATGGCAGCAACAAAATGCTCAGCCCAACAAAGCGAATTAGTATGGTAAGAAATGGCGGGAAATACTCCATCGCAAATTTGCTGGCGGTGAAATTTGCACCCCAACAAAATGAAACGAGTATCGCAGCAAGTATGGCGTGAATGGGCATGCGCTGCCTGTAGGCGAATCCATAGAACAAAGCAAGTAAACGCGTAGCGCCGCAGTTGCGCGAGCCGCGAAGCGGCGGAGGGAGTTACGAGGGAACGAAGGGTTCCCTCGTACCCAAAATAATCCACTGGATTTCTGAACGGGATTTTACTATTATCCACATCCCCGAGCAAAAAAGAGGGCCTGAGATTACTCTCAAGCCCCAAGTCGCTCGGCAAGCAACTGTTTTCGGCAAGCCTCAGCAATGAGGGGGCCGAATTCCGTACGTAAAAGGCATCAGGTGTAACAACCTTGGTGCCTTTTTCATTTCTTGGGCAACAACTGCCCTACACACACTATATATAGAGATGCCGGTAAGCCCGCAACAAGATTTTGTTTGCCCTGTGTATTTCTCTAAACCACTAAGCAATATGTGTTTTTTGCGTCACATATTGTTATATCTACGTATAGCTTCTTGGGGATAGTAAATCTAGCTATGGTAGGTCGCTGTGACTTATTTGCCTTCCATTACTTGCTGGCGTGCAACAGGTTCTAATTTGGCAATTTCATTAACAATATCAGACTCTTTCAGGCCAATTCCTGCCGCCGATAAATCGCTAAGTACCTTATGTATCACATCGGCATCGCCTGGTAGCTCAAAATCGCTCATCACCACCTCTTTGGCATAGGCCTCTGCTGCATCACCAGCCTTACCCAGTTGCTCAGCAGCCCAAAGCCCCAATAATTTATTGCGACGGTTGGTGATTTTGAATTTTAACTCTTCGTCTAAGGCATATTTATTCTCAAAGTTTTTCTCGCGGTTATCGAACGTGCTCATAAATCCCTCTAAATACTAGACGTGAATCAAAAATCGCCCTATGCACATAGTAGTATTTCCACAAAACTCAAGCGCGATAGATCCATGAGCAAACAACCCATCTACGAAGGCAAGGCCAAAAAACTCTTTGAGGGGCCAGAGCCAGGCACATTAATTCAACATTTCAAAGACGACGCTACCGCGTTCAACAACAAGAAGCGCGGCACGATTGAAGGCAAAGGCGTCATCAATAATAAGGTTTCCGAGTTTCTCATGTCACGCCTGAATGAAATGGGTATCCCTACCCACTTTATTCGCGGCCTAAATATGCGTGAGCAACTCGTACGTGCGGTCGATATCATCCCGCTAGAAATTATTGTTCGCAACTACGCTGCTGGTTCATTCGCTGAGCGCTTTGGCGCTATCGAGGGCGAACCACTTGGCTCACCACTCATTGAGTTCTGCCTGAAGGACGACCGTCTGGGCGATCCATTTATCGCCGAAGATCACGTTTATGCATTCGGTCTCGCCGAGCCAGAAGAGATCGACGAAGTGCGTCACTATGCATTGCGTGTGAATGATTTTGTGAGCGGCCTGTTCTACGGTGTTGGCATTCGTCTTATCGACCTCAAGTTAGAGTTTGGTCGCTTCTATGATGGCGAAATGGTGCAAGTCATGCTGGCCGACGAAATCTCGCCAGATACCTGCCGTTTGTGGGACATCACCACCAACGACAAGATGGATAAAGACCGCTTCCGTCGCGACCTTGGCAAAACTGAAGAAGCCTATCGTGAAGTAGCGCGCCGCTTAGGTGTCCTACCAACGGGTAGCGTGGTTGAAAGCAATGTGTTCGCAGGCAAAGCGAAAGCCAAAGCAAAACCTGCCGCTAAACCTAAGAAGAAGTAAGCCATGAAAGCAAAAGTACATGTGACGCTGAAAAACGGCGTGCTTGATCCTCAAGGAAAAGCGATCGAAACCGCACTCGACCATCTTGGATTCTCGGGCGTTGCGGGCGTGCGCGTTGGTAAATACATTGAGGTAGACCTGCAAGGCGCTGACAAAAAATCAGCACAGGAAGCGGTCAGCCAAATGTGTGAAAAGCTACTAGCCAACACCGTCGTTGAAAAATACGCTGTAGAGATTGCCGAATAATGAAATCCGCCGTCGTCGTATTCCCTGGTTCCAATTGCGATCGCGATGCCTACACCACCCTGCGTGATGTTGGCCTCAATCCTTCTTACGTTTGGCACGGTGATTCTTCCCTACCCGATGGTCTGGATGTCATAGTCCTGCCAGGTGGTTTTTCGTATGGCGACTATCTGCGTTGCGGCGCTATGGCGGCACGCTCACCTATCATGCGCGAGGTCATTGCTTACGCCACTAAAGGCGGCCACGTCATCGGCATTTGCAATGGGTTTCAGGTGTTGTGCGAAACGGGCTTGGTTCCTGGCACGCTGATGCGCAATCGCCATCTCAAATTTAATTGCCACAATACGAATTTGCGCGTTGAGTCAAATGATTCCGCGTTCCTTTCGGGCTACAAAAAAGGTCAGGTGGTGAACTTCCCAGTGGCGCATGCCGAGGGTAATTACTTCGCCGATGCGGACACTTTAAAGCGCCTTAATGATAACGGCCAAGTCGCCCTGCGTTACGTCGATGCGGCGGGCAAACCTAGTGACGAAGGTAATCCAAATGGTGCGGTTGAAAATATCGCGGGTATTACCAACGAAAAGAAAAACGTATTGGGCCTCATGCCCCACCCAGAGCGCCATGCCGACCCCGAACTTGGCGGCTCGGACGGCCGTATTTTATTCGAAAGCGTCCTTAAAAAGTTCGCCGCCTAAACTACCCGTTATATGAGGCCAGTAGGCCGAATCAGCCTTGAGCACGCTTCATGGCGAGGCCAGTAGGCCGAATCAGCCTTGAGCACGCTTCATGGCGAGGCCAGTAGGCCGAGCTGGAAGCATTCATAAAATCTCCTTAAAATGCCCGCCTAAGTTAACCTTCCGTTAACTCTCTTTTGTTATTCTGCTTGATGACGCGGAGACAATACCGCATCGGCAAACATAAGAGGATTAGGAATGGGCGCGGCATCGACAAGCAGTAACTATACAGAGCTACCGCCTGCATACTTATCAGCGGTTAGTTACGGAATTGAATCTCAAATAGATTTGACTGACCCTAGCGCAAGTACACTGGTAGGCAATACTGCAAAATTTGCCTTCAGAGATGGTGGCGGCATTCAAACGCCAACAGCAAGAACATTTGCAGCGTTGCAGGAAGAAATTAGCGCAGGTCGATTCGCTTAAACAGTTTCATACGTGGTTTGCCATACACTCATCGGCCCTTAAAAAAGGCCGATTTTTTTTGCCCCAAAATTCTATTCGATAGATTAGTGAGCCAGATGCTAGGAGCACTTGCCACGCTTGAGGAGACGATTGTAGCCGCGCTACATGAGGATTCGCAAACGTGGATGCGACGACGCAGATGGTTCGCTGGACTATCGAACCTTTGTTTCCACAGCGAGTGCATGAAGCGTCGTGCCCATATCTTTGCCAAAGGCCGCATAAACCATTTGGTGCTGCGCTACGCGTGACTTGCCCGCGAATGCTGCGCTCGTCACCATCACTTTCCAGTGGTCGTTGTCACCCGCTAAATCTTCGAGCACAATCTGCGCGTCAGGAATCGCTGCTTGAATACGTTTGGTAATTTCTTCACCACTCATGGGCATTGGGCTTTTCCTATCTTATTGATTTTTAATAACTTAGATTGTCCCTAACGCAAGCATTTTCACACAATCTTCACACAAATACCTATGTAACATTCTAAAATAATGGAATGGAATTAGATAAACAAACACGTTCAAAAGTCTGGTGGGGTGGCGCTATCAGTAGCGCGCTCAAAGGCATTCCGCAAGGCTTGCTACTTGGCGCAATTGGCGCTGGTGTATTATTCGGCGGCATTTACCTGCTTGGTCTTAGCGGCATTTCCATATTTGGTTTCTCGGGAGCAGGTCTCGCGCAGGCATTTGGCTCCTTCCTTTATACCGTGCCTGCAGGTGGCGTCGCAACGACCACGAGCATGATCTCTCCGTGGCCGGTCATTGCACTTAACACAGTGCTGACTGCGGTCGGCAATTTCCTGACCGGCGGCGATCTGGCGGTAGCGCAGTACAAACAGCAGGTCGATCACGAGCATAATAATCAGCGTATTCGCGCGATTGAAGGCCGCGAGCAACAGATGGAACAGATCGTAGCGCGCCATTTGAACGACGCAAATCACCACACGCATGAAACACCAAAGACATCACAGCGCGTACAAAATATTTTGGAAGAAGGCCCGCGCGTGAAGGTCGATAAACCACGTGATTCACACGCTGAAGACGCTATCACCAGCCGCCTTGAAGCAGCCGAGCGCACGATTCATTAGGCGGCCATAAAGCCTGGCAACCATGTTTCGTTGACATCATGTAAATGCTGCACAGGCGCACGCAACACATCTTCTACAATCAACAAATCAGCAATTGTTGTACCCAAATCAGTGAATGGAATTTTTGCCTGATTAAGCTTCAGTAGCAGTGCGTCTTTCTTCTCGGCGTTCGCGGCAACGACATAGCGCGCCTGATCTTCGGCAAAGCCGTAAACATGCGCAGGAAGATTGTTCGGGAATCTCAGTTGTGCGCCGATACGGTTTGGCAGGCACATTTCTGCGATAGCAACGAGCAACCCACCGTCCGACAAATCGTGACATGCCGTAAGGAGATTCACTCGAATGAGATCGCGCACAAAATCACCAATACGTTTTTCTTGTGCTAAATCGACTGGTGGTGGCGGGCCTTCTTCACTACCTAAAATCTCACGCAGGTAGAGCGAGCTGCCCATATGCCCCTTCGTTTCACCAATCAGCAAGATCGAGTCACCCACATGCTTGAAAGCGCTACCAACGCGCTTGCTTGCATCCTTGAGTAAGCCAACACCACCAATCGCAGGCGTCGGTAATACGCCCTGCCCGTTCGTCTCGTTATAAAGCGACACATTGCCCGAAACGACAGGGTAAGAAAGCGCACGGCACGCTTCCGCCATGCCTTGAATACTACCCACAATCTGACCCATGATTTCAGGTTTTTGCGGGTTACCAAAATTCAAACAATCCGTAATCGCCAATGGTTCTGCACCCACTGCTGTCAGGTTGCGCCATGTTTCCGCAATGACTTGTTTGCCACCTTCATACGGGTCGGCATAGACATAGCGCGGTGTGCAATCCGTCGTAATCGCAATGGCTTTTTTCGTACCATGCACACGCACAATCGCCGCATCACCACCTGGGCGCGCAATCGTATCATTCATCACCATGTGATCATATTGCTGCCAGATCCAACGCTTGCTCGCAATGTCTGGGCACGCCATCAGTTGCGCCAATGCTTGGCCAACATCGGCGGGGGCTCTCACCTCGCCCAGTGCTGGTCGCTGCGGCGTAATCACGTACGGTCTGTCATAGACTGGCGCAGCATCCGACAAGGGAGCTACGGGAATGTCGCACACGGTTTGACCGTCCATCTTCAGCACCATACGGCCCGTGTCGGTCAGCACACCGATCGTGCCGTATGAAATTTCCCATTTCTTGAAAATCGCTTCGGCAACTTCCACCTTGTCTGGCTTCACCACCATCAACATACGCTCTTGCGATTCGCTGAGCATAATCTCATAAGGCGTCATGCCTTCTTCGCGCATTGGCACATCATTGAGGTTCAGCTCGATGCCCAAATCACCTTTGCTCGCCATCTCAAGTGATGAACAGGTAAGGCCCGCCGCACCCATATCCTGAATCGAGACAATCGCATCCGTCTGCATCAACTCAAGGCATGCTTCAATCAATAGCTTCTCGGCGAACGGGTCACCCACTTGCACGGTTGGGCGCATCTCTTCCGTATCCTCATTGAATTCCGCGCTCGACATGGTCGCGCCGTGAATACCGTCGCGTCCCGTTTTCGCACCAAAGTAGATAACAGGGTTGCCCACGCCTGAAGCGGTCGAATAAAAAATCTTATCCGTATCAGCTAGGCCCACACACATCGCATTGACGAGCGGATTGCCATTATAGGATTTGTGGAAAATCGTTTCACCGCCAACCGTCGGCACGCCCACACAGTTACCGTAATGCGAAATGCCCGCCACCACACCATCGACAATATGGCGCGTTTTCGAATTCTGCGGATCACCAAAACGTAGCGCATTCATCATCGCAATTGGGCGCGCACCCATGGTGAACACGTCGCGCAAAATGCCGCCAACACCCGTTGCTGCGCCTTGGAAGGGTTCGATGAAGCTTGGGTGGTTATGCGATTCCATTTTGAAAATCACCGCCTGCCCATCACCAATATCGACTACTCCTGCGTTCTCGCCAGGGCCGCAAATCACCTGCGGGCCTGTAGTTGGAAAGGTCTTAAGCCATTTACGTGTGGTTTTGTAAGAGCAATGCTCGCTCCACATCACCGAGAAAATACCGAGTTCAACCAAGTTCGGCGCACGCCCCAGAATATCCACCACGCGTTCATATTCGTCATGAGTCATGCCATGCGATTCGATGATTTCTTTCGTGATAACAGGAGATTGTTCTTTGATTTTCTGGGCAACAGCCATGGGAACCTCGTTTGTTGGCCGTAACACACCATTATGTGCGGCTTTGGTCAAGCGCAGTTGCAAGCTGTACGCATTTGTTTTAACCTGCTAAAAAGTAGCCACTATGATCCCACGCACCATCACAACAGTTCTCGCACTCTGCTTTGCGCACCCAGCCTCGGCTACCCCTGCTAATGCGATAGAAAGTCTGCTGAACCATTCTACAATGGGCCCTTCGGCACTAGCCAAGATGCAAATGCTCGCCAAAGATGACTATTACAAAGTCTGCCTGCAAAAAGCGAAGCAATACACCGCAGAGGGCCGTAAGCATAACTTAACTGACGATTTCTGTCGCTGTGTCTCCAATAATGTAAATCTAAGCAAAGACGATTTTATTGCCCTTTCCAAGAATCAGGCACCTACTAGTCCAGGCTCAAATATGGGCAATGCCATAAGTATTTGTAATAAAAATTTCGGTATTGCACCCAAGTAGCATAGGCTCTAGGTAGCCCTCTTTAGTAGAGTTTATGATCGAAAACCCACCATTATGTACGGCTTTGGTCAAGCATAGGCTTGCAAAAATCCACGGATAGACTATACAAAATCGTCCATTTCACCTAAAAAGCTTTATGTCACGCAAGCGCCTGTATGTTTTAATTTCAGTCGCCGCAATCCTGCTTGTCTATTATCTGATTAGCACGGCGGCCACAAATCAGATTCGACTAAGTCTGAAACAGACTTGCATCGAAGATGCAAAACGCAACCATCAATTCGACACAGCACTTTCCGATGATGCACCCGCCGCATTCTCATATTGTCTATGTATTTATGATGGCATCCATTTTACAACCAGCGAAGTTGCTGCTTTGTTTTTTTTACATGAGATTCCAAAAGGTCTTGACGTTTATGGTCTAAAGCGTCGCCAAGCCTGCATGCAATGGATGGGTAATATGGGACGACCCATCCCGATTGCTACTGCTCCAACATCCGCAGAGGGCAAACAACACGTTGAAATATGCATGCTAAGCGTTGAAAAATCACAGAAAACAGATAAGCAGCTTTTTATGTTTGAAAATTACGAACACCTGAGCCGCAATATGTGTAATTGCGTTGCAGACGACACGTTGTTCTCACCTGAAGAGCATATTTCCATCGCAAATGATCGAGCAACGTCTGAGACAAAGCAAAAGATGCAATATCAAGTGAAAGAGTGTTTTAGGAGCTATGGCGGGTTGCACTGGATTGACGATGTAGTAT